>NZ_CP072390.1:930203-1240270 GCF_018127785.1 Prevotella scopos JCM 17725
ACTCCTCTTTGCTAACGTATCAATCATATTGAGCAGAGACTTAGGGTCTGCTGTATTACCCTCCAAGATAGAAGAATAACGTATAAAACCTTCTTTATTGATACATAGTGCAAGTACAAGTAGCTTACAGTCAGAGCGTTTTTCTTTTGATCGGCCGAACTTGGCCTTGTTGCTGTTACGCTTGCTGCCCTCGAAATAGAAGTTGGTTAAGTCGAAGAGCATCAACTTGTTGTCTATATTAAAGAGATCGTCAGTAACGTTGCACAGATGACGCTCTAACTGTTCCTTTAGTTCATATAATTTGTCAGTGACTTTATACAGAGAATTGATTCCTGGTGTCCAGCCAGGAACTCCACTATAAAGTTCACCAGCAGCCGAGTTATCACGCAAATAATAATAAGACGAACGTTCAGAAACAGCATATACTGTGCGAACAATCAATGCAGACAAAGCTGTGTGTATTGTATTCTCCGTCCAGCCGTTTTTGCGCAGGAAATCCTCTAATTGCAGTTTGTCTATCGTCTGCTTGCAGAGCCACTCAGCACCGACATTCCTTGCGTTAGTATATTTTGCCGTCTCAAGGTCAACGTAGTTCTCATATTTTCTCAGCGACTTCTGCTCTTCCTTGTTAAACCTATCAATTCCACCTTCGTTCTCCATACGGCTCCACCATTCATCAGCCTTTACCTGTTCAATAGGAGTAAGTCCGTCAAGATGTTCCTTGAAAAGCGAGGGTGTACTTCTGTTTTTGAAGCGTTCGGTAAGTGCGTATGCAATTTTTCGAACCTGTACGGCTGTAAGTGAAGGTTCGAACCCGATGTTCAACAGAATTAGCGAATGTACATGACCCTGCACGTCACGATATGACTCCTTAATGCGATAAAAAGGAGCCATGTCGCCTGTTGCAGGGTTGAATCGTGTCTGTACATTTGCGTGCATGAGTGCAAAGTAACAAAATAATTTTGATATGACGGTGTCCTACAAATCAGATTTTACTCCTCGTTACAATACCCTATGCTTGATTATCAGTCTTTTATGAAATTAATACTACATAAAACATCCCGAAAATTTATGAAAAATATTTTTGCCGGTTAAACTTGGGTTAGCCTTTGGGAAGCAGTGGCGTACTATCTTGCGCATACTATCAGATAAATCAAGTGTCACCTCTTCGACCTTCTCACGTTTTTGATCATCTATCCTGTCAAGTACCTCACATACCTTCTCAGCCTTTGTACCTGCAACGACAGCGACCAAACAGCCTTTCTTGCCATGTTTGTCCCGATTGGTTACTATCGTATAAAGTTCTCCGTTGGAGAGAGCCGTCTCGTCTATGGCAAGATTTGGACCGATATTATCAGAAAACAAAAGCCACTCCTCGGCGTGCTTTAACTGACCCAATCCCTATAACCACTAAATAGGGATATTCAGAATTTTTCTAACTAATTGTTTGTCAGTGTAATATATTATTTGTACCTTTACATAAAATCCCCCGAACGACCCTTCACGGGCAGAATCGGGGGAAAAATTTAAAAAAAACGTCGTGAAGATACAAAAAATTTCTGATATAACACCAACTTTGCCCTTTACAGAGTTTGATTTTTTACAGAGCTATCGTGACAGCTTTGCAAAAAGCGAACTTGGACGTATCCATTCCCAGCTCCCACTTAAGGAGTTGGCAGCAGCATGTACGAGTCGTAGCCATAAGAGCAAGCGGGGCAAAAAGCCTCTTTTTTCGTGTGAGGGAGAAATAGCCCTGATGTTCCTCAAGTCATACACAGGTCTGTCTGACGATGGCTTGATAGAGATGCTTAACGGAAGCATCCACATGCAGATGTTCTGTGACGCTCTGATAGACCCTTCCTGTCCCATCAGGGATGGAAAGATTGTAAGCGCCATACGCAACCGTCTTGCCCGTCTTCTTGACATAGACAGCCTTCAGGGCATATTGTACGCCAAATGGAAAGACAGCCTCAAGGACAAGGACCTATGCCTGACGGATGCGACCTGTTATGAGAGCTACCTGCGCTTCCCGACAGACATCAAGCTACTCTGGGAGTGTTGCCATTGGCTTCACAAGCTGCTCGTCTCCGAGTGTAAGCACCTGTCGGAGCGTGTTCCGAGGAGCAAGTATAATGATGTTGACAAGGCTAGGCTTGCATACGCCAAGCAGCGCAAGCACACAGCATCATCCACGCGAAAGCTCAGGAGAAGACTTCTGAAACTGCTCTCCAAACTTCTTTCTCAGTGGTACCGTCTTTGCAAATTGTATAGCCCTTGTATCAGCCTGTCGGCAGAACAGGAAAAGCGTCTATCCGCCATACGTGCCGTATTCCGCCAACAGTCAGCCTTGTTTTCAGGCAAGGAAGTCAGGCACCGTATTGTCAGCATCGACCGCCCCTACCTCCGTCCCATTGTTAGGGGCAAGGAAAACAAGCGTGTGGAGTTTGGGGCAAAGGTCAACAACATACAGATTGACGGCATATCATTCATAGAACACCACAGCTTTGAGGCTTTCAACGAGGGTGTTCGTCTTAAGCAATGTGTTGAGTATCAGGAATCTCTGACGGGGGTCAAAGTTAAGCGTGTCGGTGCCGATTCCATATATGCCAACAATGCCAACCGAACAATGTGTACGGAAAAAGGCATAACCACCTGTTTCGTCAGAAAAGGTCCCAAGCCCAAAGAAGAATCAGAATGTCTCAGGACGGCGAGAAAGATTATTGGAAACCTCAGGGCCACTGTAATGGAGGGCAGCTTCGGGAATCAGAAACAGCACTATGCCGTTGGGCGCATCAAGGCACGTAACATGTTCAGCGAAACATTACTGCTCTTCTTCGGAATCCATACGGCTAATGCCGCCATTCTTGCCGCAAGGCTGATGGCCAGGGACATGAAGAAGGTGGCTTGATAAAAAGATAAGGTGATTTATATCCATCCATAGGCAGGTATGGAAGGGGCAGGTATGCCCATACGGCTCAACATTTGAGATTTTTGAGCAGAAAACACTGCAAATTCTTTTTCTAGGAACTTTTCCAAGAAAAAGAATCCAGTTTTTGAATGCTCTTGGCAGGTTCAGGAGTGAATTAACTGAAATTCCCTATTTTAGTTTGTTGTCACTTTTAATATTTCATGTATCTTGCTGAGATATAATAAGCTAAGCAATTAGTGTAAATGATAGGAATGACAGGAAAATAAGTTTAAGATATCTCTGCAAAACGAGGTTGCCTATTAATTTTAAGCTTTTCCCTGCAAGTATGAAATAATTAAGGAAGTCTCACGATATCATGCCACACACTGAGAAAGTGTAGAATAGACATGACCAATATCACCCAATATTCAATATCCTTCATCCAATAGGTGAAAATGAAATATATCAAATCTCAATCATCTTCCTACGAAGTTACAAAGTGGTTATCAAATGAAAGTAGGAAGATAAACATTTCGTTTTCTTCCTACTCGTTACTTTATGATTTACTAGCTCGTAATGGATAAATCGATAATTCATTCTGAGTTTCCTTTATTGGAAACATAGTATTCTTCTGCATCTATGAGCTTCCGTCAGGAAAGTTTGCTTTCATCAACCAGTCTTGGAACAGGACATAGAAAATTTGTTAGCCCGGAAAACGTGGGTAATCTTAACATACGTTGATGTATCTTATGTAGATAATCAGTATCTTTATTGTCCATATAATTAGGTATGTGAACAGCCCATGCTCCTATTTTAAGTGCAGGCTCAATATCTTCTGTAAAAGAATCACCAACCGTAAGTAATTGTCCTGATTTTACGCCAAACTGTTTACAAAGTCGTCTGTAGGCATCAGATGTTTTTTCTGATACGATAACAATGTCATCAAAGTATGGTCGTAATCCCGAACGTTGAAACTTGTTTTCCTGGTCAAGTAATTCTCCTTTTGTAAACACAATCATTCGGTATCTACCTGTGTCACGAACTTTTTTAAGAGTTGCTTTAACACCATCAAAAGGGTGCCCAGGTAGTCGTAACAACTCCTTGCTAACCTCAACGATTTGTCCGATGTCATTTCCCTTTACATTTCCGTGACTGATTTTGACCGCATTCTCTATTAGTGATAACATGAAAGCCTTACTTCCATAACCAAGAAGTGGTATGTTGGCCTGTTCAGTGGCGCGGAGAGCATGAGACACTTCAGCAGCAGAAGCATAAGGGGCAAGAATCTCACAGTATACTTTTTCCATTGTATTAAAGTAGGTCTGACTACCCCACAATGTATCGTCAGCATCAAATGCTATAAGTGAAATCTCCGTCATAAGCCTTAAAATTAGATATTATTGTTATCGTGAACATTCTTTTCTTCATTGAACCTTGTCCAATGAAGGCTTGTCGTAGACGGTAAATGATAAAAAATCCTTTCAAAAATAATAATCCTCCTTTTCTTTTTGCAGCAAAGATAGTCTTTTTTTTCTTTATTGCAATTTTTTTGATGACTTTTTTACTGGTATAACTACTATTTTCACGTTTATTAATATGTGCGAATAGTTTATATTTATCGATAAAACTAATCTAAGTGTTAATAAGTATGATTTTATAAAAGAATTTATCAACCTAAAAAATGTGGTTCTTCCGTTAAATGCGTAGACGTCTATCATGCAGTGCATATAGTCTTAATTTGCAGTATTCTTCATTTCTGAACCCATATATCTGTCTTTTCAAAACCTTTATTTTGTTGTTAATTCCTTCTATAGTTCCGTTTGTTATATAATGGTCATACCATGCTAATATATATGTCTTGTATGCTCTAATAGTTGACGCCATTTTCATTAATGGCTGTATTTTGGATTCTATAGCTTGCTTTACCCATTCATCCAACACAGCTTTAGCCTTTTGCTTACTACACTGATTCCATATTTCCTTAAGATCTTCTTTGAGATAATAGGCAATCATTAGCGGACGGTTTAGGCTTAGGGCGTTCTCCAGTCTATTTCTGTGTGCATAATCAAAAATATCATTTCCATTTCTAAGCAACAACCAACGTGTTCCTTTGATTACTTTACGCTTGTTGACGTCCTTTTCCACATGCCATAACTGTCTTCTTAGCAAGTCCAGCTTTTCGTTCATAAGCTTGGTTACATGAAAGTGGGCTACTACAAGTGCTGCATTGGGAAGATGCTCACTTACAGATCTTGTATATGCTGCAGAAAGGTCTGTACATACTGCTTGTATATGTTCTTTGTCCTTGCCGAGACGGTCCCAGAAACCATCAAGGGCATTCTTCCCATTGACATCACCGACATAAACAATATGACCATTATCCAAATCTACAACTATGGTCTTATATACATGCCCATTATGAGTGGCAAACTCATCAATGGAAATACGCCTTAAAGTAGAAAGGTCTGGGTTGGAGTAATTCGACTGCAGAAACTCCATCTGTATATTACGCACTACATCCCAAGATACCTGAAGAAACCATGATATGTCCTGGATTGTAGCAAAGCGAGACAAGTCAAGAACCATATTCGCAAAGGCTATTGTGTGCCGGCGTTTCCCTTTCGCAAAGGCGACGTTTTCTTGTTTGATACAGCCACAGTCGTGACATTGAATACGCTGTACACGCATGTCTATATAAGTCTTGCTCAGACCTATAGGAACACTTACAAAGCGACGAATATGACTGCCGTTACGATTAATATTATGACTCCCACATACAGGACAGCAAAGTTTTTCCTTTGGAGTTTGGATTTCTAAAACTAAGTTATTACCTTCGTAGCGCAGATTCTGACAAGCTTGTTGGGAGACGCCTAAGGCGTTTTGCATTATGCTGGTATTCATGTTTTTGAAGTTTGGTCACTACAAAGATACATAATACCAGCTTTTTATATATAACTAATCAGAGATATCTATCCATTTAACGGAAGAACCAAAAATGTAGTGTCATGTCAGATTTATATCTAATAATATTATGAAAAATTTGATTATCTCAAATATTTTAATTTTCTTTGCGTTCGCTTCAATCTGAAAGGTGGATGTATCTGAAAATAATTTCATGAATATTACTTTCAAGAGCAACCACAAATAATTTATCATATCAAAAAACGATGGAACGTAAACTGCTAACAATTGCATTATTATCATCTACTTGTGGAACTAGTCAGATAGCTGATGCACAATCATTGAATTCAGATAAAGATAAGCCAAATGTTATTATCATATTGGCCGATGACCTTGGTTATGGGGACTTGGAATGTTATGGTGCGAAAAACGTTAAGACACCTAATGTCAATCGGTTGGCGCACTCAGGAATCCGTTTTTTGAATGGACATGCTGTTGCAGCAACAAGTACTCCTTCACGTTATTCACTTCTCACAGGTGAATATGCATGGAGACGTAAGGGTACAGACGTCGCAGCGGGAAATGCTGGTATGATTATAAAGCCAAGTCAGTTTACTATGGCAGACATGTTTAAGAGTTGTGGTTACGCAACTTGTGCTATAGGTAAGTGGCATCTTGGACTGGGCGATAAAGGAGGTGAACAAGATTGGAATGCCCCCTTACCAGAAGCATTAGGCGATATTGGTTTTGATTATCATTATATTATGGCTGCAACTGCAGATCGTGTTCCTTGTGTTTTTATTGAGAATGGGATGGTTGCAAGCTATGATTCCACTTCTCCAATTGAAGTTTCATACGTGAAGAATTTTGAAGGTGAACAACAGGACGAAATAATCCGGATCTACTTTACAATATGCAATCTAGCCATGGCCATGATATGTCAATCGTCAATGGAATTGGTAGAATTGGATATATGAAGGGAGGGGGAAAGGCGCTTTGGAAGGATGAAAACCTCGCAGATTCAATGCTCACACATGCCATGAAGTTCATGGAGGATCACAAGAAAACACCTTTCTTTATGTATTTTGCAACAAATGATGTTCACGTTCCTCGATTTCCACATAAACGTTTTCGTGGTAAATACGCTATGGGATTAAGAGGTGATGCAATTGTTCAATTTGATTGGACAGTTGGTCAGATAATGAAGAAATTGTGTGAATTAAAGATAGCTGATAAAACACTTGTAATTCTCACTAGTGACAACGGACCTGTAGTTGACGACGGCTATAAAGATAGAGCTAAAGAATTACTTAATGGACATAGTCCAGCAGGACCTTTCCGTGGAAATAAATATAGTGCATTTGAAGGTGGAACAGCTGTGCCATTTGTTGTTTCTTGGCCTCGTGAAATTAAGGGAGGTGTTGTTTCCAAGGCGCTTATGAGTCAGATAGATCTCATTTCTTCATTAGGCTCGCTTATTTGTGCACGATTCCCGAAAGGTAGTGTGCCAGATAGCCGTAATTATCTCCCAACTCTGTTAGGTAGTGATTTCAAAGGTCGTGACTATGTTATTGGACAATCAAACACCCATGTTCTATCTGTTCTTACTTCTCAATATCGGTATATTGAGCCAAGTAATGGCCCAAAGATGATTCAGTGGGGACCTAAAATAGAAACTGGTAATCTACCTGTTCCACAGTTATATGATATGATGGTAAGTCCGTATGAAACAAATAATATCGCTACAGAACATCCGGAAGAGGTAGCACGTATGCAAGCTATATTAGAGAACGAAAGAGATAGATAGCTTATTTGTAGGAGCAATATCCTTGTTCTTAAGTTTGATGATTGTATTATTGTTCTTAAAGGTAAAGTTTAACTACATAACGAATCATTTGTTTAAAGTGGTCTCTATTGACCTATTATTTTTTACAATTACCTTAATTCCGCAGCGTAAAATCTTTTAAGAACTCCAAGTGTCTGAGAAACAAAGTTCTCAAAATACTTGGATATGTCAGAAATTTGGGTCTTCAGGAATTTGGAGTGATGCTATGATATCCTTTGTGCCACTTGTTAGTAAAGAAGATTTGCAAACAGTTCATTATAAGCACTTTGTAGCGTGTATAACCCATGTAGTACAATAATAACTTTCGTAACCTTTAAATTAGTACTTTGTATTCTTTAATATCAGTAAATAAAGGAGCTGTAAAAGTATATAACTTATAAAAGTTATTGATTATCAGACATTAAACACTATCACTCCAAATTCCTGAAGAACCAAATTGTATGGTTTTTGTATCCAACAAGGTTGATATATGCATTAAAACTTAAAGCAGGTTTAGCCAAATCACCCCCCCGCAGACATAATGCTATAAAGACCTCCCTCAGAACCACTAATTGTGAAACCAAGACCATAAGAGTAATGTAAATTGACAATTTGAAAACTAAATCCAGCTTTCCATCCTATTGCGTCAAAGTTAAAAGGGGCATAGATACCTGAAGGAGTTTTTGGTAATTCTTTATATCTACAAAGTTCCAGTCCCATATTACTTAGAATGTCTAAGAAATTAACATGTTTTTTATGGGATACAGACACTTCATCCATTGGGTGGGCTGAAAGAATATTCCCTTGATTATCACCGAATTTATATTGTCCTTGATTATCGAACATATTTACAGTATTTCCTAAATATCTTCCACCTTACCTTCTGGGATAAACTTTCCGTCTTTAGCAGAGTTGACTCTTTCATCCCAATAGACGCCCTGGTCCTTTGTTTCAACCCATCCCTTTCCGTTAGGGGTCAATTATTCTAACCCAAGTTTAACCCCCACTTTCGCCTATTTCTTGCAGTCACCGTACTCTCCTCGTTTTTCTTATGGACTCTGTGTCCTACAAATTTTATTCTTTTTGAATGGTGAGTGTTTTAAGTTCAACTTATCGTATATCTGTTTTGCTTGCTTCGAAGGACTACTACATTGGCGCATCTCGATGTTCTCACCTAATGGATTCTTCCCTTTTGTTGTGACGAGCTTCTGGGTGCTCATACGTCGTACAATCTCGGTCCAGTAACAGGATTCTCCTTCTCGTTTTAATTGACAGCGGATGGTGTTTACCACCCAATAGGCTAATAAACCGAAGAAGAGGTGTGCGTCGCTTCGCTCATCTTTCTGATGATAGATAGGACGGAGGTTGAGGTCATTCTTTAGTTGCCTGTTCGTGCATTCTATCTCACGAATGAGATTGTAGTATTCCCATGTCACACGCTCAGAAAGTGTCCTGATATTGCTGCGGAGGAAGTAGACTCCGTGACCGGACTCCATTTCAGAGAGGTCTTTTATCTCCCAGTCTACGCGCAGCATCTGCTTGGGTTTCTTCTCTTCTTTTATGTAGCTTATCTGATAGAACTTCGCTATAGATGGGTACTTCTGTATGGCACGTCCTGTACGTTCAACAACCTTTTCATAGGTTTTTGTTCCACCTTTCTTGGAGATTCCATCGTTTATTCTCTTCAGTTCCATCTCAAAACGCTCTCTCCAGACCCTGTTCATAGACGACTCTGTCATAGCTTTCGAAGGAGATGTTATTTCGAGATAATAATCCTTATCATCTTCTGTCTTAACCTCTTTCAGCGTTATTTTCTGCCGACGGGCATCCATTACCGTAACACTCTTGTTATCATCACTGAGCGTATAGTCCTTCATCTTTGTACGGGATACGCAGAGATAATTGTAACCTTTTCTTTTGATCAGCTCCAAGTTCTCTTCCGTGGCAACACCTGCATCCATGACAACGAGCGTATCTTTTGTCCGTGATGGACTCCTCTTTGCTAACGTATCAATCATATTGAGCAGAGACTTAGGGTCTGCTGTATTACCCTCCAAGATAGAAGAATAACGTATAAAACCTTCTTTATTGATACATAGTGCAAGTACAAGTAGCTTACAGTCAGAGCGTTTTTCTTTTGATCGGCCGAACTTGGCCTTGTTGCTGTTACGCTTGCTGCCCTCGAAATAGAAGTTGGTTAAGTCGAAGAGCATCAACTTGTTGTCTATATTAAAGAGATCGTCAGTAACGTTGCACAGATGACGCTCTAACTGTTCCTTTAGTTCATATAATTTGTCAGTGACTTTATACAGAGAATTGATTCCTGGTGTCCAGCCAGGAACTCCACTATAAAGTTCACCAGCAGCCGAGTTATCACGCAAATAATAATAAGACGAACGTTCAGAAACAGCATATACTGTGCGAACAATCAATGCAGACAAAGCTGTGTGTATTGTATTCTCCGTCCAGCCGTTTTTGCGCAGGAAATCCTCTAATTGCAGTTTGTCTATCGTCTGCTTGCAGAGCCACTCAGCACCGACATTCCTTGCGTTAGTATATTTTGCCGTCTCAAGGTCAACGTAGTTCTCATATTTTCTCAGCGACTTCTGCTCTTCCTTGTTAAACCTATCAATTCCACCTTCGTTCTCCATACGGCTCCACCATTCATCAGCCTTTACCTGTTCAATAGGAGTAAGTCCGTCAAGATGTTCCTTGAAAAGCGAGGGTGTACTTCTGTTTTTGAAGCGTTCGGTAAGTGCGTATGCAATTTTTCGAACCTGTACGGCTGTAAGTGAAGGTTCGAACCCGATGTTCAACAGAATTAGCGAATGTACATGACCCTGCACGTCACGATATGACTCCTTAATGCGATAAAAAGGAGCCATGTCGCCTGTTGCAGGGTTGAATCGTGTCTGTACATTTGCGTGCATGAGTGCAAAGTAACAAAATAATTTTGATATGACGGTGTCCTACAAATCAGATTTTACTCCTCGTTACAATACCCTATGCTTGATTATCAGTCTTTTATGAAATTAATACTACATAAAACATCCCGAAAATTTATGAAAAATATTTTTACCGGTTAAACTTGGGATAAAATTAAAATAGTTGAATATGCTATTATTTTCCTCATCTTTTATAATATACTCCTTGCAGTGTTCTTAAATTGTAATTCTCAGGTAATTGTCTGAATCCCGCCGCTTTCCACGGATATGCTTGAATAAGAGCAGCTCTCGTTGAATTGATATTTACAGGTATCAGCCCTGTATTTGCCGAACCGCCCTCAGCATAAGGCATACTACCTGTTGCATCTTTTAATCCTTGTACCCATGCGGGCGTAATTTCACTGAATGAATTTGCAACAGAAGTAGAAGTTAAACCGGAAACAGAAGAAGGACTGTACCCAAATTGCGCTTTGTATGCAGCCATCTCTTCATATACATCTTGTAATATAGTCATTCCTGTATTTAAAAATGCGACATCACCCGTTTCAAACTGCCCTGCGTGTGTCATTTCGTGAACGAAATTGGCCGTACTACCAAATTTTATATCAATAACATTTGTGTTCGTGTTTAATGTTACGCCACCATTTTCACCATCCGCAGTGTGAGATAAACTATAAACTTGGCTACTGGTTTCCAAAGTTTCCATCGTTACAATACTCGAATTTAAACTGGCTAATCTTTCTGCCTTATTTCCTATTTTAACCGCCAATTTTTCAGAACTCCAACCTTTGACCCTCGCTTTGGCATTTAATTTATTAATGTCAGTTTGAAGATTATCTCTTTGTCTTTCAATCTCTTGCTTTAAATTTACCCATTCTTTTAGATTTCCTTCTTCAATTTCCATTCCCATAGGGTCGGTATATCTCACAGGATTATCCACACAATACACATATCCTCCAACGCTGGGATACTTCTCCACCAACGGATCCACACACATCCATCTTCCCAGCACAGCATCATAATGGCGTGCACCATAATCATACCAATCCAATCCGTGCATACGATCAAGTTCCTTACCGTTGTACTTGTAAGATTGTGTGCCTCCGCCTGTACTCTCACCCATCAGTCCACCAAAGGCATAGTAATGATTCATTTGCTCCACTTGTCCATGCTCATCTATCACTACACGATTGTTTCCAAAGTGGTCCTGCAAGTAGTAATGGTATGTTGGAGTGGAATTCGCAAGTGTGATGTATCCCACATCGGTAAGAATCTTGCTTAATTGTCCATTCTCATAAATCATATTTCCACAGTAATCGGTTTTCAGCGTTAAAGCCACATTAGTAGATAGAGGAGGAACGATGCTGCCCATAGGTACAAAGAGGTTAGTCTTCGAGGTTTTATAGGTGACAGAGAGTTTACTCCCCCATCCATACAAATTGATTGTTTCGTTCGTTTGTAATTTAAATTATTAGTTTCTGCAAATATAAAAACTAATTTTACAAATCAAAGTTTGATGCCTACTTTTTTTTACAATTTCTAATTGACAACCAACATACACTCCGAGTAAATATTGCAAGGTAGTTTGGATTTACACTACTAATCTCTAAAATCGGGTTCTTCAGGAATTTGGAGTGATAGTGTTTAATGTCTGATAATCAATAACTTTTATAAGTTATATACTTTTACAGCTCCTTTATTTACTGATATTAAAGAATACAAAGTACTAATTTAAAGGTTACGAAAGTTATTATTGTACTACATGGGTTATACACGCTACAAAGTGCTTATAATGAACTGTTTGCAAATCTTCTTTACTAACAAGTGGCACAAAGGATATCATAGCATCACTCCAAATTCCTGAAGACCCTAAAATCGGAGGAGTTTATCAACTTTATCATTTTAAACATAGTATTATAACACGCAGATAATAAAACAAGAGAGGAATACCCTTGTGGATATTCCTCTTGTTTTTCAGTGATTCGCATGGGGCTCGAACCCATGACCCCAACATTAAAAGTGTTGTGCTCTACCAGCTGAGCTAGCGAATCTCCCTATGCTTTCAGAAAGCGAGTGCAAAGGTAATAAGATTTTCTGATTAATCCAAATTATTTGTAACTTTTCTTTTTCTTTTTAGAAATGACATGTGCAAACGAAGGTTTTATGTAACTAAGATGTGATGTTATTTGAGTAATGCAAGGTATAAATTAATAACGTTTGTTACTAAAGATTTCAGCATATTGTACACTATATCTCAGTTTTCCTGTATTTCATCAGTTTCCTGTATGCTATTATTAGATATGCAGTATCACACCAATCTTTGGAAGCTCACCTTTCTATCTTGAATCAGCTCCAGAAATAGACCATCTGAAATGATTCAACCTCAATAGTCCAACTAACAACAATATTGATTTATATGACGAATACCAACTTTTTTATTAACTTTGTAGCATAACTAAGTCCCCCAATATTGATTCTTTATTACAATGAACATGCATACTTTCAATCGTTCTCAGAACCCCTCTACCCTATTGGCAACGATTTCGCTACTTGCTTTTGGGACTCCTACACCAGTCAAATCTCAAGGAGTAAAGAAACAACCCAACATAATTTTATTCATGGTAGATGACATGGGATGGCAAGACACGTCTCTGCCTTTTGCTGACTCGATTACTGCTAATAATCGAAAGTACGACACACCGAATATGAAAAGACTCGCAGCAGAGGGTATGATGTTTACTGATGCCTATGCGACACCTATCAGCTCACCTTCCAGATGTAGCCTAATGACAGGTATGAATATGGCCCGACACCGAGTAACGAATTGGACTTTACATCGCGACCAGATGACAGATGGGAAACGAGAAGGTGTTACACTGCCGGACTGGAATTACAATGGTATCGCACAAAGTGGTAATGTAGGTCACACTACAAAAGCCATATCCTTTGTTCAACTTCTAAAGGATGCCGGTTATCACACCATCCATTGTGGCAAAGCTCACTGGGGCGCAATTGATACTCCGGGAGAGAACCCCTGTCATTTTGGCTTTGAAACGAACATTACTGGCACCGCTGCTGGTGGATTAGCAACCTATCTCAGCGAACGCAACTATGGTTTCACGAAGGATGGGAAGCCAACATCTCCGTTCGCTATACATGGTTTGGAACATTATTGGGGTACTGGAGTTTTTGCAACGGAAGCTTTAACGAGAGAGGCTATTGCGAGTTTAGAAAAAGCTAAAAAATACAACCAACCTTTCTATCTGTATATGTCTCATTATGCCGTACATGTTCCCATTGATAGAGATATGCGTTTTTACCCAACATACCGAGCACGTGGACTCTCAGAGAAAGAGGCTGCTTACGCCTCATTGATAGCAGGAATGGACAAAAGTCTGGGCGACCTCATGGACTGGATAGAAAAAGCTGGCCTCAATCGCGAAACAATTATTATCTTTATGAGTGATAATGGTGGGCTCGCTTCGTCATCATATTGGAGAGATGGCGAACTCTACACCCAGAATGCACCGCTCAAAAGCGGCAAAGGTTCACTTTATGAAGGAGGAATAAGAGTACCTTTTATTGTGAGATGGAAGAATGTTGTAAAGCCGAATACTCGTTCTCATACACCTATTATTATAGAAGACCTCTATCCAACCTTACTTTCTATGGCAGGCATCAAAAACTGTCACGTACCACAAACTATCGATGGGCGGGACATCACCCCTCTCCTTCGTGGTAAGCAACAAAACTTTGAGAACCGACAATTGATATGGAATTATCCTAATATATGGGATGGAGAAGGACTAGGCATCAGCCTGAATTGTGCCATTCGTGAGGGAAAATGGAAATTGATCTATTCCTATCTGACAGGTCAGAAAGAACTTTATGACCTGTCGAACGACCTATCCGAAAACTACAACGTAGCCTCCGCTCATCCGCAGGTCGTAGAACAACTCTATCGCCACCTTACATCACAACTGCATGAAATGAAAGCACAAAAGCCTATTGTGAATTATAGCAAGTAATAATAAAACTATCGTTGTGAGGTGGCAAATAACAAATCTTGCCCCCTCCTCCGATTGAATAACTTTATTTTTTTTCATCTAATAAACATCTTCCACACCTAATAATCACTGACAGAATACAACAATTGAGTCTATCACGAGATGTTTTATTCATGTAACATTACTCCACACAATTGGTGCGGAGCGTGAACACCAATGGTGCGGAGGGTGAACACCAATGGTGCAGATGCCCCGCACCAATAGTGCGAACTGATAAACACATTGCAGCATGTTATCATGCATGTGCGAAACATACTGCTTAATGCGCAATACGATTAAGCTATTATCATCTGAATCGCTTACTTCTTAACTTGCCATTGAAAGGTACTACATGGTAATCCTACTTCATTCACAAGGTTTGCGCGTGTGAAAGGTTGCCAGCCATAACGGACTGCACGAGGACGATGAACAGAAGACGACCGAACAAGAATTGTGTTAGGCGATGTTATCTGTGCCTCAGCAGGATAATAAATACCATCAGCACCTGCAACCTCGAAGCCAACAAGGTGATTACCCTTAGCAGAAAGTGACTGCACATGAGTAAATTGTAATTCAAGTGCATTATCTTTTATCAACACAGAATGACAGACTGGCCCTTCAGATTCAATCATGTAATCATAGCTATGATGCAACGCTTGTAAACCAAGGCGTTCTCCAACAGGCTTTTTATTGGTATAATGAACATCTAAGGAGTCACCTACATCAGTTGTTACAGCCATCCACGTATTACGTAATGTTAAAGCCATACGACGCTGTGAGTCACGAAAACGTGGCCATGAAGGACGATTTAGACTAGAGAGCTGTACGAAGTAAAATGGTAATTCGGGATTATGGAAGAACCGACGCCAACTCTTCTCCAACATAGAGAAAAGTCGTTCGTGTAGTTCCGTATTATGCGCATTTGACTCACCTTGATACCAGACAACTCCCTTGATCGAATAACCTTTTAAAGGTAACATACCTGCTTCAAACATATAAGTTGGTGCAAAAGGATGACGCTGCAAAGGATTCTTACTCACACTGACATTCTGTAAAGCTCGCTCACGTGCCCATTTCATTCCATAGTCACCATGGTACCAATCACGCAGAATAGCTGGCATCCGTTCCTCCAAAGTATGGCGATCTATCCATGACTCTGTCGTCGTTCCACCAACAGCATTACAGATAATACCTACAGGAACTTGCAAGCTATCGGCTAGCTTCTTTCCAAAGTGATAAGCCACTGATGAGAAGCCACTCAAAGACTCACGAGAGCAGTTACGCCATGGTCCGATACGAAGATACTGATGACGATTAACAGAGTCACAAGCACTAGCCGACCATTTTACAGCAGTTGTTAGATAAATTGCCGACATATTAAAAAGGTGTAAACAAGTTTGACTATCAGCCTCATCTAAATCTTGCTTTCTACTCTGAACAGCATTAACAGGTAATTCCATATTCGATTGTCCTGAACAGAGCCATACCTCACCGACGTAGATATCCTTAAGCGTAAGTTTCTGTTTCTTCGTACTTATCATTGCTTTATAAGGGCCACCAGCCTTCTCTGCTGGGAAAGAGGCTCTCCACTTCCCGGCGCCGTCTGCAACAGAAGAGAGCGTACGTCCATTGAAATTTACCTTAACCATTTCTCCCGTATTTGCCTTTCCACAAAAAACAATTGGTCTGCCACGCTGAACAACCATGCCATCTGAATACAATGGCGAAAGCGAAAGTCCTCCATAATTACCTGTCAGAGCACCATATACGGTCTCAGCAATTATCTTTGCACCTTCAGCATTCGGATGGATCGCATCTGCAAGAAGGTCAGGACGACTGTATAAAGGCGTATTTAAGTCGATCAACGATGTTCGTGTAGCAGTCGCAACTTGTCGAATATGTTGCTGAATCTGTGCGTACCAATCACGTGTACCACTCTCAAAACGAGGATGGCGGTCAAAGATGGGTGACATAAGACAAATCCAAATCTTTGCCTTAGGATTTGCCTGACGAAAACTGTCAATCAGTCGGATGTAATCAGCATTAAAATCCTCACTATGTTCTGGCCAGTTGCGTGGATCGGTATCATTGAGTCCAAGGTGAATAACAACTAGGTCTGCCTTGAAGTCCAAAGCCTCCTTATATTCTTTTTGTTCGATATAAGGACGATGTCCGAGATGAAGCAACGTTGTACCAGAGTGTCCGAAGTTTCTAACTTCATAACCACTTCCTAACATCTGTTGTAGCTGCGCTGGATAACAATTCTTTTCCCTATCAGCGATTGTCATCCCCCATGTCACACTATTACCCACACATGCCACCTTAATTCTTCCGCCTGCAACAGCAGTCAGAAATATAAAGAGCAGTCCAAACAATAAAATTGTTCTTTTCTTCATAATCATTTATAAACGTAGTAATGACAGATTTTGCTTTTAAATTTAATTTTACTCACATACAAATTTCTTGCAAAGTTAAATATAATCTATGAATAAAGGAAAAACCCTAGATAACAAAAACGTCCAATGGGCAAATTATCAAACAAAAGTATAAAGAATAAGATAAATGTTATAGACTCCGAACAACTCACGTTACATTACAAAACCACCTTCATCTACAAAATGAATATCATAAAATCTATAATCTTAAAACGCCAAATAGTTCTTTAAAACAATAATGTTGAGCCTTTTTTTACCTAAGAATGAATTAATACAAACATGTGTTCGCACACATTTTTACAACGAAAAAATAATCTACGAAAAGTTTGCACGGAAAGTAAAAATAACATATCTTTGTGACTGTTATCCTGAAAACAATCTTTTACCTTTAAAAGACTAATACCTATTGAGTAATTAAAGCGATTCCCTGTGAAGGTCATCGCTTTTTCTTTTTTATCCCTTTATCAAAGTGTATAGTTATCTTTACACGATATAGGTTTGGAAGGAAATTCCAAACATTTATCTAAAACCTCAATTCCGCAGCATTATTCCTTGTGAAAAATTTTGGCCTATATGACAAAAATGTGCTTAAAATCCTTGTAACTATCTAATAATCATTATCTTTGTTTTATTTATATTTTTATGGCAAAAAATCTGCTTTTATTGTGGCTCAAAATCGACTATAAAACGTGGTCATCTTAATGGTAGTCAACGCTGGTATTGTAAGTGCTGTAAGAGGAGCTTTGTTGGACATAATCGCCTTACCAATACCATTGTCAATAATCGTTATTCCAAGGGTAATCTAACAGTCAAAGATCTATCAGAGGAGTACGGAGTTTCAACCAGGACAATTTATAGAAAACTCACCAAATCTTATAAAGAAGAACTTCCCAACCTTCTTGTTCGCCCTGTAGTGGTTTTAATGGATGCCACCTATTGGGGACGTAATTTTGGTGTCGTTATCATGAAGGATTCATTGTCTGGTGATGTACTTTGGTTTAAGTTTATCAATAGGCATGAACGTCTTGAAGACTATAAGGAGGGCATAAGCTACTTGGAGTCACTTGGGTATACCATTCAAGGGCTTGTATGCGATGGTTTTAAGGGACTTAGGCAAGCTTTTCCCAATTATAAATTCCAATTATGCCAGTTCCATCAAGTAATGACTATAAAGACAAAACTAACTTCAAGACCCAAGCTTGAGGCTTCAAAAGAACTGCTTGAATTATCCAAGATGTTATGTCATACGGACAAGGAGTCCTTTATTGGGGCTTTAAAGGAATGGTACACCAAGTGGGAGGATTTTCTTAAGGAACGGACAACAACAGAAGATGGAAAATCACATTATACTCATAAAGCTCTACGTAGTGCTTTTTTGAGCCTTAAAAGGAATATGTCGTCATTGTGGACATACTATGATTACCCTGAATTGAAGATGCCAAATACAAACAATGCCATTGAATCACTCAATGCAGATTTAAAGACAAAATTGAACCTACACAAGGGGATCAGTATGGAAAGAAGAAAGATCTTCATCCAAGACTTTATAAAGTCCCATTCTCCTAAGAAATAAAAGGGGAATGGGAGATTTTAAGCACATTTTTGTCACATAAGAGAAAACGACGCTAAAATAAGCACACTTTTGTCACATAAGCCAAAATTTTATATATTGAGATGTCTTTTTGTAGCTCTATATGTTGATATGAGGTTTTTCGGGGCTTCCTGGGTCTTGCATAGGCATGAAATCCCCCACCCAAACCAATGAGGAATGTGAGAATCATAAAGACATGCTGTTTATTCAAGGAAAACTTCAGAGTAAAGTGACAGTAAACTAAATTTAAATCATTTTTGTATGATATGACTCACAATAGACCTGTTACTTGGAAATATCATACCTTCATCTAAAATCGAAGAATTAATTATATTAATGAAAAAGGAAGACACCTTTCGATGCCTTCCTTTTATCTATAATGTGTTTGAATATACATGTATTACATCATGCCACCCATACCTGGAGCTGCTGGCATTGCTGGAGTATCCTCTACTTTATCAACGATGAGGCACTCAGTTGTCAAGAACATGCCAGCAATTGAAGCTGCATTCTCAAGAGCAACGCGTGAAACCTTTGCTGGATCGATAACTCCTGCTGTACGAAGATCCTCGTAAACATCCTTGCGAGCATTGTAACCATAGTCACCCTTTCCTTCGCGAACATTATTTACTACTACTGCACCTTCACCACCAGCATTAGCAATAATCTGACGGAGAGGCTCCTCAATAGCACGGCATACGATATTGATACCAGTCTGCTCGTCTGCGTTCTCACCCTTAAGGTCCTTCAATGCCTCCTGAGCACGGATGTATGTGGTACCACCACCAACGACAACACCCTCTTCGATAGCGGCACGAGTAGCACAGAGTGCATCGTCAACACGATCCTTCTTCTCCTTCATTTCTACCTCAGAGTTAGCACCTACATAGAGAACGGCTACACCACCAGCAAGCTTAGCCAAACGCTCCTGCAACTTCTCCTTATCGTATGAACTTGTTGAAGCAGCAATCTCATTCTTAATCTGAGCTACGCGATCTTTGATAGCATCCTTAGCACCAGCACCATCAACAATTGTTGTATTATCTTTAGAGATGGTAACCTTCTTAGCTGTTCCAAGCATCTCAATCGTTGCCTTATCCAATGAAAGGCCCTTTTCCTCGCTGATAACTACACCACCAGTCAATACTGCAATATCTTCGAGCATAGCCTTACGACGGTCGCCAAAGCCTGGAGCCTTCACTGCACAAATCTTCAATCCTGCACGCAAGCGGTTCACAACCAATGTTGTCAAAGCCTCTGAATCAACATCCTCAGCAATCACCAACAATGGACGACCGCTCTCTGCAGCAGGCTGAAGGATTGGAAGGAAATCCTTAACATTTGAAATCTTCTTATCATAGATGAGGATATATGGGTTCTCCATTTCACACTCCATCTTATCTGTATCTGTTACGAAGTAACCAGAGAGATAGCCACGATCAAACTGCATTCCCTCAACAACTCCAATACTTGTCTCACGAGTCTTGCTCTCCTCAATAGTGATAACACCATCCTTAGAAACTTTACGCATTGCATCAGCAAGCAACTTACCAATTTCTGGGTCGTTGTTAGCACTTACGGTAGCAACCTGTTCAATCTTATCATAGTTGTCACCAACAACCTCTGCTGAGTCCTTGATATGCTCAACAACCTTTGCAACAGCCTTATCGATACCGCGTTTGAGGTCCATTGGGTTAGCACCTGCTGTAACATTCTTCAAGCCTTCTGTGACAATAGCCTGTGTAAGGATGGTTGCAGTAGTTGTGCCATCACCTGCATCATCACCAGTCTTGCTAGCAACACTCTTAACAAGCTGTGCACCTGCATTCTCAAAGTTATCTTCGAGCTCTATCTCCTTAGCTACTGTAACACCATCTTTTGTAATCTGAGGAGCACCAAATTTCTTACCAATAACAACATTACGTCCCTTAGGGCCGAGTGTTACCTTTACAGCGTTTGCCAATTGATCTACACCACTCTTCAAAAGTTCACGTGCATCTGTATCGAATTTTATCTCTTTTGCCATTTTCTTTATTCTTTTTTTAACTAATTGTTTTCTGCTTTTATCTTTTAAGCTATACCATCATTTCTAAGTATCTCTTTTTTATAAAAGCTGTTTTCTTTTAGGAAAAATATGTGCTTAGCCAACAACTGCTAGCACGTCACTCTGACGCATGATTAAATATGTCTCTCCATCATTCTCAAGCTCAGTACCAGCGTACTTGCCATAGAGAACCTCATCACCAACTTTCAGAATCATCTCTTCTTCCTTTGTACCATTACCAACGGCTACCACCTTACCACGTTGTGGTTTTTCTTTGGCAGTATCTGGGATAATAATACCACCAACTTTCTCTTCTGCCTGTGCTGGAAGCACGAGGACTCTGTCTGCTAAAGGTTTAATTGTCATAATTGTTATGTTTTAAGATTTTAATTTCCAATTCCTTTACGACCTATAAAAAGTCGTTTTGCCTTACGTTATACGAAAACTATGCCAAAACGACTTACTGACAGTTGTAAAAACATTATCTGACAACCTGTCAGTTTATTCATAGTAATTAAACTAAAACCAAAATAAAAAACTATCTTTGCAACTGACAATGAATAATGGTAAAACAACAAATGACTTACTATGACGCAGATTAATAAAACCATAACACAAGAACTCCAATCACTTTCAAATGCTGAGAAACGAGAGATCTTTCCAAAATTTTTCAAGGCAGGCAAAGGACAATACGGAGAAGGCGATCGTTTCTTAGGCGTTACCGTACCTAATATCAGAACGATTGCCAAACGGCACAAAGAGATTTCACTTGAAGAAATAAGAGAGTTGCTAGAGTCAGAATGGCACGAAGTGCGTCTTTGCGCCTTAATTATTATGGTAGAAACCAGTAAGAAAAAAGATGAGACCTTACGACAGAAACTATTTGACCTCTATCTATCGCAAACCAATCATATCAACAATTGGGATCTCGTTGACTTATCTTGTCACCACATTGTTGGTGAATATCTGCTCGACAAGTCACGTGATATTCTTTATCAGCTTGCTCAAAATCGATTATTATGGGATAATCGTATTGCGATTGTATCAACTTACGCCTTTATCCGCAAAGGACAATTAGAAGATACCTATGCGCTGAGCGAATTGATGATGCATCATCCACACGACTTAATGCACAAGGCAATTGGTTGGATGCTACGTGAAGCGGGGAAGCGAGATTCCGACCGCCTTTACGATTATATTATGAGCCACAGAGCAGATATGCCACGCACCATGCTACGTTATGCAATAGAGAAGTTCTCACCCATAGAACGTTCTATTCTCATGAAGCGTGCCTAACATCTATCTTTTCTTCCCCCACCCCATCACGCATTTGCTAGGGCATAATACTTTGAAATAATAAGCTACTAGTTATGTAGAAGATGAAAGGAGAAAGAAATATAGACAAGAAAATGATGTTGATTATTAGGGTAGAAATAAGGAATTAATTTAAACGTGAAGAAGTTAAGAACAAACAACAAGCTAAACGCTCATAATTCACAACACAAAATAATAAAATATCCTATATTTTTCTTACCTTTGCATTCAGAACATAATATTAATTTAACGATAGAAAAAGAAAATGAAACCTACATTATTACTTCTTGCGGCAGGTATGGGAAGCCGCTACGGCGGGCTGAAGCAGCTCGATGAGCTAGGACCTAATGGTGAGACCATTATGGACTATTCTATCTATGATGCTATTCAGGCTGGATTTGGAAAGATTGTTTTTGTTATCCGCAAGGATTTCGAGGAGCAGTTCCGTAGTCAGGTTCTGTCAAAGTATGAGGGTCATATCCCTACAGAACTTGTCTTCCAAAGCATCGATGCATTGCCTGAAGGGTTCAATGTTCCAGAAGGGCGTGAGAAGCCATGGGGTACGAACCATGCTGTATTGATGGCTTTACAAGTTATCAGAGAGCCTTTCTGCGTTATCAACTGCGATGATTTTTATAATCGTGACTGCTTCAAAGTAATAGGTAAGTTCCTTGCTGACCTTCCAGAAGGTTCTACAAATAAGTATGCAATGGTTGGTTTCCGCATAGGTAACACGCTGAGTGAGAATGGTACTGTTGCTCGTGGTATCTGCTCAACTGATGCTAATGGTAACCTTACGACAGTTGTTGAACGTACAGAGATTGAACGCCGTGATGGTGAAATCAAGTATAAAGACGATAATGGAGAGTGGGTTGCTGTTGATGAGAACACTCCTGTATCTATGAATGTATGGGGCTTCACACCTGACTACTTCGACTATAGTGAGGCTTACTTCAAGGAATTCCTCTCTGATCCAAAGAACATGGAGAACAAGAAGTCTGAATACTTCATTCCATTGATGGTAAACAAACTCATCAACGATGGCACATCAACAGTGAAAGTACTTGACACTACCAGTAAGTGGTTTGGTGTAACTTACGCAGCCGACCGCCAGGGTGTGGTTGACAAGATTCAGTCACTAGTTGACGAGGGTGTATATCCTGCTAAATTGTTCTAACACATAACCCCTGCCTGGGTACTACCTCCGCATACATTCTTCGAAATCCTTCAAGGTGTAAGACGGATATTCAGGCAGGGGTCTATATTTCTCTCACTTGTACACACTATGGCATAATTGCCAAACAACTTTCAAACACTCATCAAAGCTCATTGCTATAATGGAATTAAACCTACTGAATAAAGAAGAACTTGCAGCACTTCGCAACCTTCTCTCCAATGCAAAAAACATCGTAATCTGTGCTCATAAATCACCTGATGGTGATGCAACAGGTTCGTCGTTGGCGTGGATGCATTATCTAAACCAAATTGGCAAGGCAAACGTTAAGGTATGTATGCCTGATGCAACACCTGATTTCTTGCATTGGCTCCCAGGACATAATTCCGTTATTCGTTATGATAGACGACCAAAGGAGGTTGAGAAAGTTTTCAAGGAGGCTGACCTCGTTTGCTGTCTCGACTTCAACCAAAGTTCACGTGTTGATGCAATGCAAGGAGTTTTGGAGGCTTCAACAGCTCTTCGTCTGCTCATTGATCATCATTTAGAGCCTGAGACGAACAATGCACTGACAATTTCTCATCCTGAAATGTCAAGTACATGTGAGATTGTCTTCCGCCTGATTAGTCAGTTAGATGGCTACGAGAAGATGACAACCCAATGTGCATCCTGCATTTATTGTGGTATGATGACCGACACAGGTGCCTTCACCTATAATTCGTCACGCCCAGAGATATTCTATATTATCGGTCAACTTCTTGCAAAGAATATTGATAAGGACGAGATTTATAACCGTGTATTCCATAACTATTCTACCAACGCTCTCCGTCTCCGAGCTCACATTATTCTCAACAAGATGAAAGTAATTGAGGAGTTACACGCATCCTATTATACAGTAACAAAGGAAGAAATGACACAATTCCATTTCATTAAAGGTGACATGGAAGGGCTTGTAAATATTCCACAACAGATTAAAGGACTAAAACTAAGTATATCTTTGCGCGAAGACACTGAGAAGCCAAAGACCATCCTCGTGAGTCTCCGTTCATGCAACGGATTCCATTGTCAACCAATGGCAGCAAAGTTCTTTAATGGCGGAGGGCATGCTGACGCCTCTGGAGGCAAATTAAATTGCACCATCGAAGAAGCTGAACAAATCGCCATCAAAGCAATATTATATTATAAGGAAGAGTTGAAATAAGCAGAGAATCATCTCTACTCTACACTATCCTCCTCACCATATAGATTTAACCACACATCATGAACATTTTAGAACTCTCTCAAAAACGTTTTTCCGTACGTAAATACAGTGACATTCCTGTGTCAGAAGAGGACTTAAGTTATATCCTTGAGGTGACACGTATGGCACCATCAGCTGTCAATAAACAGCCATGGAAATTTGTTGTCATAAAGTCAGAAGAGTCACAAAAGAAACTTCATGAATGCTACAATCGTGAATGGTTCAAGTCAGCACCACTTTACATCATCTGTATGCGTGAGGTTGAGAAGAACTGGATCCGGTCAGAGGATAACAAGCAGCATGGTGATATCGATGTGGCCATTGCAACTGAACACCTATGCCTAGCTGCCACTGAACGTGGTTTAGGCACTTGTTGGGTATGTAACTTCAATGTTGCCAAACTGAAAGAGACCTTTCCATATCTAGGTTTTGAGCCAGTTGTCATCGTACCTGTTGGTCACCTTGCTGACGACTGTCCAACGAATGAGAAGAAAAGAAAGCCACTAGAAGAAATAATAGACATCATTTAGTCCGTAAGGAAATCTTCGTTACCAGTAAATAATTAGTCATAAGTTTATTAATAAAAGCTTGAAATAAAGATTTATAATGGTAATCATAAATAACTTCTTCATCCTTTATCAGATAAACAGATAGTAAACATCTTCTTAAACATTACTAATATAATACAGGACTTGTTAGTAAAAAGGTTGACACAAGCTGAAGATAACAAGTTACAAAGTGTCAATCATATTTGAAACTTAAATTATTAAACATAAAAGCAGAAGAAGAATCTGCATATTATCATTTAAATTCATAAATAAATTATGCGTATTCTGGGAAACATCATCTGGTGGATATTTGGCGGATTAGAGGCTGCTATCGGTTATTTTACAGGTAGTTTAGCACTTGCCATCACCATTATCGGCATACCAGCTGCAGTACAAACATTCAAGCTCGGACTCTTGTGTCTATGGCCTTTTGGGGCAGAAGTGAGAGAAGGAGAAAGTCTTTCAGGCTGTATCACCATTCCACTCAATATCATTTGGATAATCTTTGGTGGTTTTTGGGCATGTCTTACCCACATCTTCTTTGGACTACTTCTTGCCATCACGATTATAGGTATTCCTTTTGCAAAGCAACACTTTAAAATGGCAGGTCTGTCCCTTGCTCCATTTGGTAAAGATGTTGAACTTCACCTTTAGTTCAAAGATTAAAATAAAGGTATTTTAAAAACATTTGAATTAAATTCTTTTAATTCCTTGGTAGAACTATTAAAAGTCAGTATCTTTGGCAAAAACAAAGGAGAAAAAGCCCATGATTACGCAAGACAACTTCAACCAGGAATATGCTGACCCTATAGAGGAACAGCAAATCCGCCATTTCGTGTGCATGGAGATGGGACGACAGATTCACAGATACATCAAAGCAATGCACGGCAGCAAACAACAGATGTTACGCTTTGAAGAGCATCTGAAAGACCTACCTATGAAGGAAAAGGAGGCTGCTATTGCACGATACATCGACTTAAACCGCAAGGCTATCAAAGGATTAGACATGAAGATTGTCTTAGCTCGTGCGATGGCAAACTACTCTGACACCTTCGATTACCTCGTAACATTGGTCAACGATAAACGAAAGATGGTGAAGTATCTGAACCTTATACGTGAGATTTACATTCAGTATCATGAGGTTATCGAACGAAAAGGGAAGTTTGGTATTCTCGATCACAGAGGACGTACACTCGTTGAACCGAAGTATGAGTTCCTTCGTACTTGTTATGTCTATGTTGACGACTTGCGAACAATGCCACTCATAGCACAAATTGATGGGAAGCTTGGCTTAATACTCCCTGACGGGAAGGATACCATTGTGGCACCATTCGTCTATGATAGTATTTCGTTGAGAGACGAACCACCTTACTTTGAAGCAAAGAGAGGAAACAAGAAAGTTCTGCTTAACACAGATGGTGAAGAGCAATAGATTAGAAAAGAGGGTGTGTCAAAATGTACACATCCTCTTTTTTATGCACAAAGCCCCGACTTTCTCAAGCCAGGGCTTTGCTATTTCCTAAAGTTTTTGTACCTTTAGGCATACAAAAAATCTCATTATGGCAAAGGTACACTTTCGTTCTTACATACACAAGAAAATGATTCTTTTTCCTCAAAGAATCGATAAGGATATCGCAGAAGATGACCCTGTTCGTCTTTTAGATGCCTTGGTGGATAATCTTATGTTGGATAATGTCTACAAACTTTATAAACCCAGTGGTCGCAAGCCTTATCATCCACAAATGATGCTCAAGGTGATTCTTTACGCTTACATGAATAATATCTATTCCTGCCGTCGTATAGAGTCGCTTCTCAAGCGTGACATTCATTTCATCTATCTGGCAGGATATGAGCAGCCTGATTTTATTACCATCAATCGTTTTCGTAATCGTGTGAAAAAGGAAATCAACAATATATTCACACAAGTCGTATTAATACTTGCAGCCAAAGGTTTGATAAGTCTTGACGTTGAATATATTGACGGCACAAAAATAGAATCGAAAGCCAACAAGTATACCTTCGTTTGGAAGAGAACCGTGGAAAAGAACCGCACCAAGTTGCAGGAACAAATACGCACACTCTTGCTTCAGGTTGATGATGTCATAGCGCAGGACAATGCCGCTAAAAAGAAGGTATTGAGTTCACTGCAGCTCTGCTCGATGAGATATCCGAGGAATTGAACAAGTCTTTGGAATCAATCCCTAAACCTAAGACAAAAGAAGAGAAGCAGGCTGTTAGAACCAAGAAAAAACAGCTTAAAGAGCTTGAGAAGAAACGTAATAAACTCCAGGAGTATGACCAACACCTTGAGATTATGGGAGAGAGAAACTCCTACAGCAAGACCGACCCTGATGCCACGTTTATGCACATGAAGGAGGACGCTATGCGGAACGGACAGACTAAGCCTGGATATAATCTGCAGATAGCAACGGAGAACCAGTTCATCACCGACTTTGCACTCTATGCCAATCGTACCGATACACTCACACTACCTTCTTTCTTGGAGTCCTTCAAATCACGCTATCATCGTTATACCAAGACAGTCGTAGCTGATTCAGGGTATGGCTCCGAGGAGAACTATCTGTTCATGGACGTACATAATATGGAAGCCTATGTGAAGTATAACTACTTCCATAAAGAGCAGCGTCCACGCCACACACCTAACCCATTCAGTCCCGCAAGCCTTTATTATAATAAGGAACAGGATTTCTACGTCTGCCCTATGGGACAGCATATGAAGCGTATAGGCATGAAGCGTTCCCTAACCTCTAACGGATTCGTTACTTACAGCGTACGTTATCAGGCAGAACGCTGTGATGGTTGTCCGTTGAGAGGCTCATGTTTTAAAGCAAGAGGGAACAGAATTATAGAAGTAAATCACCAACTACAGCACTATAAACAAAAGGCACGGGAACTACTGACCTCGGAAGAAGGCATCAAGCATCGAGGACGAAGGTGCATAGAACCTGAAGCTGTTTTTGGACAAACAAAATATAATAAAGCCTACAAGAGATTTAGGCATTTTGGAAAAGACAAGGTCAATATGGACTTTGCCTTCTTCGCTATTGCCTTTAATATAGGGAAAATGTGTAGAAAAACCAATCTCAAGGAACTAAAAGCCGTTATGGAGCTACTTTTAGTCACCTTCAGATGCTGTATACAAGTTTATATAGGTTATTTAAAGCCCAATAAATCATTTTATATGAAATTAGCAGCATAGCCGCAGTAAATAATGAATTATGTGGTAGACAAGGTAAAGGAAGAATAAAAAAGAGGATGTGTCCATTTTGACACACCCTCTTTGATATTACAATGTAAACAATTTAAATCTTCTTCAACAAAGCAGTTAAACCTTGAAGCTGCTCCTGCCACATAGAAATTTTACTATTAACCTTATCGAGATCAACACCCTGATTTAATTCTGGTGAATCACGTTGCTGCTGTAACAAGCTGATATACTGATTTATCAATGCAATCTTTGCCTTAACAGTCTTCTTCTTTGGATAGCCACGCTTATCAACCTCTTTCTGATACTGTTCAGAAATTGCGTTGATTTGCTGACCACACTCTTCATACTGGCTTAACCACTGCTGGTAAGCTGCACTATTCTGCTTGTTCTCGAACTGTGTAGTATTAGCAGATTCACCTATCTGCACGTATGAACTTTGTGCCATACCCATCATTGGAAGGGCCAACAAAGCTATAACCAATAATTTCTTAACTCTCATAATTGTATCCTTTAAAAATAAAATATCAGCTGCAAATATAAAGTAAATATCAGAAAGAACCAACGATTTTTTGTAAATTTGCATATTGCTCTTCATCCTTTAAATCACTTTTAAGAGTATGAAAGGATAAATGTAGAATAAAGTTGAAAAATATGAATAAATATATTGAGGTAAAAGGTGCTAAGGTTAACAACCTAAAAGATATAGATGTAAAAATCCCTCAAGGTCAGTTTGTTGCTATCACTGGCGTATCAGGTTCTGGTAAGTCATCACTTGCCTTCGATACTCTCTATGCTGAAGGACAACGCCGATATGTTGAGAGTCTTTCAGCTTATGCGCGTCAGTTCTTAGGAAGAATGGCTAAACCTGAGGTAGATTTCATCAAAGGACTTCCCCCTGCCATAGCTATTGAGCAGAAAGTTATCTCACGTAATCCACGCTCTACAGTGGGCACTTCAACAGAAATATACGAATACCTTCGTCTGCTTTATGCTCGTATAGGTAGAACTTTCAGTCCTATCTCGGGTGAAGAAGTGAAACATCATTCTGTTGAAGACGTCATTGAAAAGGTGATGTCTTATTCGGAAGGAACAAAGTTTTGTATTCTTGCTCCTCTTCACATCATTGAAGGAAGAAGCGTACAAACTCAACTTGAAATGGAGATGCAGGAGGGCTATGCACGTATCTATGTGGATAATGACTTTATTCGCATAGAAGATTGGCTTGAACAAAATCCTGTTGATGAGAGAAATAAAGGCAAAACAAAGGACAAAGACATACAGATTTATCTCGTTATTGACCGTCTATCGGTTGATAAGTCTAAAGAGACATTGAGCCGACTTACCGATTCTTGTGAGACAGCTTTCTATGAGGGCAACGGCAATATTCAACTGATGATACTCCCAGCTAAGCTCACTTATGACTTCTCAACTCGCTTCGAAGCAGACGGCATTCGCTTTGAGGAACCAAACGACAATATGTTTTCGTTTAACTCTCCCCTTGGCGCCTGTCCTACTTGCGAAGGTTTTGGCCGCGTTATAGGAATTGATGAGAAGTTAGTTATACCCGATTCTTCTCTGTCTGTCTATGATGGTTGCGTACAATGTTGGCATGGTGAGAAGATGGCAACATGGAAAGATGAGTTCTGCAGACGTGCTGCAAAAGACACCTTCCCTATCTTCAAGCCTTATTTTGAACTAACTAAAGCGGAGAAGGAAAGCCTTTGGAAGGGTCTTCCAAGCGACAGAAAGAAAGACATTCACGATCGTATCTGCATTGATACTTTCTTCCAAATGTTGAAAGAAAACCAATACAAGATTCAATACCGCATCATGCTCAGTCGTTATCGTGGTAAAACTGTTTGTCCAGACTGCCATGGTACAAAGCTAAAGAAGGAAGCAACATGGGTTAAGATAGGCGGTATGGCTATCACTGACCTTGTTGATATGTCAATTATCAACCTTAAAAAATGGTTTGACAATCTTGTACTAACAGAGCATGAACAGGAAGTTAGTAAGCGATTGATGACCGAGATAACAAGTCGTCTTCAGTTCCTATTGGACGTAGGATTAGGCTATCTAACGCTTAACCGCCAATCCAACTCGCTGAGTGGTGGTGAAAGTCAACGCATCAATCTCACAACTTCATTGGGTTCTTCTCTAGTTGGTTCACTCTATATACTTGATGAACCTTCCATCGGTTTGCATAGCCGAGACACTGACCGACTTATTCACGTACTCAAAGAACTTCAAGCATTGGGCAACACGGTAGTTGTCGTGGAACATGACGAGGAAATCATGCGTGCTGCCGACTACCTGATTGACGTTGGGCCTGATGCAGGACGACTGGGTGGTGAAATTGTATTTGAAGGTAAGGTATCAGATATCAAGTCTATAGAGGGTGATATCAAAGAGAAAAAGAATTTGAAGTCGAAGCAATTGTTGGAGCAATATCCTCATTCCTATACCATTAAATACCTGACAGGAACCGAAGTTATCGACATACCTGCAAGTCGCAGACCATGGAATATGGCGATAGAACTGAAGGGAGCTCGCATGAATAATCTTAAAGGTATTGACGTTAAGTTCCCACTGAATGTCTTTACCGTGGTAACAGGTGTCAGCGGTAGTGGAAAATCTTCGCTAGTGAAAGGTATTCTCTACCCTGCTCTAAAACGTCATTTAGACGAAGTTGCTGACACACCAGGTGAATATTCAGCCATTACTGGGGACTGGAAGCAGATAAAACACGTGGAGTTTGTGGATCAGAACCCTATCGGTAAGAGTACGCGCTCTAATCCCGCAACTTACGTGAAAGCATACGATGAAATCAGAAAGCTATTTGCAGACCAGCAATTGTCTAAGCAGATGGGCTTCACACCACAATATTTCTCATTCAACACAGAAGGTGGTCGCTGCGAAGAATGTAAGGGTGCTGGTGTCATTACGGTAGAGATGCAGTTTATGGCAGACCTTGTATTGGAATGTGAAGAATGTCACGGACAGCGTTTCAAACATGAAATTCTTGACGTACAATTCGAAGGAAAGAATATCAATGATGTTCTAAATATGACAGTATCTGAGGCTATTCAGTTCTTTGGTGAGCACAAGCGCAAAGCTATTGTCAACCGCTTAAAACCTCTGGAGGATGTCGGACTGGGGTACATCAAACTTGGTCAAAGTTCATCTACCCTATCTGGTGGTGAGAACCAACGTGTGAAACTTGCTTATTTCATTGGACAAGAACAGCAAGAACCAACGCTTTTTATCTTCGACGAGCCTACGACGGGTTTGCACTTCCACGATATCCAGTGTTTACTTCATGCCTTCAATGCCCTCATCGATCGTGGACACAACATATTGGTTATTGAACATAACCTCGATGTTATCAAATGTGCTGACCACGTCATCGACCTTGGTCCAGATGGTGGTGATAAAGGTGGATACCTCGTCATTGCCGGTACACCAGAGGAAGTGGTACATTGCAAAGAGAGTCTAACAGGTAAGTATTTGATTGAAAAACTAAAATAGGATAGATTTGTAGTATTGTGTTGTACAGAAGATGAATGATAACCTAAAAGATTCAAACTATGTACAACAACAATACTGCTTATATATTGCGCTATGATAAAAAGGCTGAACCCGTACTTCGAGTTCAGCCTTTCATTATATCACGATCAATAATTAAATAAGCGTCTTCTTATGCAACTTTCTCCAAGCGTTTCATCATAAGGAACATGAAACCTGCTGAGAGCAGACATAGAACAATGAAAACAGACCATACGACTGTCAAAGGAAGATCGTTCCACAAGTAACCACCAACACTGACAAGTAAGTTACCGATGGCGGTAGCAACAAACCATCCACCCATCATCGCACCCTTGTACTTTGGAGGAGCAACCTTACTTACGAAGCTAATACCCATAGGGCTAAGCAGTAACTCACCGAAGGTAAGCACGAGATAGGTACCAATCAACCAGTTACCAGAAGCAAATGGAACTGCTTCACCTGCAGCCTTAGCAGCAGCCTGTTCGTTAGGAGTAAGCAAGCCACGTGATGCCAAAACCATAAGTAGATAGGCACTACCAGCGACAATCATACCATAAGCAATCTTACGAGGAGCTTTAGGTTCTTTGCCCTTAGCTGCTAAAGCACCAAAAATGGCCATACTTATAGGAGTCAAAGCTACCACATAGAATGGGTTAAACTGCTGGAATATAGGAGCACTTATGTCAACTGGACCACCAATGTTATTATATTTATAGACTAAAATACCAGCTGCAGCCAGGAAAACTACTGCTGAAATCAACTTAGCTTTAGAAGTCTTTCCTTGGAAAAATGACATTGAACTATAAACCATAAAGATAATCATCACAAGGTTGATTACATCAAATTCCATTGTCTGAACACCCTCTGCCTTAGGATTAACAAACTCATCAGCGAAGTAAGTCAATGTAAGACCATTCTGATGGAACGACATCCAAAAGAAAATAACGACAGCAAAGACAAGACAAAGTGCAACAATACGCTCCTTGGTTTGCTGTGGAGTAAGTTCTTCTTCAACAACTGTAGTATTAGCTTTCTTACTCTTACCTACACCAGCTTCAACATGTCTGAAAGTGCTACGGAAAGCATAATAAATCATCATTGACACAATTAATGATACACAAGCAACCGCAAAAGAGAAGTGGTAGGCATCATTACCTGAATAACCAAGTGATGTTTCTGCCCAATCTCTAATTCTTACAGCTGCAGTAGGAGCAAAAAGTGCACCAATATTAATTGCCATGTAGAAGATTGAGAATGCAGAGTCACGCTTTGCAGATAATTCTGGTGTATCATAAAGATTACCCACCATTACTTGTAAGTTACCTTTGAATAAGCCCGTTCCAAAACTAATCAGAAACAGAGCAGCCAGCATTGCTATAAAAGCAGTCACTCCTCCACCCAATGGAATAGACAAGAAAAGATAACCGGCAAACATGACAATGATACCAATAGTCACCATCTTTCCATAGCCAAATTTATCAGCCATGATACCACCAATCAATGGCAAAAAGTAAACTAAGCCAAGAAAAATACTATAAATCAGGCCAGCAGTATCAGCAGATAATCCGAAATTGGCTCTTAAAAATAAAGAAAACACAGCTATCATAGTGTAATAGCCGAAACGCTCACCAGTATTGGCTAATGCCAACGCATACAGTGCTTTAGGTTGGTTTTCAAACATAATGATAAAATTATAGGTTATTAATTACTTTGTTTTTACAATGTCAAAAAGATAAGTAGCCTTAATGACTATATTACCATAGTTAGACTTACCGAAATAGTCTTTCTTTGAACTGCCATAGATATTACCTAGTCCATAGTAATAACGAGCATCAAGCAAGAAATGTCCTACGTGGCTGTTGCTATATTCCATTCCTAAGCCAGCCGCAATGCCATAGTCTAATTTCTTTTCAACAGCCATTGATTCCTGTGCTATTGTCGCATTACTTCTCCCAGTACCATCGGTAGCAAGGTTAGGCGTATCGTAGTTCTTAGAAGTTGATTCACCAAGATAAATTCCTAATTGTGGTCCTGCTTGAATGAAGAAGTTAAAACCATTCTGCTCACGTCCCCATGCAAGGTGTGCCAAAACAGGTATCTGAACATAGTTTATGGTTCGTGAGTATTCTTCAGCCAAGCCATTGGAGTTAATTACAGGCTGATCGGTACCAGTCAGTATCTTCTCTTTCCATCCAATTGAGGCATAGTTAACCTCACCATAGATAGAACAAATGGTATTGAAATACTTCTCACAAACATAACGCAAACTTAAACCAGCAGTAACTCCACCATGTAGAGACTGTCTTACACTCGGCGTAAAACCCACGTTAGAGAGTATATAACCACCATTTACACCGATAGCAAAGTCGTTACGATGATCTCCTATTTGCGCTGCAACTGACAACGGCAACGCAAATAGGAAGATAACTAATATTCTTGAGATTCTATTTTTCATCTTTGAAGTAAGGCTCTCTTCTATAAATTAATAGACAAGATTCTCCATGGTCTGGTCTGTCTTAAAATGAACCAGTTGGAAATTGTCATTCATATATCCACCCTGTCCCACACGAACAAAGTCATAACGTGTCTGCAAAGGACGATACTTTACTTCCGAAGCAGCTCCGTTGAAGTTCTTTCCAATTGTCTTCAAGCCACGTACAAAGAACTGTGCCATATCGTAACCAATAAGTGCCATACGAGGAATATACTGCCTTGCCATAGGCTCTCCGTATTGTTCTATATACTTAGCTTCCAATTCTTTAGTTTTATCCGCTGCCTTATTATAATAATAGGTAGATGGGATATAGGTATTATACTTGAAGTATTGGTCGAGGTAATAGTCCTGATAAACAAACCATTGGTTATACCCATAAAGGCTGATTGCCACACCAGGACGTGTCTTCTTTAATTGCGCTAACTTAGCAAAGACCTCATTTAGCTGTGGACTCTTCTCTGAATTAAGAATTACAACATTAGGACGAGTTGCGTCAAAATGCTTTGAGAATTCTGCATTTGACGACTTTGTGCTTGTAAGATCATACTTTATCTTCTGTAAATCAAGCTGTTTCCTCAAACTTGTTATGAAGTCACCCACCTGACTTGCAGGATCCTGACAATTAATAAAGATAGGATGAAACGATTTCTGGAAGCGCTCTAAATAAGCAGCAATAGACTTGTTTATCAACGATGCTTCAGGCTGATAAACTTGGAAGATATTAGGATTTGTCTCAACATCATTACCTGTTATTGAGAATGGAATCACAAGCTTAATATCATACGCACGACAAAAATCAGCCAATGGCTTTACTTGCTCAGAATAAAGAGGACCAAAGATAATATCTAACTTTGAGGTATTTGGCTCAAGTAAGGTTTTGCGGATATCAGCACCCTTTGGAACATTCCACGCGTGCACATCTGTAGTAATTCCTTCACTCTTGAGTTGATTCAGAGCTAATAACACACCACGATAGAACTCTACCATTCGTTTTCCATCACCATCCTGATTATGCAAAGGAAGCATAACACCAACACGAATCGTATTCACAGCCTTTACTGGAGCCTGAACAACAGCTGGCTTAGTAGCTGCTTTCTTGTCTGTTTTACCTTTTACGGAGCCATCTGAAAGGAAGTCACCTTCCTTTGAATAAGGAACAAAAATCAAATCACCTTTCTTCAACTCATATCCTGGCTGCTTCATTGATGGATTAGCATCAAGAAGCTGTGGGATAGTTACCCCATACTCTTTCGCAATACCAAAGATTGTTTCCTTGCGTTTTATCTTATGTTGATCACGCCATTGAACACTTTGTGCCATCACACAGTAACTGAAAGTCACTGCTAAAAACAACATAAGATATCTTAAATATTTTTTCATATGCTTACTTTGATTTCGAATAGTAACAAATTACAACTGCAAATATACAAAAGAAATCTGTAATCAAAAGATGTAGAATGATAAAAAACACAAAAACACAGTTCCACTATTATTATAATGTGCTGGCTAGTGCTTTTACTTGTTTGTATGGGAAAAATTATGTAAATTTGCACGATTATACATTTTCAAGGTAACATTAAACAAACGATTGGAATGGAACAATATAAACTCAGAATATTTGGTGTGATGCTGTCGATGCTACTTCCTGCTATAGCATGGACACAAAATTGTCAACCATCAGGTAAATATACCGATGCTAATGGAGAAACAAATACAATTGCAGCGGGTGATACCTATGTTGGTTCAGCTCCTCTAACAATTGCATTCTCAGCTAATCCGCTCACCCCAAACAATACGTCCACTAATTACGAATGGCATTTCTTCAATCAAAAGAATCCTCGTTCAGCCTTTCTTATCCGTTATGATGAGAATACAGAATACACCTTCACAGAGGCGGGAACAACAAGGGTTATCCTCTATGAGATTCTCAATGGGGACACTACACGCTATAATGCTATCAGCTTCTCTATCAGTGAGAGCAGCCTTCAAATGCCTAATGCCTTCTCTCCTAATGGCGATGGTATCAATGATGTCTATCGTGCAAAACCAGGATATAAAAGTATTGTTGAGTTCAAAGCTATCATATTCAATCGCTGGGGACAAAAGATTTATGAATGGAACGACCCTGCTGGTGGCTGGGATGGCAAATATAAAGGAAAAGATGTAGCACAAGGAACTTACTTCGTCAACGTCACTGCTAAGGGAGCTGATGGAAAAGAGTTTCATATCCGTCGAGATGTCAACCTCCTTAGAGGATATACGCAGAATACAAGATGAGGAAGTAATGAATATTAGTCATAAATTAAATTCTTATTAATTGACTATTATTTCATAAAAGAACAACTAAGGATTCAACTATCCATCAACACTCAACACATTAGCACTCAATAATGAAAGAAAAAATAGAAGTCTTCGGAGCCAGAGTACATAATCTGAAGAATATAGATGTAACCATCCCACGCAACTCACTTACAGTTTTTACCGGACTATCTGGTTCGGGAAAGAGTTCGCTTGCCTTCGACACTATTTTCGCTGAAGGACAGCGTCGCTACATTGAGACCTTCTCGGCATACGCACGCAACTTCCTTGGAAATATGGAGCGTCCTGACGTAGATAAGATTATAGGACTCTCTCCTGTTATCTCAATTGAACAAAAGACAACGAATAAGAACCCTCGCTCTACCGTTGGAACAACTACCGAGATATACGATTTTCTCCGACTTCTCTTTGCTCGTGCAGGTGAAGCTTACTCTTACATGAGTGGTGAGAAGATGGTAAAATATACGGAGGAGAAGGTGGTTGATATGATTATGTCTGATTATCAAGGTAGAAAGATACACATCCTTGCCCCACTCATCCGCAATCGTAAAGGTCACTATCGTGAACTCTTTGAGCAAATGCGTCGCAAAGGTTATCTGTATATACGCATAGATGGAGAGATAGAGGAACTTACGCGTGGCATGAAAGTAGATCGTTACAAAAACCATAACATCGAAGTTGTTATCGACAAGATGAAGCTTGGTGGTACGGAGAATGATACCCTACGTGAGCGTTTAGCAAAGACGGTTTCAACAGCAATGAAACAGGGAGAAGGTTTGATTATGATTCTTGATAACGAGCGTAATGAAGCTAAATACTTTTCTAAACGACTGATGGACCCTATCACAGGTATTGCATATAAAGATCCTGCACCAAACATCTTCTCATTCAACTCTCCAGAAGGAGCCTGCCCTCAGTGCAAAGGCTTAGGAGTCATTGATGAGATAGACTTAAAGAAGGTTATACCAGATGACAAACTAGACATTCATAGCGGTGCAATTGTTCCTTTAGGGAAATACAAAAACCAGATGATATTCTGGCAGATAGATGCATTACTAAAACATTATGATTGTAGTCTGAAAACACCAGTTAAAGACATTCCAAAAGAGGCAATGGATGAAGTCTTGTATGGTTCACTTGAAAAGTTGAAGATTGCCAAAGAGCTTGTTCATACCACTTCTGATTACTTTGTATCCTTTGATGGCATCATAAAGTACCTCCGCACAGTTATGGAGAATGATGACTCATCAACAGGAAAGAAATGGGCAGACCAGTTCATAGCTGAAGTACGATGTCCAGAATGTCATGGTCACCGACTAAATCGTGAGACATTGTCGTATAAAATATGGGACAAAAACATTGCCGACCTTGCAGAAATGGACATCACAGAGTTGAAAGGTTGGATTGATCATGTTGAGGAACACATGAATGAGAAGCAACTTACGATTGCCGTAGAAATCATAAAAGAGATTCGTAAGCGTATAAACTTTCTATTGGATGTGGGTCTTGACTATCTTGCATTAAATCGTCAGAGTGCCACCCTCTCTGGTGGAGAGAGTCAGCGTATCCGTCTTGCAACGCAGATTGGTTCGCAGTTGGTTAACGTGCTTTATATTCTTGACGAGCCTTCCATTGGTCTGCATCAATGCGATAACGAACGTCTCATTAATTCACTTAAGGAACTACGTGATATGGGGAATACCGTCATCGTTGTGGAACACGACGAAGACATGATGCGTGTCGCTGACTGGGTAATAGACATCGGGCCAAAAGCTGGTCGCAAAGGTGGGGAGGTTGTCTTCCAAGGAAAGCCTACTGATATGCTTAAGACGCATACACTCACAGCACAATACCTGAATGGTGCACGTGCTATCGAAATACCTAAGGAACGTAGGAAAGGCAATGGAAAGACCGTCCAACTCATTGGTTGTAAAGGTAATAACCTCAAGGATGTAAACGTAACCTTCCCACTTGGTGAACTGATTGTAGTCACTGGTGTGTCAGGTTCAGGAAAGAGTACACTCATCAATGAGACTTTACAGCCTATCCTTTCACAACACTTCTACCGCTCACTAAAGCGTCCAATGCCTTACGGAAAGATTGAAGGCATAGACAACATAGACAAAGTGGTGAATGTTGACCAAAGTCCGATTGGACGTACACCACGTAGCAATCCTGCCACTTATACAGGTGTTTTCTCAGATATTCGTCAACTCTTCGTCAATCTTCCTGAAGCAAAGATTCGTGGTTACAAACCGGGACGATTCTCATTTAACGTGAAGGGAGGACGCTGTGAAACCTGTGGCGGAAATGGTTACAAAACTATTGAAATGAACTTCTTACCTGACGTGATGGTACCTTGCGAGGTATGTCATGGCAAACGTTATAACCGTGAAACGCTTGAAGTACGCTTCAAAGGCAAGTCAATTGCTGACGTATTAGATATGACAGTCAATATGGCGGTTGAGTTTTTTGAGAATGTTCCGCAGATATTACCAAAGATAAAGGCTTTACAGGATGTTGGATTAGGCTATATCAAACTTGGACAAAGTTCCACTACCCTCTCTGGTGGTGAGAGTCAGCGTGTAAAGTTAGCGACAGAACTCGCTAAACGTGATACTGGTAAGACGCTATACATTCTTGATGAACCAACAACCGGTTTACACTTTGAAGATATCCGTATCTTAATGGATGTGTTGCAGAAACTTGTGGACCGTGGCAATACTGTTATCATCATCGAACATAACCTCGATGTCATCAAACTTGCCGATTATATTATTGACATGGGGCCAGAAGGTGGTCGTGGTGGTGGTCGTGTGCTGAGTTGTGGAACACCAGAAGTAGTGGCAAAAAATAAGGAGAGCTACACTTCTGAATTCCTTGCGAAAGTGCTAAAATAAGCTTTATATGATTCATGGAGTAACGGGAGATTCAATTCTTTTATTTGGATAAGAGATAAGTTCATCCAAGACACCTATTGCAAACAGATACTTTTCTTCTGCATTACTTAATCAACAATTTAGAAATAGAATATTGTCTATATCACCTAAAATTATGGATAAAAAAGAATACTTACGTTCATGGGCTGAAACCTACAAGAACGACCTAACAAACAACATTATGCCTTTCTGGTTGAGCCATGGTTGGGACAAGGAGAATGGCGGTATATACACCTGTTTGAATCGTGATGGTTCATTAATGGACACGACAAAGTCGGTATGGTTCCAAGGACGATGGGCTTTCATCTGTGCCTTTGCATACAACAATGTAGAAAAGAATCAGGAATGGCTTGAAGCAGCTAAGTCTGCCATCAACTTCATAGAGAAGCATTGCTTTGATGAGAATGGACACATGTATTTTGAGGTAACAGCAGAGGGCAAGCCACTGCGTAAGCGTCGCTATGTTTTCTCAGAGACATTTGCAGCGATAGCTTTTGCCGAATACTCTTTGGCAACAGGTGACAAACACTATGCAGAAAGAGCGTTACAGGTGTTCCACGATGCACAGCGTTTTCTCTCTACTCCGGGCTTCCTTCCATCTAAGTATGAGGCAGGTGTAGAGATGCAGAGCCATTCTATCATTATGATTCTCATCAACGTTGGCTCACGTTTACGTGCAGTGATTGACGATCCAACACTAACCCAGCAGATTGATGATTCTATCTCATTGCTCCGTCGCTACTTCATGCACCCAGAGTTTAAGGCATTGCTTGAAACAGTCGGTCCAAAGGGAGAATTCATTGATACCAATGCAGCACGTACCATCAACCCTGGTCATTGCATTGAAACGGCTTGGTTTATTATGGAGGAAGCGAAGTTACGCAACTGGGATAAAGACTTACTCGACACCGCCCTCACTATCTTCGACTGGTCATGGGACTGGGGATGGGACAAGCAATATGGTGGTATCATCAACTTCCGAGACTGCCGCAACCTCCCACCACAAGACTACTCGCAGGATATGAAGTTCTGGTGGCCACAGTGCGAGACAATCATTGCATCTCTCTATGCTTACCTTGGAACAGGCGACGAGGAGTATCTTTATCGTCATCAGCGTATTAGCGAGTGGACATACGCCCACTTCCTAGACCAAGACTACCCTGAGTGGTACGGTTACCTCCATCGTGATGGAACCGTTGCACAACCTGCAAAGGGTAATCTCTTCAAAGGTCCTTTCCACATTCCACGTATGATGATTAAGGGATATATGCTCTGCCAGGAGATACTGAAGACAATGGAATAATATAAGAAATTAAGACATAAAACAGAAACTCCCATAATCCTACCAACTTCGGTAGCGTTATGGGAGTTTTATTATAAAGACTTGTGAGAGAACAAAGCTGGAAAACGAATCGTGTGAGCTGTTTGTCCCTGAATAGTAAGACATTACTACCATGTATCTGAATGTTTACTATCACTCGCTATTGTACTGATATCCTACTGAAATGGTGCGGAGGCTTAACACGAGTTGTGCGGAGGCTTAACACATTTGGTGCGGAGGCTTAACACCACGTGTGCGGAGGGATAAACTAACTATGATACATAAATGACCAATTTAAAATAGACTCGCCTCAACTTTGCCAGTTACGATTCATAGGAAAGCATTAGAGTGTATTGAGAATACCTTCGCATCCATCTTCTATTAAGTCGAGGGCTAAGTTAAAATCCTCTGCATCACCATAATATGGATCAGGAACACAAGTAGCTGAAGGATGTTTCGTAAAGAAATCAGTCATTCTCACAACTTTGTTTCTTGCTTCTTTATTAGGTGCTTGAGACGTAATATTACGATAATTGTCCTCGTCCATGACGACAATCTTATCGAATAACTCAAAATCTCGACGGGCATCAAACTGGCGAGCATGATGATTAACATTATACCCCCGCAGTCTGCCAAATTCACGCATGCGCTTATCAGGTAACTGTCCAACATGCCAATTACCAATACCAGCCGAATCTATCATATATTTATCAGCACAACCGCATTTTTCAACAAGATGTTGCATTACGGCATGTGCAGCCGGAGAGCGACAAATATTACCTAAGCAAATAAATAATATACTGATTTTATCGTTTGTTGTTGTATTCATATTAATCTTGTATTTTTATGGCAGATAATTTTCTCCAAATGATTAATCTGAGATTTATTTGAATCTTTATTTATAAGATGTCACTTTTGGACATCGCATAACTTATTTCACCTCATTCACTCCAAACAACTCCTTTATCTCAACTAGATGTTCCAAAGCAACTTCCCTACCCTGGTCATAAGTAGCTTGCATCATTGCTGGGTCGTGTGAGAAATGTCCTATGGTTAGTTTTCTTTTAGGACGAAGCACTAAGGTATTGGGCTTCTTTTCTTCTTCACGAACGTAGGCTAACTGCTCATTATACATGATATGGCGTTGCTCCAAAGCCCTTACAACACGTGGATGACGATGTAACCACATACGCATTAACGGCATCAATGAGTTTGGCTCTTTAACAAAACCATCAGGCTGAGTAAGTACTACGAGATTATGGTCATACCCTTGTTCCTGAAAAAAACGAAGTGGGATAGAATCGGCTATTCCACCATCCAAAAGTTTCTTACCTTCTATCGTCACAATACGTGCGGCAATGGGCATAGAAGCAGAAGCACGGATATATTCTAAGCAATTATCATCAACTTCCATCAAGCGTTTGTATTCAGCCTTTCCAGTACCTACATTCGTACATACTGCCCAAAATTCCATAGGATTTTCTCGAAAGGTATCAACATCAAAGTAATCAATATGACGAGGCATATAATGGTAAGCATATTCTCCACCATAATAATCACCCGTTGTCAGGAGTGAGCGCAAGGAAGCATAACGCCAATCGTGTGCTAATTTCTGATTGTATCTCAGAACACGTCCGTACTGCTTCGACTTCATGTTGCATCCAAATGCAGCACCCGCTGAAACACCAACAACACCATCAGGCCATAGATTTTTTTCCATCAGAACATCCATCACACCAGCTGAAAACAAGCCGCGCATGGCTCCTCCTTCTAACACAAGTCCTTTCTTCATTATAATCTTTGACTTTAAATACAATCCGTTAATAAAAAACTGATAACTAAAGATATAAACAATAGCCTCACAAAAAAATATAATCATCCAAAAGATGAGGCTTCACTCTTATTTTCTTCGTGCCAATGCGTCAACAGCATCAAAGCTATAAACAAGCGTTCCACTAGTAAAGGTCGTTGTCTCAATCTTAAGCGAGCGATTCTTACGAAGGCAATCAACAAAAGCCTCAGGACTTTGAATAAAGGCAGAATCAGTCTGCTTACTGATACCTGGTTTATAAGTAAAACGTCCAACCTCTTTTCCATACGCATATACCCGAACGAAATTGCTTGAGTCATAACTATTTCCAGCAAACTGTTCACCATCACCAAGAATCATACACGCTTCCACTCCAACACGTCCAAGATAACGTACACGGAGTGTCATACGATTTGACATCGTAATCTGGGATTTCTTATTGGGTGCACTCTGCATCTTCGCTACTGCAGAATCGTTGAGGTAAATCCATGATGAAACAAATGTCCCATCACCTGATGAGGCACTATCAAGGTTGACAGCTAACATGGTGTCAACCTGTGTCGTATCATAATGTCCTACCCCACGTAAAGAATGACCAGAGCAAGACGCAATCGCTACTGCCGCAAAAGTAACAAAAACTATGGGCAGTAACTTCATAGGATATTGTTTCATTTTTAAGAAGAAAAAGATAAGGACCAGAAAATCAGAGAAATTATTCAAACTCTCTTAACTTCTGGCCCCTTAAACTATTTATATTCTCCCCATGCTTTAATATCAATGTCATCCAAAGTGACATTGCAGAAGGCAGAGATAAAGGCACTTGCTAATCGACTGTTCGTGACCAAAGGTACATTGAGGTCAATCGCTGCACGACGAATCTTGTAACCATTAGTCAACTCACGCGGTGTAAGGTCCTTTGGCATATTTACAACCATGTCTATCTTCTTCTCATGTAATAGGTCAAGCGCTTGTGGATGCTTTCCCTCATCTGAAGGCATATAGACACAAGTATTCTCAATTCCGTTCTCAGCAAGATACTTAGATGTACCAACTGTCGCATAAAGTTCGTAGCCATGCTGCTTCAACATCTTTGCTGCATCAAGCATGTCAGCCTTCTGTTTTGCACCACCTGTTGATAACAGAATGGTCTTCTTTGGGATGCGGAGACCAACTGAGAGCATAGACTTTAGCAATGCCGTTGAAGTGTCATCACCCAAGCAACCAACCTCACCAGTAGAACTCATATCAACACCCAACACTGGGTCAGCCTTCTGCAAACGATTGAATGAGAACTGAGAAGCTTTTATACCAACATAATCAAGGTCGAAGAGGTTCTTGCTAGGCTTCTCCACTGGTACGCCAAGCATAATCTTCGTAGCTAAATCTATGAAATTTATCTTCAAGACCTTACTTACAAATGGGAACGAACGACTTGCACGGAGATTACACTCGATAACGAGGATGTCATTATCACGTGCCATAAACTGAATATTGAATGGTCCGTTGATATGTAGTTTCTTTGCTATCTGACGGCTAATGCGCTTAATACGACGCATCGTCTCAACATAAAGCTTCTGTGGTGGGAACTGAATTGTAGCATCACCAGAGTGAACACCAGCAAACTCAATGTGCTCAGAGATAGCGTATGCTACAATCTCACCATCCTGTGCTACAGCATCCATTTCAATCTCCTTAGCGTGCTCAATGAACTTACTTACCACAACTGGATGGTCCTCGCTGACGTTTGCAGCCAACTGAAGGAAGCGAGTAAGCTCGTCTTTGTTTGAACAGACGTTCATAGCAGCACCAGAAAGTACATAAGATGGACGTACTAAGACAGGGAAGCCTACACGGTCAACGAACTTATCAATATCATCCATGCTTGTCAATGCGCTCCATTCCGGCTGGTTGATACCATTCTCTGTGAGCATTGATGAGAACTTTGCACGGTCCTCTGCATTATCAATATCCTTTGCAGCTGTTCCAAGAATTGGCACATTCTCCTCATCAAGATACATCGCAAGGTTGTTAGGAATCTGACCACCAGTTGACACAATCACTCCATGTGGATTCTCTGCATCAATGATATCCATTACACGTTCGAAGGTCAACTCATCAAAATAGAGACGATCACACATATCGTAATCTGTTGAAACAGTCTCTGGGTTGTAGTTGATCATGATAGAACGATAACCCTGACGGCGAATAGTATTCAATGCCTGAACACCACACCAGTCGAACTCTACAGAGCTACCAATACGATAAGCACCTGAACCAAGTACAATAACCGAGTTGCGGTCATTAGGGAACGTAACATCTGAAGCTACACCAGCGTATGTAACATAGAGGTAATTGGTCTGTGCAGGATACTCGGCAGCCAATGTATCAATCTGCTTAACAACAGGAAGAATACCAAAACTCTTACGCAGACGACGAACGATTCTCATCGCTTCGTGCATCTTCTTGCACTCTTCCTCCAAACCAACAGCACGTGCGATTTGGAAGTCTGTAAAACCATAAACCTTAGCAGTATGTAAGAGGTCCTTATCAAGTGTATTGATATTCTTGCGTTTCAACTCCTCATCAATATCAATGATATGCTTTAGCTTATAGAGGAACCAACGGTCAATCTTGGTCAGTTCATGAATCTGATCAACCGTATATCCCTTGTGCATTGCCTTAGAGATAAGGAAGACACGCTTATCAGTTGGTTCGCGAAGAGCAGCATCAAGGTCATCAATCTGTAACTCTTTGTTCTCCACAAAGCCGTGCATACCCTGTCCTATCATGCGAAGTCCCTTCTGAATAGCTTCCTCGAAGTTACGACCAATAGCCATCACTTCACCGACTGACTTCATACTTGAACCTAACTCTCTATCAACACCACGGAACTTACTGAGGTCCCAACGTGGAATCTTGCAAACTACATAGTCAAGTGCTGGCTCAAAGAAGGCAGAGGTAGTCTTCGTCACAGAGTTCTTCAAGTCAAAGAGTCCATAACCCATACCCAACTTAGCTGCCACGAAAGCAAGAGGATAACCTGTAGCCTTACTAGCGAGTGCAGAAGAACGTGACAAACGAGCATTCACCTCAATCACACGATAGTCTTCACTCTCTGGGTCAAAAGCATACTGAACATTACATTCACCAACAATACCAATGTGGCGTACAATCTTGATAGACAACGCACGAAGCTTATGGTACTCGCTGTTTGAGAGTGTTTGAGATGGTGCAATAACGATAGACTCACCAGTATGAATACCCAATGGGTCGAAATTCTCCATGTTACAAACGGTAATACAATTGTCATATCGGTCACGTACTACCTCGTACTCAATCTCCTTCCAACCCTTCAAACTTTTCTCAACCAATACTTGAGGTGAGAATGAGAAAGCCTTCTCGCAGAGTGTATTCAACTCTTCTTCATTATCAGCGAAACCACTTCCAAGGCCTCCCAATGCGTAAGCTGCACGAACGATAACAGGGTAACCAAGACTCTTAGCAGCCTGGCGTGCCTGCTGAATATCCTCACAAGCTTCACTCTTGATAGTCTTTACGTCAATCTCATCTAACCGTTCTACGAAGAGTTCACGATCTTCAGTATCCATAATCGCTTTTACAGGAGTACCTAAAACCTTTACATTATACTTCTGTAAAACGCCTGTCTTATCCAATTCAACGCCACAGTTCAACGCCGTCTGTCCCCCGAACGATAGTAAGATACCATCTGGACGTTCTTTCTCTATGACACGCTCAACGAAATAAGGCTGTACAGGAAGGAAATAAATCTGATCTGCAACACCCTCAGAAGTCTGTACCGTAGCAATGTTTGGGTTAATCAAAACCGTAGAAACACCTTCTTCGCGTAATGCCTTCAACGCCTGTGAACCAGAGTAATCAAACTCGCCTGCCTCACCTATCTTTAATGCGCCTGAACCAAGTATCAGGACTTTCTTTACTGACTCGTCTTTCATTATTTCAGTGTTTCTACAAATTTATCAAACATAAAGTAAGTATCAACCGGACCAGAGCAAGCCTCTGGATGGAACTGAGAGGTAAACCAAGGATTCTCCTTGTGACAGATACCTTCATTACTTCCGTCATTCATATTGACAAAGAGTTCTTTCCAATCCTTGTCTAGTGTCGATGCATCAACCGCATAACCATGGTTCTGTGAGGTAATGTAACACTTGTCAGTCCCCACCATACGAACAGGCTGGTTATGTCCACGATGACCGTATTTCAACTTATAAATCTTTGCACCAGCAGCCTTTGAAAGCAACTGATTACCCATACAGATTCCACAGATAGGCTTCTTGCTCATGTTCATCTGCTTACGGATAACCTCAACAGCATCATTGCACATATCAGGATCACCAGGACCATTACCGAGGAAGAGACCATCATACTCCATACCAGTATAATCATAGTTCCAAGGTACACGGATAACCTCAACACCTCTGTTGATAAGTGAACGGATAATGTTTGCTTTTACACCACAGTCAACAAGCACAACCTTCTTACCAGCACCCTCATTATAGCGAAGAATCTCCTTTGTAGAAACACGATCGACAAAGTTAACTCCTTCATAATCAGCTTCTGGGATATTATCTGGTTCATCATCAAAGAGAATCTTACCCATCATCACTCCGTGTTCACGTAGCACCTTAGTAAGTTCACGTGTATCGATACCAGTAATACCTGGTACGTGTTCTCTCTTCAGCCAGTCTGCCAGACTTTCTACTGCATTCCAGTGCGAATACTTCTCTGTATAATCAGACACTATCAAGGCTGAAACATAGATTTTATCACTCTCCATGAAGGTTGGAATACCACTTTCCTCTATGGAAAAAGGTGGCACACCATAGTTACCTACCAGCGGGAAGGTCATTGTTAGTAGCTGACCTGCGTATGAAGGGTCAGTCAAGCTCTCTGGATAACCCATCATAGCTGTGTTGAAGACCACTTCACCAGCTACTGCTGCATCGTATCCAAACGACTTTCCATGGAATTTTGTTCCGTCACTTAGGACTAAAGTTACGTTCCTCATTGCTTATAGTATTGTTGGATTGAAATTTCTTTTCATGAAAAGAAATATTTTTTATCGTGAAAAGAAAGATTTCTTTTCATGAAAATAATTCTTTTTTATCATGATAATAATATACAGACAAGCGATTATTACGCTTTTACTGTGTTCAAATGTTCACGCTCATAGTAGCTCACGAAAGCCTCATTGACCAGTCGCATACCACCTGGAGTTGGATAGTTTCCTGTAAAATACCAATCACCTGGATGATTAGGAATTGCATTGTGCAATCCTTCAACACTTTGGAATACAAGTTCAACAGGTGTTGTCATACCTTCAGGGCGCAGCATCTCAACAATCTTTCGATTAATGTCCTCCACTGTGAAAGGCTTATAAACTGCACGAACAGCATTGAAGATTGGCTCTCCCTTAGGCTTTGCCAATTCTTTCTTACAATTCTCGTAAACCTCACGAAGCAAGTCTTCCAGACCGCGTTCGCGTATCAATTCGATTACTGCACGGAAGACACAGAACTCTTCTGGATGTGGCATATCAATACCATAGTAATCTGGGAATCGAATCTGTGGCGCACTGGAAACAACTACTATCTTCTTAGGATGCAAGCGGTCGAGAATACGAAGAATACTTTCTTTCAATGTTGTACCACGTACGATAGAGTCATCAATAATAACGAGGTTATCCTCATAAGGTTTAATACACTCGTATGTAACGTCATAAACATGAGAAGCAAGGTCGTTACGCGAATTACCTTCAGTAATAAAAGTGCGCAACTTAATATCTTTCCACGCTACTTTCTCAGAGCGTACATCCTGATGAATAATGCGATAAACCTCCTCTGAAGAAGCATTAGCACCTAAAGCAGCAATTTGCTCAACCTTCTTCTTGTCAATTTGCTCCTTAAAGCCATGTACAAGACCATAGAATGCAACCTCAGCTGTGTTTGGAATATATGAGAGTACAGTATGCTCTGTGTCATAGTCAACTGCTTTCAAAACGTGTTCTGTTAGCTGACGTCCAAGTGTTTCACGCTCTTTGTATATGTCACGATCAGAACCTCGTGAGAAATAGATTCGCTCAAAGGAGCATGCCGAATTACTCTTAGGTTCAAGTATCTGTTGCAATGAACATTCACCGCGTTTATTGACAATCAATGCTTGCCCAGGCTTTAACTCTTGAATATCATCACACTCAAGGTCGAATGTTGTCTGCAGAACAGGGCGTTCGCTTGCTAAGACTACAATCTCATCATTCTTATAATAGAAAGCTGGACGAATTGACCATGGATCACGGATAGAGAACATCTCACCCGAACCAGTCAATCCACAGATAACGTAGCCACCATCAAAGTGCTGCATCGTTGTCTTGAGAACATTGCTCATCTGCACATTCTCTTCAATATAGTGGGTGATATCACGGTTCGTTAGTCCTAACTTCTGAGCATCAACGAAATTACGTTCCACCTCACGATCAAGTCTGTGTCCCATCAACTCCAGCAAAATATTAGTATCGCTGTATATACGTGGACATTGTCCCTGCTCTGTGAGAATCTCAAAAACATCTCCAATATTGGTCATATTGAAGTTCCCACACATACAGAGGTTCTTTGCCTTCCAGTTATTACGACGTAGGAACGGATGGACAAAAGAAAGGCCACTCTTACCGGTAGTTGAGTACCGAAGGTGGCCCATATATAGGTCTCCCGCAAACGGAAGATATTTTTTAGCAAAAGAAACATCAGACAACTGCTCCGAAGGGAGGTCATTATAATGCTTATGAACATTGGCAAAAATCTCAGCTACAGCATTCTTACCCTCTGCACGCTCACGGAACATATATTCATTACCTGGTTCAGAATCTAGCTTCACAGAAGCCATACCTGCTCCCTCCTGACCACGGTTATGCTGTTTCTCCATCATCAGATAGAGTTTATTCAGTGCATACATCCAGGTGCCATACTTCTCCTGATAATACTCAAGCGGCTTCAGCAATCGGATCATTGCAACACCGCAGTCTTCATGAATGTTCTTTTCCATTGATAAGGTTTTCTGTCTTTCTTTTACTTTTAAATCGTATATCTATTTCCATGTCTTCCTTAATAAAAAGAAAGATGAATATAAACGTCACTTTATTAGGAGTAACATTGTCTGTGCATTGGACATATTCATTAAGAATAAATACACAGACTATGCTTTATAAAGTCTGGTGTCAACCACAAACATCTCCTTACTCTACTGTTACAGACTTAGCCAGATTTCTTGGCTGATCAACATCTTTGCCTTTACAAACAGCGATATGATAAGCCAACAGCTGCAATGGAACCGTTGCTACTAAGGGCTCAAGACATTCCATCATGTCAGGAAGTTCTATAACAGCATCTGCTATTTTAGAGATGGTTGTATCTCCCTTTGAAACTAAAGCAATCACACGTCCTTGGCGCGCCTTTATTTCTTGGATATTACTACGAACCTTTTCATACATCCCATTATGAGTTGCAATAGCTACGACAGGCATATCTGAATCTATCAAAGCTATTGGTCCATGTTTCATCTCTGCCGCTGGATAGCCTTCAGCATGTATATAGGATATTTCCTTCAACTTCAGTGCACCTTCCAAAGCTACAGGATAACTATAACCTCGACCAAGATAGAGGAAGTTGCGGGCATACGTAAATGTGCGGGCTAAGTCTGCTATCTGATCGTTTGTCTTTAACACTTCTTCTATAACAGATGGCATCTCTGCCAACCCTTTTATCACTTTATTATACTCGCCTCCACTAATACTTCCTTTTGCATTAGCCAATGCAAGTGCAAACATTGTCAACACAGTAACCTGTCCTGTGAAGGCCTTTGTTGATGCTACACCAATCTCAGGCCCCACATGAATATAAGTTCCTGTATCTGTAGCACGAGGAATGCTTGAGCCTATCGCATTACAGATTCCATAAATAAAAGCACCCTTTGATTTTGCAAGTTCTACTGCAGCAAGTGTATCTGCTGTTTCGCCACTCTGTGAGATGGCAATTACAACATCACCATCACCAACCACTGGATTGCCATAACGGAATTCACTTGCATACTCGACCTGAACAGGGATACGACAATACTCCTCAATCAGCTGCTTACCAATTAGTCCTGCATGCCAACTTGTACCACAAGCAACAATAATTATACGCTTCGCATTCAACAACTTATCACGATGATCCATCAAGGCTCTCAGCGTCACCTGAGTATGTTCTGGATGTACACGTCCTCGCATACAATTCTTCAAACACTGTGGCTGTGCAAAAATCTCTTTGAGCATAAAGTGAGGGAAGCCTCCTTTCTCTATCTCTCCAAGATTAATATCTACTGTACGTACCTCTGGTGACAGTTCTTCATTTAGAATATTAACAACCTTCAGCTCTTCTCCTAACTTCATAACGGCAATATTGCCATCGTCCAAATATACAACCTTATCCGTAAACTCTACAATAGGGCTGGCATCCGAGCCAAGAAAGAACTCTCCATCACCGATGCCCACTACTAATGGGCTCTGCTTACGTGCAGCAATAATAGTATCTGGGTTGCGCTTATCAAGTATAGCTATGGCATATGCACCAATTACCTGATAAAGAGCTAACTGAACAGCTTCCAGCAAACTAAGATTTTTCTTTGTTTGTATATAATCAATCAATTGCACTAATACTTCTGTATCAGTTTCTGACTGAAATGTCATTCCTTTTTCTATGAGATTATGCTTGATTTCTGCATAGTTCTCAATGATGCCATTATGAATAATAGCAAGATTCTTCGACTGTGAATAATGCGGATGAGCATTTAATGAAGAAGGTTCACCATGTGTTGCCCAACGTGTATGTGCAATACCAACATTACCAGTTATGTCCTTATCTGAACAAAACTCTTCCAGGTCGGCAACCTTTCCTTTTGTCTTATAAACATTCAATTCCCTACCTTTATTTATCAATGCAACACCAGCACTGTCATATCCCCTATATTCAAGGCGCTGTAAGCCTTTTATTAAAATAGGATAAGCTTCACGCTTTGTTCCAATGTATCCTACGATTCCACACATAATTCTTATACAATCAGTTACCACAAATTAAAAAAAAGAACACCTCTCACACCCCTCTCTTTTTAGTAGTACCCAAAGGCCTACCCAAGACGTGGATGTCAAAGATATTCTCATTCCTATTATATTTTATCCAAAGAAAGGCTATAAACATAGCCTCGGTAAGGATAGTATTTTATTTTCTCAATACGTTTACGAGTAACGATGCAACTGATGTCACGATACCAATGAAAGAGAACCAAAGAGTAGTAGAACTACCAACACCTGAGTTCTTAGCCTTTACACTGTTTGGCTGAACATAGAGTACATCATTCTGCTGAAGATAATAGTAAGGTGAGTTAAGCAGGTTTGCATCATTGAGATTCAAACGTACAACATGCTTCTGACCTGTTGGATCTTCACGAATCAACATGATGTTATCACGCTTTCCATAAACACCAAGATCACCAGCTTGCGCAATTGCTTCCAAAACACTCATCTTCTCTGTTGATACAGGGATAACACCTGGCTGACCAACTTCACCAAGAACGGTTATATGATAACTACTCATACGAACAGTTACGATTGGATTCTCAGTGCGTGCCAAATATGGCTGAATCTTACTCTTGATAAGGTCTTCGCATTCAGGCTTTGTCAAACCACTGACATGAATCTTACCAATCACAGGGAAATTGATGAAACCTGAGTTGTCAACCAAGTAACCTTGTAGCGAACCACCACCTGAACTAACCTGTTTGCCACCTCCCAACTGGTTACGTACCTGCAAATTGAAAGGAGCTGCAGCTTCTGGATCAGTAGTATTCACTGTAATCGTCAACTCATCTTTTGGCATGATGCGTGCATCATACAGACCTCGTGAGGCAGCAAGACTAATAGAATCAGCATTTTCTAAGTAAGTAAAGCCTTTACTTGAGCCACATCCCGTCATGGCCATAATCATAGCCGTAACTATGAGGGAGAAAATAATCTTTTTCATTTGAACAAATAACGTGTAGTCAACTATCAACATTAATTTTAGCAAAACAAAAACGAACGAAAACACTAGGACATCTTCCCTATTTTATCGATCGAAATATATTCTTTGCAAAAATACAACTATTTTCTGATAACCGCAAATGAATATCTGTTTTTCTTTTTAGATTCTTCAAGACAAAATAATGGAGTAGCTACCCACGCTCATGTGTTGAAGATTCTCAAATGCAATTCTATATCCATAACGCTTGTCTATCGACACTAGCAAGATGCGTAAATGCTTTCATTACCGAATATCTGCTACCACATACTCTGACCTTGTGCCGATACGGAATTTACCACCCCAAATACCTATTCCTGAAGACACATAATAATGTGTATTACCTTTCTGTAAAGGGCCAAAAGCATCCTCGTAGATAATATCTTCTATCCAACTAACCGGCCACACTTGTCCATAATGAGTATGTCCAGAGAGTTGAAAGTCAATGCCTGCCTGCTGCGCCTCTTCCAAATAGTAAGGTTGATGATCCATTAAAATCGTATAATAGCCCTTTGGTGCAGACTCCATTAGATGCTGAAGACTAGCACGCTTCTTATTCGTTCTGTCATCACGCCCGACAACAAGAATCGTATCGCCACCTGCCAATGGAACCAAGCTATGATTATCTATTAGTAAATGAATACCTGCATCTTGATAAAACTTCTTTGCACGTGGTTCACCACTTATATACTCATGATTACCCAAACATGCATAAACAGGTGCTTTCAGACGACGAAACTCAGCTGCCATATCTTGGTCTATGAGCGCACGAATACTACCATCAATAATATCTCCTGCTATGAGAATAGCCTCAGGCTGCTCTTCATTCACCTTATCAACCCACTTTCTAAACTCATCTGCACGATTATGATAACCTAAATGAAGGTCGGTCATCATCACCAAACGATGTTGCTTTTTCATCGCTTTAGCAGACTGTAAACTCAAGGGTACACGCTCTTTATGCAAATAATTGAAATATCCATAAACGAACAATCCTATCATAATGACAACTACTGACACTGTACCTGTCCAACTATTATAAAGAAAAGAACGAGGAACAAGATGAAGTAATCTTCCCAAGTCAAGCGCAAGGAAAAATAACAACAGATACAGCCCAATAAACACAGCAGAATTGCCAAGTTCATACAACGTCACTGCTATTGGCATTGGCTTATTATCCAAACCTAATATAAAATTAGTAAAGAAGCATACGATGAAAAGTAATAATACTCCAACAACAATCCACTTACCTACTACAGCAAGAGGCAAAATCTGCCACACATGCCAACTTACATATCCACAGCCCAGTAGAAGGACCAAAAGAAATACTATTATCCAACCAAAACCCATTTTACAATCTTTAAAATTAAAATATTACTAAATATCGACGTACCCAGAGAATAGAGGCTATTCCTCTCATTCCAAGAAACGACAGAAAAGCTATCCATAAGGCATCATTTCCAAAACTATTCCAAAACAGATAATAAACAACAAAGAATACTATCATTGCCATAGCTGTTGAGAATAACATTCCCTTAGTTGCTGTCAACCCAATAAATACACCATCTAACACAAAAGCTGCCATTCCAGCCATGGGAATAAGGTAAGCCCAAAAGAGATAGGGCTGTGCTGCTGCCACAACAGATCCATCACTGGTAAGAAGATGAAGGAACCCTACACCTCCAAAGACGTAAACTGCAGTAAACATCAATGCCATAATGACACCAAAGCCAAACAATCGACGAACTGTTATACGCAGCCCTTTTGTATCACCAGCACCATAGTACTTACCACTAAGTGCCTCTCCTGCGTATGCAAAGCCATCCATCAGATAAGAGAAAAGCGTAAACAAAGTCATCAATAATGTATTCACTGCCAACATCATTGCTCCTTGTTTTCCTCCAGCTGAGGTGAAAAAGAAATTTACTGCCACCAAACAAAGGGTTCGCAAGAAGATATCCTTATTGACACGAAAGAACTCTCTCCATTCTCCCCTCATTACAAGTACACGACAGAATGTAGTCTGCAACACCATAAGACCACTTTTCTCCGAAGTTAGCCCCTGTTCTTTCTCAGACGAAATCCGTCTATATGCGGCATATAAAGAAACCATGAAACCAACCCATTGAGCCAGAACTGTACCCGCAGCAACACCACTAATCTTCCAGCCAAGAACAAAAACAAAGATTAAAGAGGCAAGGATATTGACCACATTCTGCAATACAGCCACTACCATTGGAGTACGCGTATCCTGCATTCCGATAAACCATCCAGTCAGTCCATAAAGTCCTAACATTGCAGGAGCGCCCCATATAACAATCCTAAAATAGGTAGCAACAAAACTCCACGAAGCTTCTGGCGTATTCATTAGCCGAAGCATCCCCCACTCTATGCCACGCTGTGCGACAATAAAGAGGATTCCCATCCCTAACCCAATCATCAGCGTGCGTAAAAGAATATTCAGACACTCCTGCTCATCTTGCCTGCCATACGCTTGTGATGTCATACCACTCGTACCCATACGTAAGAATCCTAACAACCAGTACATGACATTAAATACCATTGAACCAACAGCTATTGCACTGATATAAGTCTCATTACCAATATGTCCCACCACAGCTAAGTCAACAAGACCTAACAGTGGTACCGTCACATTACTTATTATAGACGGGATGGCAAGGCGAAGAATCTCCTTGTTCCAGTTATCCATCAATTGCATCTCACTACTCTCGGATGTAATCCTTAGCTACAAGGTCGTAATACAATGCCTCTAACTCTGGCAGCGACAGTCGCTCTATTGAATGTTCCAACACACGAATCAGCTCTGCCCGACGTGTATCATTCTCAATTTTATCAAAATTCATATCTTACGTTTATATGCCATAGAACAAATACTATACCGAAGCAAAAGTAATTGAAATTATTGTAAAATCAAAAGATATTCGCTAATTTTGCGTGTGCAACGTGTTCAAGTAAATAACTAGACGATATGGGAAAGAAACAAGAATATAAATTAAAGAATGAGGAATACCTTCGAGAACTGAGTCAGAAAGAAGGAATAAAGACACTTCCAAATGATTTACTTTACGAAATAATCAAGGAAGGAAGCGGTGAGGGAAAAGTGACAGCACGTTCCATTGTCACTTGCCATTATCGTGGAAGTCTTATTACGGGTAAAGTGTTCGATGATAGTTGGCAAAGGGGTATCCCTGAGGCTTTCCGTGTGAACGAGTTGATTACGGGCTTTCAAACAGCGCTCCTAGCAATGCATAAAGGCGACCATTGGCGTGTTTACATTCCGTATCAGGCGGGCTATGGCACAAAGCGTGATGGTGCTATTCCCGCTTTTTCCACTTTGATTTTCGAGATTGAACTCTTTGATATCGGATGAGACAATGATCCGTTCTTTAACAGAAAATTAACCAAACCCATTTCATTAAATGCGACTTTGATAGTTATCACAAGTGCGCCTTTTGTATGAAGGAACAAGAAATATTATTTAGAAATCATTTCGACTTATCTATATAGTACACTTGGCATATTTTTTGTAACTTTGTAATCCTAGAAATATAAAACAAAACAATATAAAATGAAAGTAAAAGAAACTCCTGTCCTCCTGCTGACAGGTTATTTAGGCAGTGGTAAGACTACTTTAGTAAACAAGATTCTTGCCAACAAGAAAGGCATTAAGTTTGCCGTTATCGTCAACGATATTGGCGAAGTAAATATTGATGCCGACCTCATTGAGGCAGGCGGTGTTGTTGACCAGAAGGACGATTCACTTGTTGCGCTTCAGAATGGCTGCATCTGCTGTACACTGAAGATGGACTTAGTGCAGCAACTGAATGAAATCGTTTCACAGAAGAAGTTTGACTATATCGTCATTGAGGCAAGTGGCATCTGCGAACCAGCTCCAATCGCACAAACGATTTGTGCTTATCCTCAGATGTATCCAGACTTAGCAAAGAATGGTAAGGCTGTACTCGATGCTATTGTAACAGTTGTTGATGCACGCCGTATGTGTGACGAATTCTCAGCTGGTAACGACCTTCTGAAGAAGGATTTGCAAGAAGATGACATCGAGAACTTACTTATTCAGCAAATTGAGTTCTGTAATATAATCCTCCTAAACAAAGTTGATGACGTCAGCAAGGAAGAATTAGGATTGGTGAAGGAGATTATCCGCTCACTTCAACCAAAGGCAGAGATGATAGAATGTAACTATGGTGATGTTGATTTAGACAAGATTATCAACACAGGCAACTTCGATTTCGACAAGGTTGCTACCTCAGCAACATGGATTGCCGAGATTGAGGGTAACGAGCATGAAGATGATGAGCATGAAGGTCATGAGCATCATCACGACCATCACGACCACGAAGATCATCATGAGCACCACCACCATTGCCATCATCATCATGGCTTGGAAAATGAAGAGAGTGGTGAAGCCTTGGAATACAACATCCAGACCTTCGTCTATTATGCACGCCGCCCGTTTGACATCAACTTCTTTGATGATTTCGTAGCACGCCAGTGGCCAAAGCAGATTATCCGTTGTAAAGGTCTCTGTTACTTTGCTAATGAAAAGGATATTTGCTACGTCTTTGAACAAGCAGGTAAGCAAGTAAGTCTTCGCAATGCTGGTCAATGGTATGCCACCATGCCTCCATTCCAGTTGCGTGAATTATTAGAGAACAATCCAAAACTTAAAAAGGATTGGGAAGAACCCTACGGTGACAGAATGCAGAAATTAGTATTTATTGGTCAAGACCTTGACAAAGAGGCCATAACCAAAGCTTTGGATACCTGTCTTACTGATTTCTAATTGCTTTATACGCATCAATCTATTATTAGAGATTGAACCTACTTTATTGATCAAGTTGATTGTCTGTCTTTGTAACAAGTGTGTAGTCAATTACACCGGGTTAGAAGACAGACAATTTTATTGACAAAGACATAGACAGCATAATGGGTCTCGGAGCGTACGAGGTTTAGATGTAAATCTGTATCAGAATATAGTTCCCTTAATTAATAAGACAACTTTTTGTAGCTATCTTATTATAGACAATAGACAGAATGACATAAGAACATATTCTTCAATGACATATTTTAGCAAGCAAATGCTCAATTTATTAGTTAAGCATTATTGCAGTTTGTACATTGCACTATGATCTAGACTTAGTTCTGTACATTATGCCTTAAACGTCAAACACCACTAGGGATATCGTTTTTTTACTCCGCTCTCCGCTCTTAATATAAACGCACCTCGTCACCTATTCTTAATCCACGTTCAGCAATTGATTCGTTCTTCTTTATAAGACTCTTCAAACGAATACCATACCGCTGCGCAATATCGTATAAGCTCTCAGATTTACGTACATAATAAGGGCGTTTCTTAAACTCTTTCGGAGCTTTCTTCTGTTTCTTCTTCAACCAGATAAATTCACCTGGGATAAGACGATCATGCTTATCACGCTCGTTGTACTTAGCCAGTTTACCCGCACTAATCTCTAATTCTTTACTTAAAGACTTAAATGAATCTCCCTGTCTTACAACAATATAGTAATTTTCATTATATTTATTTATAGTGTGTGCGCCTAAAACCTGAACAGAATTCAAACGACCATTACCAATACTAGGTATAGTAGTGTTTTCACCACTATGATGAGCCATGAAGCGATCGTAACTTTTGGCAGTATCATACACGTAAAGCTTATAAAGCTCTATGATATTTATCAAACTCTGTGCATAAACAGGATTAGTAGCATAACCAGCACGCTTCAAGCCGTATGCCCAACCACGATAATCTGTCCTATCCAAACTAAACAGACTTTGATAACGTGGACGCTCACGCAGAAACCTACAATGATCTTCATAGCTCTCTAAAGCACTATTGTATGCACGGAAGCACTCTCCCCTTTCATCATCATCATGTGAGATTGTACGCCCCGTCCACCCATGACATTTGATGCCGAAGTGATTATTCCCAAGAAGAACAAGCCTGCCTCGTCCCGCTCCACTCTCAAGCAGTCCTTGTGCTAGAGTGATACTGGCTGGCACACCATACTTCAGCATACCTTCGATAGCCATGTCTTTATACTGATTAATATACGATTGATAAGTCTGATTCCACTTTGCTTGTCCAACTACAACGCCGGGTAATATATAGAGGAATGAAAGGATAAAAAAGATATATCGCTTCATAAAATTTCTATTTTAAATTTTCTAACGCAAAATTACTCCTTTTATTACATAGCGCAAAGTGAAATATCCTAAATCTCACAAAGATTTCAAAACTTATACGTAACTTTGTATTATGAAGACAATTATTGCACTTGGTTCAAATTCTAAGCAGGAAGAGAACATATCCAAAGCACAGATACTTCTCAAACAACGTTTCAAGGGTATCCGATTTTCTAATCCAGTTTGGACAGAACCTATTGGGATTGAGTCAGATACATTCTTGAATTGTATAGGATATTTTGAAACAGAATATTCTCTTGAACAAGTAAGAGATTACTTAAAAGCAATAGAACAAATCATGGGTGATTCGCACGAAAACCATCAAAGAGGAATGGTTCTGATTGATATTGACCTTGCACAATATGGCGATAAGATTGTAAAAGAAATTATATGGCTGCAAGAATAACGGGAAAACTCATCATAACACTTCTGCTATCTCTGACAACAACATTCTCAGCCTCAGCACAGAAGAGCAAGGATGCTGAAGAGTTAGGGAAAGCGCTGGAATACTTTACGTCTGCAAAGTATCATGAAGCCTTGCTCATCTTTCAGCGCTTAGATAAAGAATATAAACTTAACGAACGCTTCAAAGCTTATATCGGCTTATGCTATTACCACGATTGGGACTATGAGACTGCAGCTAAATATTTGGAAAGTGTAATGCCCAAACTGGAAGTGTTCGCCCCTCACGAACGCTCAATCTACTATTATACTACAGCCGAGAGCAACTTTTATCTAAAGAAGTATAAGAAAGCCATCCCCTACTATGAAAAAACTTTAACCGTATGTTATGAACGAGAAAAGGGAGACATCTATTATCGGCTAGGCTTATGTAATATGTTTCTGCAGTTGTGGAAACCTGCTTACGACCAATATGTGAATGCAGAAAAGATTTATAGTCAGTATCAACAGGAAGAAGAGGTGCAAACAAGACTTGCACAAATAAAACGTATGTCAACGGCATGTTGGGCAAACTATGAGGCCACATTACCTAAAGACTCTCTATCAAAAACAACTGACAATCCGACCAACAAAAAGAATGAGACGACGCAATTAAAAAACATATCGACAATTATCAACTCACTGATTTCTACGATATTAGTACCCTATAATACACTCAATTCTGTAAAATATATTATCAAAAAGAATGAGAAAATAAAACTTGAAAAATAAATACTATTTTTTTATTCTTTTCTTCGTTCGCTCGTTTTTTTTTCGTACTTTTGCGTCAATTACTTTTCAAAATAGCATAAGAAACGCTTGCCTAATATTTACTTAACATACAATCCTAATAAAATTCAGGTTTTTATTTATCCATCTGACAACTAACGGGTTTTATGTAGAAGATAAGAAGGCAAAGTAAAAATATATTATCATAATCTAGTATCTATGAGGAAACACAACAAGGGCTGGCACCGAAGACATTGAGATCTACGACGTCAGCCCTTTACATGGGATAAAAAAGATAAGTTTTATTCCATTGCCTCTTTTATTTTCTCTACAATATATTTCACATCATCATCCGTAACCAATGGTCCACTTGGCAAACACATACCAACTTTAAATAACTCTTCGCTTACCCCATTCACGTATGCTGGGCAATCCTTATAACAAGGCTGCTTGTGCATAGGTTTCCAAAGCGGACGACTCTCGATATTGGCTTTATCCAAGAAGACACGCATAGCCTCAACGTTCGTATTAGGTTCGCAATCAGTATGTGCATTATCTACTGAATGTATAACACCAGCCGCACCACCAACTGCTCCCTGTACTGTTGTCTTATATGCATTCTCCTGCCCTTTCACCTTAACAGAAGGGTCTAGGACCATTGTGTTCAACCAGAAATTAGAGTCATACTCTGGTGAAGGGTTTGCATGGAAAGTAATACCATCTATCTTACTGAAAGCCTCTTCATATAAATGAGCAATATGATGGTGATGAGCAATATGCTCATCTAAAACTGTCATCTGACCACGACCGATACCAGCACAAACATTACTCATACGATAGTTGAAACCAATCTTCTCATGCTGATAGTATGGATAACCCTCGCGAGCCTGTGTTGCATAGAACATCACATTATTACAAGCCTCTTCATTAGGACAAACAAGTGCACCACCACCTGATGTGGTAATCATCTTGTTTCCATTAAATGACAGAACACCATACTCACCAAAGGTACCACATACCTGTCCGTCATATCTTGAACCTAAACCCTCTGCAGCATCCTCTACAACAGGGATATCATATTTATCTGCTACTGCAAGAATTTCTTTTATCTTTGCAGGCATACCATAAAGATAAACTACGATGATTGCTTTTGGTTTCTTACCTGTCTTAGCGATTCTATCTTTAATAGCTTCCTCCAAAAGTGCAGGATCAAGATTCCATGTTTCCTTCTCTGAGTCAACAAACACTGGAGTTGCACCAAGGTAAGTTACTGGATGTGAACTGGCACAAAAGGTAAAACTCTGACAGATAACCTCATCGCCAGCCTTTACTCCCAATGCTACTAAAGCGAGGTGTACAGCAGAAGTACCAGAACAGAGTGCGACTATACGCTTATCCTCCAATTCTGGTAAAGACTCCTTCCAAAGATTATCAGGATTATCCTCATGCGCCATAATTGTCTGTGGATATTCCTCTTTTTCAAGGAAGTTTCTTCTTACACCTGAAGGACTTACTGAGACTGAAAAACGTCTCAAGTCATCTTCAAAACCATTGACATTCGGTCCCAATGGCACCACCCAATTGGTATCAAACGCCTCTTGGATGTATTTCATCTCGTTACCGCTCATATGAGCGAGACAAAGTAAAACACGATTTCTTTCCATTTTACTAACTATATTTTTTCACCTGCATAGTCCATCTTTTTACCGAGAACCGTACAGATAATCATTTGAATATCTTTTATAAATGAATAGTTCTTTAGATAATAGAGGTTTAACTTTACTTTATCAGGGAAAATCACCTCATCATTATATTGAGCAGGATTCTCTACAGAAGCTAAAAGTTCTTCCTCATTTCTATATTTCAAACTGGCTGGACCTGTTATTCCTGGCTTTAACTTCAGAATATCTCTTTCCTCACCTTGTAACTGATCCGCATAACCAGGAACGTCTGGACGTGGACCAACAAAACTCATATCACCCTTGAGGACATTCCAGAGTTCTGGTAGTTCATCCAACTTATAACGTCTGAGTTTCTCTCCAAGTGGTGTGATACGGCACTGTTCAGTTGAAGCAATAGAAGTTGCTTCTGAATCCCTACTTGCCACAGAAGCCTCAGCCTTGACAGTCATCGATCTAAACTTATATACAGTAAACAGTTTACCATACTGCCCCACTCTCTTCTGACAAAACAATATAGGACCAGGCATCTTCACCTTGATTAGAATTGCTACTACCAATAATACTGGACTAAGGAATAGCAACCCAAACAAAGATGCGAGTTTATCAAATAACCATTTTAAACACATAATATTAATTTACGGATTCAGATTTCTATTCTTTACCAACTTTACAAAATAATAGAGGAACTCACCCAAAATAGCTTTCTTATCTTCTTTTCTATAATCATCAAAAGCATCAAAGTCCCAACTCATAATCTGATTAAACTCTTTCATTGTCAGTGAACAACGAAGAATTTTACCCACAAGAGTAATTATATCACCAAGAATCCACTTAGTCTTTGTCCCCATACGTGGTTGAATCTTATGCTCATACTTCCCTGAAGTGAAAAGAGAATATACAATATAAGGTATATCGAAACCACCCGCCATTGGTGTTGCTAAACCGCCAGTAAATCGAGCATTAACCTCAATAAACACAGCCTCCTTCGTGTTTTCATTAACCTTAAAGTCTATACCACAAACTCCTTTATAGTCAACTTTATCTAAAATTAGTTTAGAATATCTTTCTATTTCTGGCATTTCAACCAAAATTCTTTGTGTTGTTGTTCCTCCACCATCTGTCTTTGTTACTAAAGATCTATATGTACATGCTTGGAAGAAGCCATCATACCTAACACAGTCTACACTATAATCTATACCTGCAAAGAACTCTTCTATTAAGATATCTTTTGTATCATATTTGAGTAAAATATTCTTTGCTTCATCATATTTTTTAGGAAAAAAGACCCCTTTTGCAGAGTTCCCAAATTTTGTTTTAATTACTATTGGGTATGTAGCTTGCTTAATATCGTCTATAAAACGGGGCACTGGTACACCAACAGAATCAGATAAAATAGTTGCTTGATGCTTATCAGACAACAGAACTTGTTTCTCATAAGATTCCATTGTATATATAACATCCTTAGGAAGCTCATCTATGTGTTTTGCTATAATTAAGGCTTCATCATGCGTGGGCATAAGGACTTTGGGAGAGAAATCTTTGATAGCTTTCTTCAAATCCTCAATAAAACCTTGCTCATCTGTCTTGAAATCTCTATAGACAAATTTACCAACACTAAATTTAGAGATACTGCAAATATTATATGATGATGTGTCTCCTACTACAACCTTTAAGCCTTTTTCATAAAGGCTACGAATAATATTATATCCAACTCGGTTCCAACAATATGTTACAATAACATCACATTTCATAGTCAACTACTTTTCAAGTTTTTCGTATTCTTTGAGCGTTGCCTTCCAAACCTCTTCTTGTCGAAATCTATCAACTATCATTTTACGAGACTGTGAAGCCATCACCTTTATAAGATCTTTATTTTCTATACACCAATTCATTTCCTTAAATAATGCATCTGTATCTTTAGAAGGGAATATTTTACCATTCTGTCCTTCTTTGATAATCTCATTACATCCATTGATGTTAGTTACAATAGATGGTAGTCCCATTGCACCAGCTTGTAACACTACATTAGGAAAACCCTCTCGATAGCTTGGAAAAACTAAAATATCTGCTGCAACAAAGAATGGACGTACATCTCTTTGATAGCCAACAAAACGTACATCTGGATTATTTCTAAGAAAATCCTCATTACCACTCTTCAAAGGGTCGAGTTCTGTTTCAAAACGTCCAACAAGAAGTAACTTTACATTCTTACCTTCTTTTTGAAAACGTTTCATAGAATCAGATAGTTCATTCATACCCTTATCACCAACGATTCGCCCTATGAAAATAAAAACAAAATCATCTTTACTAAGATTTAAGTCTTTACGAATATCTTCTTTACTTCCTGTATATGGCTTTCCGTTTATTCTTGTTTCTGCTGTAAAATGGTCTGGAGAAAAGTAGTCAATATCAACTCCATTTATATTTCCATTCAGAATAACGTTCAACTCCTTTTTTGTTATATGATCCTCCTGCAGAATTTGCTTTACTCCATTTCCTTCGGGAACAACTTTATTTGCAAAAAAACAAGTACAAACTTCCATCCCTTTTAGAATATTTCTAAGAATTCCATGAGCTCCTTGATAACGTAAGCCAGTGACGGTATAAACTCTATGCGGAACGCATGCAAACCATGCTGCTATCATTGCCAAAAGACTTCCCTTGGGAGTATTAGTATGGACACACCATGGCTTCTCCTTACGAAACAGACGATACAAGAACCAAAGCCCTTTGATATCCTTTAACAAACTGATAGGGCGTTCCAAGGGAGCATCCACAACACGAATTCCCTCTCGTTTACTAACTTCCTTCAGAACACCTGTATCTTTTGCAACACCAATAACCTCAAAGTATTGGTTCAAAAACTTCAGCTGCCCTTTCAGTAAACCATCCAAAGAGATATCTGCTGTTGTTACGCGAATAATTTTTTTTCTTTGATTTGCTTCCAATTTTCAAATAAAAATAGGTAAATATTGAGGACTTTATTTCAAGACAGCCTTATAAACATCAGCATAACCATTAACGGTGTTGCTAATATCAAACTCCAAGGCTCTATTATAACAGCGTTCTGCAATTTCGTTATAATAAGCTTCATCACTTGCTAATCGGTTAATTTCTTCTGCCAATGCCTTTGCATCCTCATGTGGGAAAAGAATACCATATCCCTTAGTAACCTCTTTCAAGCCATTAACATCTGAAGCAATAAAAGGTTTATGCGCACTCATCCCTTCTACATTACTAAGACTTAATCCCTCCCAATGAGAAGACATCACAATCACATCTGCTGCTCTCAGGACATTTGGAATATCGGTACGTAAGCCTAAGAATCTAACTCGCTCACTAATACCTAAAGAAAGAGCTAATTGTTTTACTTCCTCCATCCGTTCACCTATACCAGCAAACCAAATCTCGTATTTTTCTTTATCTAATAAGGTTAAAGCCCTAATAATAGTATCTTGGTTCTTTTGCTTTCGGAATCCAGCCACCATCAAGATAGACTTACGATTTTCCTTTAGGTCTAATAGCTCCTTACAAGGGATGGCTTTGGATATGGCTCCAACGTCTATACCATTATTAATGGTTGTAATCATCTTGTACTTATTTGATGATTTATCAAGCCATTCACCTCCCATATATTCCCTTAATTTCTCTTCTGCGATCTTACTGATACAAATCACATGATTGTATCTTCCATACATCCAGCTTTCTATAGGACGGTACCATTTCCAGTTCCGTTTCCGATTTGAGGTGTTATGTTCCGTAGATACAAGTTTCGTGCGAACAAACATATTGGCGATTGCAACAAAAAGTTGTGGTGAAGAATTGTGCGTATGAACAACATCATAGTTTTTCATAATCTTTGCCAATTTACATATATAGAGAGGATTATAAACCCCATGCCCTAATGCGTAAATCTTCGTCTGTGGACATTCAGATTTTAATCGTTTGGTCAGTGGTGTTTCCGTACAATCAAAGATACATAAATCCACCGTATTTCCCAAAGCCTGTAATCTTGGTATCAAATTAACCACCAACGTTTCAGCTCCACCCATATCCAAAGATGTTATGACTTGTAAAATTCTCATTCTCTTGTATCTTTTATGCTATATCGTTCTACTCTACTGATTGTATTATCTGAATAAAACATCAAAATAAGGTTTATATATGTTTCCTGTCATTTTAACATTAGAATACAAATACTTGATATAATGTACTTTATGCTACGACCTATAGTGACAGAAATGACAGCAAAATTGAAAATGTAAAACCTGAACGAGAACCAAGTATTTCTTTTCCGCCTCAGACCTTTTCACCTACTTTCTCCAACAACCGCTTTATAACAACCTCTGGGGCAATCCATTCTTCATAATAACGCCTTGCTCCTTCCTCTAAATGCTTTCGGTAATCTTCATCAGTATTAATCTTTATCACTGCATCATATATTTCTTCAGGAGAGTTGACAAAATGAATATTCTTTCCGTGTATAAGACCTTCTCCTGGCATTTCACGGAGAAGTGGAGAAGATATAATAGCCTTTCCCATACATAGATATTCACCTAACTTCCAACCATGACAACCGCAAACACTTGGTGTATTGAAAACGACAACGCTCTCTTTTGTCTTTCGGATATAATCATCCATTGAAAGACGTTTTTCATATAGAAAGTTCTTATATATTTCTTCATAATAAGGATAGTCAGGCATCTCAGACAAAACAGCAGGGTCATCTTTTAAGTAGTACAAGCCACCTTCGATTTCCATTCCCGCACGTTGACAAGATTTCAAAAATTCCCCTCGATAAAGATTGGTACAATCTTTGGCAAATTGATTATACCATAATGTTGATGCGTGAAAAACATAATTAGATTTTACTTCTACAAAATCTTCATAATATTTAATAGGGCGACGGCGCACATAAATATAGAAGTAATCGTGCATATATCGCCTTAATGATTGAAAAGACGAGGATTTTCCACGATAATAATTTAACAAGCCGAATGATAATAAACCTACAAGAGAATGATTCCTTATGCCAAAATTAGGACCTGGAACAAATAATTTTTCATATTTCTCTAAATCTCCAAACTCTATATTGACTTTAGAATAGATATCACACCAATCATATTTGTCTTTTTCAATTTCAGCTACGTCCTTAATATCAAAATAAACTTTCGTTATTTTACCATTTTCATTATCAAACACTACCTCCATTCCACAACCATATTGACTTGCATTTGTAATCTTTAAATCTTCAAATGGATTAACGGAATATATTATTTTATCTTTCCCAAAAAGTTTATATAAACCTAACCTATAAAATGAGGTATATCTGTATTCTGTTCTTGGATCAATATAAACCTTCATCTAAGTAATCTTTAAAATTATTTGTTAATCAAATTATAGATGGATATCATACTACCCAACCAACATTTTCGATATTATTTAACACCAATGAGATGTATAAAATCTCCTACTTCCATTATAATAACTATATTCTACTTTCCACCAAAGAACGAAGCTTGAGACTAAAGTAATATAGTGGTTTGCAATGATAGTACAGACTTGCAAGTATCTTAAGTTTAGTCGAACGTGAGTCCTTTTCTAACGGAACATTTTTATATAAAGATCTTGCTTTATACTTAAGGAAAATGTCCTTTAAAGGATGCTTACAATTTTCCATCCATGGGCGATTAGCGACACCTGCTGTAAAATGAATAAATATCGGATGCTTTTTTCCATCCTCCATTTCTTCTTCAGAATAGAATGGCTGCTGCTTAAAGCTATGATAAGGGAAAACGAAGAAATTAGTTACCATATTATAATTCACAGATAATATCATTTTACGTATACACACTGCATTAATCAACCCTTGATCGTGATGAAAAACTTTGCCATTATGTGCTATAAGATAATCTAATATTTTTGCTTCAATATCGTCCTCTCTCCATTGCTTAATATTAAGCACAAGAAAGCCTGCATTTACATATGCAGTATCAAAAGACAACCCGATAGCTTTTTTTGCATATAGCGAAACATCATCCAAAACACCAGCTATTTGATAATCTTTCATATCAGTATTCCAAAGTTTTTCTAAACTCCCCGAAACAATTGCATCCACATCCATATAGATAACTTTATCTATGTCACTAGATAAAAGAGAAGAAAGAAATAATCTAGAGTATGATGATATCGAAATTGTAGGCGGCACCCTAACCTTTAAACGACTGTTAATATCACTTATATCATACACATTTAAGAAACCTTGACCACAAGGAATATGTCTTTCAATCTGCTTTATACTTTCTTCGTCTATATTATTAGACAAAAGATGTACTGTTATACAATTCGCCCACTTATTATTATCAAAGAGTGAGACAAGTAATATTGAAACTAATTTGGCATAATTAGCGTCAGAAGATATTGCTATATGAAGATTATCTGATTTCATATTTATTATTTATATATTTCTTTTATCTTTAAGATGCATTAAATATCCTATTGGTGCTAAGAAATACCATCTCCCACTGATTTTAGGTATATCTACTTCATTTGGTGATACACCAGCTTTATTTTTAGTTGTTAAACAAAAACGAAAACGCCAATAGTTTATAGAATTTCTTAATTTATCCTTAAAAGGAATGGGATAATGTACCAATTCAGAGTATGTTAACATACTACCTATAGGACTATTCATCCGTAAGCGTGATATTGCTGACGTGATACCATTTGGTTGATAATCCGCGATATAAATAATACGATTCAAAAATCTCATTTTGTAATGCCGTGCCATCCGAAACCATACTAAAACCTCTGGACAAAATCTTTCTCCTTTAATCTCAGGGAAAGGAAATTGGCGTAACACTTCCGTTCGGAAAACCTCTTTTAAGTCACCTGTAACTTTATAAACTGTTGAGATCTCCCAGGCATGGCAATCAATGTATTCTTTTGGTAAACCACTACCTATTATATTTCCTTTTGCATCTGCATCGACACCACTCAAGCCAAGAAAAGAATCATCATGTTTTATCTTATCCCATTCTTCATGAACAATCAGTAAAGAGTCTGCTGGTAAGAAATCGTCACTATCGGCTATAAAGAATAACTCCCCCTGTGCCTTCTTTACTCCTAAGTTAATTGCCGTATGCTTCCCCCCATTCTCTTTATTAAAATAACGGATTGAGAACTCATTCCTTAAATGCTTTTTCTGTATCAATTCGACAATAGAAGCTGTATTATCTCTACTACCATCATCAACAATCACCCATTCAAATTCTTTGTATATTTGTTTACAAAGACTCTGATATAGCCTGTTTAACAGATTACCTCTATTGTATGTAGGAGTAAATACGGTTATCATAAATTATACAATTTATCATTGTCATATGTATGGTCATACTCATACAATTCTTCTATGAAATCACCTTGTCTGATTCCTGGAGTAAGGAATGTCTTGTATGGGTAGAGTAATATCCCCCATGACGAGAGTATTCGATAGAAAAGGACAACACACAAAAGTGTTATGAAACTTTTTAATGGAACTGCTGATTTTGGTCTGCAAAGTTTTTCTAATATAACAATAACTCCTAATAAACAGTACCATGAAATGCGTCCACCATCAGACGACTTACAAAAGAAAAGTAGAAGCCCACAAAACATCAAATATACATTAACCATAGTCAATGAATATTCATCTTCGCCAATCTTTTTATAATTTGTCAATAGAATGAAAAGAAATAACGCAGATTCAATTACATACTCGATTCTAAATCCAAACTCAGCCGTATTCGCATATCCTGCAATCTTTGCATTATTAATGGCATCTCCAGAGATTGAAAAGACATATTTTGTTAATCCACTAACGCCAAAAATCAACAATGCTAACATGAATAAGATTATATGTTTTTGTTCAAATTTCCGCCTTGGAATAAAATATAAAAGTATCATATACGCTGCAGAATTGTGAATAAGCGTTGCCAGCATCACGAACAAAAGGTATTTCTTAAACTTCCGATGTGTAACATAAGGAATCGCTAACCATATTATACCAGCAGCTAATACTTGGCGAAGATAAGTAAAGGTAAAGAAAAACATCAACCCTTCGAATATAAGAAGGGCAAAGAATGGATTCTTTGTGTTTTTATAGAAATTAATAGCATACACTACATATAATGCCAAGGTGTAAACTAAAATAAAGACATATCGGTTAGGGGTAAAAAATGCAATAAGGTCGTTAATCAATCCATAAACAGGCTCCTTGCCAAAAAACGACAGAAACGATTGACTGAAAACCACTCCTTCACTTATACTCTCGTGCATTCTTTCGAAAACCTCACTGTATATATATCGGTCATATCCACCTAACATATCAGCTAAACCAACAAACAGACCGATACAAAGGCAAAATGCGAAGAAGAAAGATTTAGACACTTTCGTCTCACCATTATGAGCCCATGCAAGAATAGCTGTAAAAAGAAATAAAACTAAATAGTAAGCCATTATAATATCATATCTTTTTAAATTATCAAATTCTTATATCTAATTTTTACAATCGGCGTAATAAAAATAAAATTCTACAAAGAACTACACCAACAGAACAGTTAGTAAATAGCAGAAAAAGATCATACTTTTTTATACCAGTTTTTTTAATAGGGTATAATCCCCTCTCTCGATATTCTTTCAAGCTTTTTCTTATCTCCCTTATAGGATATAGTGTTACCAAACTATAAATATATCCGACAGAACTTAGATTGAGAAGAAACTGAAACACATCTTTCTTTTCGCCAGTCATAACTGAAATATCCTTCTTAATAAGAGAATGAATTGTCTGCGTATCATCACTCAACTTCCTAAGATTAGATAATGATCTACTCCGTGAAGTTGAATTAAAATTAAGTTGATTATAAACATAGCCATAAATTGGCACACAAAGCACATGTTTCATATCAATAATAGCTTTCATATCAAAATACATATCCTCTATATTCTTCGTACCATCTACAAAACGATAATTAATTATTGAACTTCTTCGAAAAATTTTATTCCAAAGATACAGACTTTGATGTCGATACAAATAGCTAACACCATCTATATTTTCTTGAGAATGATAATCTGTATGTTCTATTAAAGCTTGGGAATATTCTTTTTTATAATTAAAGCAGATAAGTTCTGTATCTTCCAATTCTAATAGACTTTCTAATGGGAAACTATTTGTTGTATCCCAAATAACCTGATCATCGGCATCTACAAACCATACCCATTTACCTTGAGCTTCTTCTAAACCACGATTACGAGCAGTTGAAGCACCTTTATTTGTTTGTTGAATCAGTCTAACCTCAGGATGATTCTGAGAGAAAAGTTGAGTTATTTCAGCACCCCGATCAACACTGCCATCATCTACTACCAATATTTCCTTTTCAGAATTGGGTATCGGTAATGATAAGATTGATTCAATACATTTCTGAATGTATTGTTCGCAATTATATAACGGAATTATAAATGATATTTTTTTCATCCTCTTATGTAATAATATGTTCTTGCCAACAAGTAAGTTGGATAACACATATATTTTTTCAGAACATAAAAATGACTTTTAAGTTTAATCTTCCTTTTCGTCTCTGACTGTTCTAAACTTTTCCCTTCAAGATGAATTATCTTGGGTGAAGAGAGTAACATACGCTTATAGCCGGCTTTTGCCATACGAAATTGTAATTCTCCCTCTTCCCCATAAAGAAAAATATTCTCATCAAAACCTCCACATTCTTCTATCGCAGTACGAGGAATAAACATATCAGCTCCACAAATACATTCTACTTCCTTATCCGTATAGTCTGGCGTATAATTTTGTTTACGAAAAAGTCTTCTGAAAAAAGCCCCAATAGTTAATGCAGGGAAATAATGAAAAGACCCACGATATGTACCATCATCTCCTATAAGATAACAACCATAGAGAGTTTTAGGTTCATGACTTTCGGCATAATCATAAAATTCTTTTATTGCATTGTTTACCAAAAGCGTATCAGAGTTTAATAGAAAGAAATATTTTCCACGTGCAACTTTCATCCCAAGATTATTTCCATATCCAAAGCCACCATTCCGTAAACTTTCAATAAGTATAATCCTATTATCTTTGCTTAAACGTTCAACAGAATCATCTTCTGAGTGATTATCTACAACAATTACTTCAAAATCAACACCCTTTGTATGAGCATAAATGCTGTCTATACACGCCAATGTTAAAGAAGGTGTTCTGTAATTTACAATAATTATGCTTACAGATATATTTATAATATTAGTTAATTTCATTCAAAAATTTCTTTAGTTTCAGATATGATTTCTCTATATCAAATTCATAAATAAATTTATTCCCATTCATTGCTATAGTATGACGTAACTGATCATCCTCTATCAATCTTATGATATTCTTAGCTAATGCTTGAGGATCTTTTACTGGAGAGACAAGTGCAGTTTCACCATCTTTTGCCATTTCTAAATAACCTTTGTTATCTGTACAAACAACGGCACACCCACATTGCATCGCTTCACCCACTGTTAATCCCCAGCCTTCAACCTGACTTGAACCAACATAGATTGCAGCATTATTATACAACTTGTTAAAGAGTTCTTTTTCTGGGCGTTGGTAATAATCATACCACACAGGTAAATCTGGTTTATCAAATACGCCAAATAATGTTACGTGTAACTGAGGGTGTTTTTCTTTTACAATATCAAAGGCTTTAGAAGCTGTTGAAAAATCCTTTAGAGCACTGGTATGATACATACAAATAACTTCATATTCATTCCTATCCGTTATCGGATTCTTTACATTAAAGAAAGTAAAATCAAATCCATTAGGTATAAAAACGGATTTTTCACCACAACTATTTACTATATCTTTAAGCCACGTTGAAATTACAATTTTCTTTATTGGAAAATGATAACTTTGTATTACTTGTTCATCCGTAAAACTCCAGTTCTCAAATCCCTGAATAAAATTAAATTTGCCTTCTAAGTATTTACTTTGATAATTCTGCAAGCTGTATGCTGTCTCTATAGCAGTAGCAACTATAACCGCTGGTTCTTTTAGCTGATAATTTTCAAGTTTCCATAACCATCTCTGTCGAATGGAATCCTCTATATGAAACCATTTGGCAGGCTTATACGATTTAAAAATGAGTCGCCAAAGGAAAATAAGTCGGTAAGCTATTGCATGCTTCCAATCATACCTTGCCCCATAATGAATCATTGGATATACTATTTCTACAGGAAAACCGTCTTTGGCAAGTCTATTAGCATATTCAAAAACTATTTTAAAGCCACCTGCTGGTTCCATACACGCACGAGGCATCCAAAAAACTATCTTTCTCATCTTAATTTACGCATTATAGTCCTTTGAAGGTTATAGAGCCAAATACGTTTATAGTGTAATGACAATAACAGAAGTTTATAGTTCCACGTTATCTTGTTGCAACTAATAATCGCAGAATCTGCTTCAGGAAATATTTCTATCCAACTTTGCAAAGAACTCCTATCCTTCTCATCTATCAAATCATTTTTTGCCATCAACTTCCATTCATTTATTTCACGACCTAAATGTGCAGAAAACCCTAAAGATAATAGATAGTCACAAGCAACTCTTACATTCTCAATACGCTGCAAGGCTCTGTTTCGTTTCTTTTCAGTTGAAGACATGCTCTTAATAATAGAATTATTATTATACTGAACGTAGTGATAGAAAGCCTGAGAAAGATAAGAGATTTGTTTCGTACAAGAAAATAAACGAATATTCCAACTTACATCTTCAAAAAGGTCTGCCCCATCTATGAATCTTTGTTTGGATGCTAACAGGAAAGACCTTCTATAAATCTTATTACAAGTAGACCCATGCATCCCTCTACCTAACATTGCACGAATACATTCTATATTATCTTGACCATAAGCTTGGCTGATACGAATGTCATGATTATTATAGCTTTCAAAATAGTCACAATATACAATATCATAATTACCAGAATCTATTTGGCGAACCATAGATTCCACATAATCCATAAAAATCCAATCATCACTATCAGCAAACATGACATATTCACCTTGTGCTGTATCTAAACCTATATTGCGACTTGTAGCAGAGCCAAGGTTCTGTTTGTTCGTAATAATTTTAATATTATCACACCGCTCAGGAAATTCTTCAATAGTTCTACGTAGCTTTATTTCGCTGTCATCCGAGGAGCAATCATTGATAAAAATATACTCTATATTACTATAACTTTGCTCCAAAAGACTCCGCACTGACTTTACGATATAGTCTGAGACATTATAGATAGGGATAATATATGTAACTAATTTAATTTCCATCTTTGTGCTATCGCATCTAATATATAATTTTCGATTCTGCCACAAAGAGTTCTACGAATGAACTCTATAATCACACAAACTAAATACACAATAGGGGGAATAAATAGTACACTCCATAAGATGCTAATCCCATGTAAATTTTTCAAACCAAAGAAATCTGTAAGAAAAGGCATTCCTACATCATTAAAATGAATAATATAGACGGCTAAACAATACACCGCCAAATAATTTATATACCGACTATGAAAATGTAAGTTCTTAAATGCCAAAAAAAGAAAGATTGCATTTGCTACTACGAAAACTGAATTTATATTTTCGAAACTTGTGAATCCAAAATGAAGAATATAAGAATATAATAGCTCTAATAACACCATCAAGAATGTATTACCTATAAAAGCACAAGTCCAAAAAAATGACGAACGATTAACAAGTCCATACAGCTTTATATATCTTCCTATTAAATATAAAATAGCGAAATTTATTATACCTCCTCCAAAGTCGGGGACAAATTGCCTAAAATTGAATATATAATTAAAAGTTGCCCAACCATAAAAAACAACACAATTTAATAGTACCAGTTGCTTTAACTGTCTCTTTGACAAACTGTCAACTAATTTGTTTAACAATGGTGACAATCCACATAATATAAAATAACAAGATATAAACCAGAATTCATTAGAAATGATTGGCAAAAAATAAGGTAGACAACCTTTGATATCATTTTGTCCTATAATCTTATAAATTACTATTACCCAAGAAAAGAATAACACAGAAAACCAAATTTTTAATATTTTACGCCAATTGAAGTTTATGCCAAAATAACCTGAAATTAGTATGAAAGTGCTTACAGCAACAGTACAGAAGCTATAGAGGAGTCTTGAAAGGGTATAGTCCTCCCCCCCCCTAATAGTGTATTGTCGTATGTAATTTGCATGCCTTTCCCAATAAGATGCCCACCTACAACAAATAACATACACAATATACGCAATAACTCATAAGATGAGTTTCTTTTATTGTATTTATTAATTATACCTACCATAAACAAACTTTTTTAGTAAAGGACTTAAACGAACAAATCACAATAAAATTATATATCTATGATATTATAATAGCCAGCCCTTTCAATCTGTCTATATAATTATATCGCTGTTTCATATATTAATTATTTACCTATCTTCTCACGAACTAACGCTAATAGATAATTAAAATCTTGAGACTTAGTTAGAATAGAGAGTAAAACGTAAGAAAACATTCCTACACATATACCCACTAATAGTCTTAGCCACATACTTGAAAGGAAAAAGACTGAAAGGTAAACTATTATACCCATGGTTAAAGAATATAATATGGATGGTAACATTTCCTTTAATTGTTTAACTATTCCAAATTGTAATAGTTTTCCTGTATAATAGGAATTAATACACATGCTTACTAATGATGAAAATACACTACCTACACATATAGCCAAAATTCCAAATGGTGCTGAAGCTATAAGAAAAAATATAACTGTAAATTGTTTTACAACCTCCAACTTTAAGAATAAATCAGAACGGCCTCGCGCTTTTAGAAGGTTTAAATTTAAAATGTGTACATGCCACCACATCCGGGCAAAACAAAGTACTTGTAAATATACGACACAAGGTAACCATTTTTCAGTTACTAAGATTAAAACAAGAGGTTTAGCTAAAACCACCAATCCTATCATTATTGGAAAAATAACATAGGCAGATATACGTAACATACGTTTAAAAGAACCAATTAATTGTGCATCGTTATCTTGAAATTTACTTAGTACAGGGTAAGTAACGCTATCTACTACACCAGTAATAGTTTTTACAGGAAGTGCTGCATAACCATCAGCTCGACCATAAAATCCTAATGCACTTGCAGAAAATATTTTTCCAATTACCAGCGAATAAATATTCCCCGAAAAAGTTGCCATAATAGATGAGATAAGTATCTTTGAGCCAAAACCAAATAACTTACAAAATGATTCACGCGAGAAAGCTAACTTCGGTATCCAATGTTGAAAATGCCAATAAAGCAAACATTTTACAAATAACATTACAAATTGTGGATAAATTAATGACCACACTCCATATCCTGAAAATGCAAGAATTATTGATAAAACGCCTGACACTACAGTGATTACCATGTTAATTATACTCTTTTTTTTGAATTCTAAAAAAATAGATAACCTGACGTCTTGGATTGCAACCAAAGAACTAAGGAAAATAATAAAAGAGTATGTCCGGACAATCTTTGTTAAAATCTGTTCTTTATAAAAGTCAGCTATAAAAGGAGCAGATAGGAATAATATCAGTGATATAAAAAAGGACAAAGAAAGGTTCATAAGAAAGACCGTAGAATAATCTTTCTCCGTTCTATCTTTTTTTTGAATAAGAGCAGTTCCAAACCCAGCATCAACGAAAGTATAAGAAAGCATCACAAAGATGCCTACCATCGCAACCAATCCATAATCAGCAGGGGAAAGTAAACGTGCAAGAATAATACCTTGCACGAAACCAAAAATTTGAAGAGAAAGTTTCTCCATACCTCCCCATATTATTCCTGAAAAAGCTTTTCCACGTATATTTTCTTCCATAAGAAATTAATATTTAGATTTAAATACTTTAGACATCATTATTCATAATAGAATAAGGATAAACATGTTGTGGCAAAGGCTTACGAAGATGTAACATCCGTAAAAAAAATCCTAAATGATGTTTCAAAGGATTATATGCGAACCTTCGCTTTATCTTATAAGTTTTCCATTGGGTCTGCTTTAGATATTTAAGAAAATATTTTTTATAAGGATTTAAACATTCTACATGCCAAGGTTTTGCCATTGAGGTATAATGAATGATGATCGGATTTTGACGTGCTTCTATGAGTTGTTGATGATATTTTTTTTCATCTAACTCCATCAATTCAGGCTTGTAAATAAAACCATCCTGAAAATTCCATTTGAAAGGCAACATCTTTTTATCATCTTTAAAACAAATATTTAAAACATCTTGATCATGATATTTTATTCGTTCTGGATCTTTCTTTATTAATTCCCAAAATAAGCTTTTAGCATTAATATCTCTCCAATATGCAAGATTAATCAGTAACAATCCTGCATTAAAATATCCTAACTCTGGATTATAGCCTAAACGTTGGAAGTCATGAATTCTTTCTGACATGTCAGTTACAGCAGCCAATGCATAGTGTGAAATATCTATATTCCAGAGTTCAGCTATCGAGCCCAGGACAATCATATCACAATCCAAATAAATTACTTTATTAATAGAATCTGGAAGAATTTCTGCAAATAACAATCTATAATATGTTGCTTTCGTTATAAACAATTTTGGATTAGATGCACCCAACTGGGGGAAATCATCAAATAAAGTATCATCCACAAGATGGAATAGAAGAGAATGTTGAGGATTCTCACATAAAACTCGATTCAATTCCTTTTTTTGTTGTGTGGTAACGCTCTCATCTACAACTATATGAAAAACTATTCGTTCTTCATTATTATTAACTGATAATGATTTTATCATGACCCCAGTAGGCATCACATAATTTGAATCAGTAGTACATACGACATGCATCATAATTCTACCATTTTAATAATTGATAAAGAAAATGTTTTACCTTATACGTAAAATCCATTTTCCTTCGCTGTCTTACAAATGATTTTATCAGAGAAATAGGCACACCATTCTGTTCAAAAATATTCAAAGCTTCATGGTAACGGGTTTTATCTTTTTTTTTCTTAAGCTCTAATAGACAAGTAATAAAAAAGCTATCATAGGTAAAATACTTAAGATTATGTTGCTCCATAAAGGCTACTCGTTTTGCAAAAACAGTCCACCGGTCCTTGAACTTCTCCATATCCATTTCTGTATATGTAATAGAACCATCTCTATAAGTTACACAATATATCGCAATTCCAACACCTTTAACTCGTTTTGCAAAATAACCAGCTAAATAAGAGAACGTATTATCATTATGTATGCGAGTTTCATCAAATCTGATGTGATATTTTTCGATAACATTGGATTTAAAAAACTTTGCCCATGGAACTCCAGACTCATATCTAACAAGCCACTCGTTGCTCTCATTATCAGACATATACCTTTCCAGCTGATTATTCACAGCCCCTCCACGATTATTGTTTACATAAGTAACACTATCAAGAGAGTTTGCAAAGAAATATATAACATCTTCAGAAGCATCCTTATATTTATCTAAGCATTCATCAATGCAATAATTAAAAAAGTCATCAGCATCTGCAAATATTAACCATTTACTATTGGAATGTTCTATTCCAATATTTCTTGCATGTCCAGCCCCCTTAGATGATTTGTCAAAAACAACAATTGTATTTTTACGTTGTAGTCCTGGGAAATGTTCAAAGTCAACAATAGCAGGATCACTATTATCATCCACAATGATAACTTGTACATCATCTCTTTCTGGAATAGAATCCAAACACCGTTGCAAAAGCTTGGGAATGTTTTTATGAGGAATTATAATACTATAAATAAAATCCATTTAATATGTAAATTATGTCGAACTAAAAATAAAACAAGATTTTTTAAGAAGCTGTATAAATACCTTTGCTTACATTATGTTTAACATTAATAAACATTCTGATAAATTCTTGTAACTATTCAGCGATAATATACGTTGAATATCAAGAACCTATAAACTTAACATTGTGACAAAAAGGTTCGAAGTGACATTCTTTATTAGAATTTGTATGCATTTATTTATGTAACTTGTTGATAATCAACAATAGTTTATACACATTGTCGCTAAATAGTTACAAAGATTAAATCACTTTTATGCCATCTATAACATCTTTAATGCTTTTCCGAGACCTCCAAACTAATTGTACGAATAGCCCGGACACTTTGTCCGAAGCCTCCAGACAGAGTGTCCTAGAGTGTCGGAAAGTTTGTCCGAAGGCTCCGAATAAACTTTAAATAGCACTTTTATGATGCTTAAACTAATCATATCTTGTTTAAAAACGGACTCAATACTTACTGCCGGAAGGGTATTGATTCAAATGTCCGTTCGTATTTAGGTTCGTTATAGCCATACTTCATAAATAACGCTTTGATATCATCTGCCATCGACTGTGTATAAAGGTATCCATTTTCAGCATTGCTATAACGATAAAAATTGCTGCGTCCTCGAAAATAGGTATATACTTCTTTGCGAAGACTTGGTAAATCCATACGGCGCACCTCATCGAAGAAATGAGTAAACCCCGCATAACAAGTGACGAGCTTCTTCTCCTGATACATCCTGCAACAACCATCCACAAGGTTTTCAGCCTTAAGAACTGAAGGATAAATGGCATCACCCCAAGTATTGTTCACCGGTTGTAAACTGTAATACAAATGATGAAGACAAGTTTCTTTCAAAGAACAACCCTCCAGAAAGCAAGCTTCATAACCTTTAGGGAATGCGTTTAAGCTGAGTAAATCGTTTATTTCCATAGTTAATCATTGATATTAAACTATCAGTCTGAAGAAAGAGAATCATCTAGAACACCCCATAAATGAAATTGTCAACTGTTTGAATGAAAAACATCATCTCCTCCCTGCAAACAAGGATTTGCTCGCAGGCTGACAACTATTACGGTTCCTCCACTTTAGAACGAAACGCAAAAACAAAAGGACTTGAAACAGTTACAATCGTTCAATTAAACAACAAAAACTGTGTTGGTCAATTCAGTAGTTGGGATTCGCTCGCAGACTCTTTCTGTTAATAGTTTTTATTTTCTGTTATTATGGGTACAAAATTAAATAAAAAAAATGAGAAAAGAAAGAATATTCATAGAATAATTGTAGGCACACGATATAAAAAAGAAAGAAATGGCCCCACCCCCTAACCCCTCCCCCAAAGGGAGGGGAGTAATCACCGAGATACCCCGCACGTATGATGACAAAGCAAAGACAGAATGACATAGAGACATAATTAATACTCCAACCACCTATCCTGTATTGAATATGTCATAACAAATGTCTTTATGTCATTATGGCTTAACATATTTATCCACACAGCCTATATCGAATATGTCATTAAAAAATATGGCTTTATGTCATTATGGCTATCAAACATATTTATTCACACAGCTTATATCGAATATGTCATTAAAAAATATGGCTTTATGTCATTATGGCTATCAAACATATTTATCCACACAGCTTATATCGAATATGTCATTAAAAAATATGGCTTTATGTCATTATGGCTATCAAACATATTTATCCACACAGCTTATATCAAATATGTCATTAAAGAATATGGCTTTATGTCATTATGGCTATCAAACATATTTATCCACACAGCTTATATCGAATATGTCATTAAAGAATATGGCTTTATGTCATTATGGCTATCAAACATATTTATCCACACAGCTTATATCGAATATGTCATTAAAGAATATGGCTTTATGTCATTATGGCTTAACATTATCTATACCTTTATGTCATTCTGTTTAGCATTCTGTATCTTTATATGTATGAAAAAGCCACAAGATATCAATGGTTTGAAGAAAAATTACTATCTTTGCAACATAATCAGTTATCCTAAAAAAATGAAAAAGATTATATTGATTGCTGCCATCCTTTTAGGGGCATTGACAAACGGACAAGCTCAGGTAATAAACAAGAACGCCGCAAAGCGTATTGGCGAGGCTGTGAAAGAAGGCTACCAAGACGTTAAAGAAGCTATTGTTCAAGATACCAAACCAACTGGTGATCATACGATTTGGGACATCTACGTAGCCCCAAAAGTTGGCTTAAACTTATCTAACCTTTTAGGTGTTGAGAATAACATAAAACCAGGAGTCGTTGCTGGAGCCTATGTTGAGGTATTCTTGGCTAAGAACATTGCGTTAGACGTAGAAATGCAGTATAGCCAGCAAGGAGCATCGGGCATCTATCGAAATATCAGCGCAACAGATGACTATGGTAATCCTGTTACACAGAAATATGGTCCATACAGCGTAAATCTGCATTATATCAACACGAGCTATTTAGTTCGTTGGTATCCTTGGGCTGATTTACCATGGAGTTTCACTACAGGCATACATACAGGATATGTCGTAAATGCACATGCGAAAGAGAAACATGGTGAAGATCTCAATCTAAGGAATCATATCTATAAAGGTGATATAGCTATCCCTATCGGTGCTAGCTATGAGTGGAAGCAGTGGCAGATAGAGGCACGTTACAACATATTCTTCAGGAAGTTAGCGAAAGACGATAAAGCAAAGGATTTACTAAAGAACGCTCGTAACAGTATGTTTGAGGTGACTCTTGGATACAGAATACAGGTTCTTTGACGCAAAGTTTAAAGACAGAATACTCATAAAGAGACAGGGGAACAGAACTCCCTGATTCAAACCCATATAGACCTCTAAGGTAGGGAGAATTCACAGAAGTCTCGTCACCAACACTTCGTGAGAGATGATTAGAGACTAATACGCTTGCAGTTCGCAAACCCAATAACAACAAACCAATCACCCTTCACTTAGCAAATTTGCCCCCTCCCTTTTCGGGGAGGGATGCGGTATTTTTTCCTTATTAGCAATGAGGAGACACTATACAATATATCTTTTCTTTTTATAAGTTTTGTTTTGTGTTCTCGTTTTTTTACTCTAACTTTGCGTTTACTAATAATACTTAGAAAGAAAAAAAAGAAAAGACGATGAAACAGGAAGACGACATCAAGAAAGCTATCGAGGTGATGAGACAAGGTGGTATTATTCTTTACCCTACGGATACCGTTTGGGGTATAGGTTGCGATGCTACCAATGCAGAGGCAGTGGCAAAGGTTTATGCTTTGAAACGCAGAGACGATTCGAAGGCACTGATTTGCCTGGTCGATTCTGACCATCGTCTTCAGCGTTATGTGCGTGACGTACCAGATGTTGCTTGGCAGCTGATAGAGGCTGTTGAGAAACCAACAACATTAATTCTTGATGGCGCAGTGAATCTTGCTCCAAATTTGATAGCAGAAGATGGTTCTATCGGTATTCGAGTTACGAAGGAAGCGTTCTCTCACGAGTTATGTTATCGATTCCAAAAAGCAATCGTCAGTACGTCAGCGAATGTCAGTGGTGAACCAGCTGCACAAAACTATTGTGACATCTCACAGGAGATTCTTGATGGTGTTGATTATGTTTGTCAGACAAGACGTCAGGAGCACAAACCACACACTCCATCTAGCATTATCAAGTTGACTGCTGATGGCGAAGTAACAATTATAAGGAAATAATTGAACAGATAGATGAAAGCATCAGATAGTCTGGGACTTATACCTCGTCTTGACAATTGGCGAAAGAATCATGTGTCCAATCGTGAGCTGGTCTTAGTATTAGCATTTGCGATTGGCTTTCTGGCTTCTTTAGCAGCCTACATTCTTCATGTAATTATCAAGGTGATAGAGGAATTGGTTACCTCCGGATTTCATGTTACAACCATAAACTGGCTCTATCTCATCTATCCAGTCGTAGGAATTTGGCTCACAAGTTTGTTTGTTAAGTATGTTGTACGTGATAATATCTCGCATGGTATAACACGTGTCCTCTATGCCATTTCTACAAACCAATCGCGCTTAAAAGCCCATAACACATGGTCGTCTATTGTTGCGTCTGCTATAACGATTGGCTTTGGTGGTTCGGTAGGAGCTGAGGCACCTATCGTCTTAACGGGATCAGCAATAGGAAGTAACCTGGGACGTATATTTAAGTTAGACAATCGCACGCTTATGCTCCTCGTCGGTTGTGGCGCAACAGCAGCGGTATCAGGAATCTTCAAAGCCCCAATAGCAGGTTTGGTCTTCACACTTGAAGTGCTGATGGTAGATTTAACGATGGCTTCTCTTTTGCCTATCTTGATAGCATCCGTAACAGCAACTTGTTTCTCTTATTTCTTTACGGGTGGTTCATCAATGTATCATTTTCAGATGGACTACCTTTGGGGACTTGATCGCGTTCCACCAACAATCCTGCTAGGTATAGCTTGTGGATTTGTCTCTCTTTATTTCATGCGACTGATGTCATGGTGTGAGAATGGTTATTCGAAGCTATCTTCACGTCCTTATATGAAACTCCTTGTGGGTGGTTTGGTACTTTCTCCGCTTATCTTCCTCTTCCCTTCTTTATATGGAGAAGGATATAACAGTTTGAGACTGTTTATTGAAGGTAAGACGGAAGCCGACTGGATGCAGGTGATGAGCGGTTCCATGTTTGCTGGAGAGACAAAATTCCTTCTGTTGTATGTGGGTTTTGTCACGATGACAAAGGTCTTTGCAACCAGTGCAACAAATGGTGCAGGTGGTTGTGGTGGAACCTTCGCTCCATCATTGTTTATTGGCGGTTTTGCAGGTTTTTTCTTTTCTCGATTCTGGAATATGCAACAACTTGGTGTATATGTTCCTGAGAAGAACTTCACACTCTATGGAATGGCAGCGGTAATGGCAGCGGTGATGCATGCACCACTGACAGGCATCTTCCTTATTGCAGAGTTGACGGGTGGTTACCAGCTTTTTATCCCTTTGATTATTGTGACGATTAGTTCCTATCTCACCATTAATATTTTTGAGCATCATAGCATTTATGCAGAACGTTTAGCAAAACAAGGTAAATTGCTCACCCATCATACGGACAAGTCCATCCTCACACTGATGAGCATGGATAAGCTTGTGGATCGCGAGTTTACATCAGTCAGTCCAGATATGGAGATGGGACAACTCGTTCATGCTATCAGCGGGAGTCGAAATGACTATATCCCTGTACTCAATGAATCGGGTACTCTATTGGGTGAGATAGATATAAACAAACTTCGACATATTATCTTCCGTACAGAGCTTTATCATCGCTTTCATGTGAGTCAGCTTATGACGGAACCAGCAGCAACGCTTGGCGCCAATGACCCAATGGAAGATGTGATGAAGACTTTTGAACGCACGGGGGCACAATATCTGCCTGTCGTCAATATTGACAGTCAGCTTGTTGGCTATATCTCTCGTGCCCGCCTGTATAGTATGTATAGACAGTTTGTAGCTGACTTTAGTGCTGAGTAGAGTTTTTGTCAACTACTCTCATTTTATCATCTTCCTCTTATAAAATCATCAAAGACAATGAAAAAAGAAGATATACGCATTGTTTTCATGGGAACTCCAGAGTTTGCTGTGGAATCATTGAAGGCATTAGTTGAGAATGGTTATCATGTTGTCGCTGTTGTTACACAGCCTGATAAACCTGTTGGTCGTCATCAAGAGACGTTACAGCCATCACCTGTGAAGCAATATGCACTTGCACATCATCTGCCTGTCCTACAACCTGTTAAGATGAAGGATGCAGATTTTATTGAAGAATTGCGTTCATACAAGGCTGATTTACAGGTCGTAGTAGCATTTCGTATGTTACCAGAGATTGTTTGGGGAATGCCTCGATTGGGTACATTTAACGTTCATGCAGCCTTACTTCCACATTATCGTGGTGCTGCTCCTATCAATTGGGCAGTCATCAATGGTGAAACGGAGACGGGTGTGACAACCTTCTTCCTCGATAAGGATATTGATACTGGTCGCATTATTCTTCAAAAGCCGTTTGCCATTCCTGATACGGCAGACGTTGAGTATGTCTATGATGGGTTGATGCATTTAGGAGCAAAAATAGCCATGGAGACTATCGACCTGATAGCATCTAAATTGCCTGAAGATAATTTGGAGAAAGTTGATTTCACTGCTGTCTTAAACGACATCAGCGCTCCTCAAGCATGTGAGGATGTGGAGCTACCTACCGCACCAAAGATTTTCAAAGAGACTTGTGAAATCAATTGGAACCAGTCGGCTAAGAAGATTTACGACTTTGTGCGTGGTCTTAGTCCTTATCCTGGGACATGGAGTACGCTCCATCCTATTTCACCCAATGGCGAAAAACCTTTGGTGATGAAGGTTTACAAAACAGCAAAATCAGATCATCCTGCCACTGGAACACCTGGTACGCTTGCCATAGAGAAGAACCGCTTGTATGTTAACACTTCAGATGGTTGTATAGAACTGCTTGATATTCAGCTATCTGGTAAAAAAAGAATGGATGTTCGCTCATTCTTGAATGGATTTAAGGGTATAGAAAACTACACTTTCCGGAGAGAGTGACTTGTTTTTAATTCATAATTAATAATTCATAATTATGATTAGCACTCCTGGGAAAAGTATAAAGTAAAAAGGTAAAAGCGCAGCGGGAAAAGTAAAACTGTAACCCGTTATTCCAAAGTTTGAAAAGACTTTCTTATCATTAGCCCTTTTAGTTCCCCAAAAGAACATGTCATTGAAAATGTGTTCTTATGTTATTCTGTCTAGGACCTTAGCACTATTATGTTCAAGGTTCAAATGTCTAAGAAAAGAAATAGGGACAAACGACCTCGTAAGTTAAAGTATCTTCTTGATGAAGAACTACTTACAAGGGTGTTTGTCCCTATAACTAAATCTATAAGTCTCAGATTCTATTCAACTGATACAGAAAGCCTGTACATACAAAAGTTGAGAGAATCCTAACTTATTTTTAATTACAATTCCCAACCGATAGCTGAAGCACCGAGAACAGCAGCAGCAGCATCATCAAGTGAACTAATCAAGAACTTTGGCTTATCTTTGAAGATTTCCAATGCATGCTCTTTGTAAGATCGCATGATAGGCTCCATCAATAAGTCGCCAGCCTTAGTCAAACCACCGAAGAAGATAAAAGCCTCTGGAGAAGAGAAGGTGGCAAAGTCAGCACAAGCTTCACCAAGCAGATTACCAGTGAACTCGTAAACACGCTTAGCAAGTGCATCACCACGACCAGCTGCAATAGAAACATCCAAAGATGTAATATCTTCTGCCTTAATATCACGTAACAAAGATTCCTCCTTGCTCTGCTTCAAGAACTCACGTGCAGTACGTGCAACACCAGTAGCAGAACAATAAGTCTCCAAGCAACCTTTACGACCGCAACCACAGGTGCGACCCTTTCCGTCACGTACCATTATAACATGGCCCAACTCACCTGCAAAACCATCAGAGCCATAGACCATCTGACCATTGATTACAATACCAGAGCCTACACCTGTACCGAGGGTAATCATGATAAAGTCCTTCATGCCACGCGCTACACCATACTGCATCTCACCAATGGCAGCAGCATTTGCATCGTTCGTAAGACCAACTGGAATACCTAACTTCTTTGAGAACATGTCACCCAATGGCACTACACCATCGTGACCCCAAGAAAGGTTAGGTGCAAACTCAATCGTTCCACGATAGAAATTACCATTAGGAGCACCAATACCCATGGCACGGAACTGCCCTATTCCACCGTATTTTGCAACGAGTGGTTTGATAGCCTCTACGCCAGCCTCTACAAAATCGTCAACAGTCTTGTATGCCTGTGTTTTTATAGAGTTTGTCGCAAGTACCTGACCACGCTGATCAACTACTCCGAACACCGCATTTGTTCCTCCTAAGTCTAAGCCGATAACGAAAGGCTTTTCCAATCCAGTTACTACTGGCTTTTGCTCTAATATATCCATGATATAATAAGTTTTTAGTTTAATATACTATGGGCAAAGTTATGAAAAAAGTGGTATTCCACAAAGTTTTGTTAGGTAAATTTGCTTATCTCATATTATTTTTGCAATTTTGCACTCAAAATAATAGGTATGCAATTTCCCATTCAATTAGATATACTGGATTTCATTTTTAAGGGACTTCTCATAGGTATTATTGCTTCAGCTCCCATGGGTCCAGTAGGAATATTATGTATACATCGAACCTTGAACAAGGGGCGTTGGTATGGTTTTATAACTGGTATAGGAGCGGCTGTAAGTGACACTATTTACGCACTTATCGTTGGATTAGGAATGAGCTTCATTATGGGACCTTTAGAAAACCCTAGCTATAAGCTTGGCATACAGATTTCAGGAAGTGTTCTGCTTCTATTATTCGGAATCTATTGCTTCAAATCCAACCCTATGAAGAAGGCTCATAAAAGCGGCAAAGAAAAGGGTTCTCTATTCCATAATGGCGTAACAGCATTCTTGGTAACACTCTCTAACCCATTGATTATCTTTCTCTTCATTGCATCATACGCACAGTTTGCATTTGTTCAGCCCGATCGCCCATTAGAGATGATTATCGGTTTTGCTTGCATACCTGCTGGCGCATTGCTATGGTGGTATGGCTTATCATGGTTGATTGATAAAATCAGAGGTAAATTTGATGATAATGGTATTCTTATCATAAATAAGGTAATAGGTTCTGTTGTCATCCTGTTCTCTATCATTATGCTTTTGGGAACAGTATTTAATCTCTATCATTTGCCAACAATTGATAATTTAATGGACTAAGGATAACTTTCAAAGATAGATTTTATGTTTGTTGCAAAGGAACTAAGAAAAAAGAGTATTGCAGAATATCTGCTTTATATGTGGCAGATTGAAGACACTATTCGTGCGTACGATTGTTCATTGACGCGTATCCGCAAAGAATATATCGATCAATTCCAATATACAGAAGAACAAAAGGAGGAAGAGGAAGACTGGTTTGGTGACCTTGTACGAATGATGAATCAGGAAGGTTGTCGTGAAGGGGGACACTTACAGATAAACAAGATACTCATGCAGGACCTAACTGAACTCCACGCACAGTTGCTACAATCCTCAAAGTTTCCTTTCTACTCTGCAGAATATTATCGTGTTCTGCCTTTCATCGTTGAACTAAGAAGTAAGGCAAAGCGCACAGCGGACAAGATGGCACGTACAAATGATAATCGGCTGAAGAGCGTTGCCTCACAATTAGGGAAGAGCGAGATTGAAACATGCTTTGACCTCCTTTATGGCGTGATGATGCTTCGCCTACAGAAGAAGGAGATTACTCCCGAAACAACTCGTGCACTTAACGAGATAACAACCTTCATAGGTATGTTATCAGACTACTACATAAAGGACAAGACTGAAGGCTTAAACTTCGGCGAAGAATAACGGAGATCGCTTATGAACATTTTAGTTACAGGAGCCAACGGACAACTTGGCAACGAGATACAACTCGTATCTAAGCAGAGTAAAGACAACTATATCTTCACTGATGTGTGTGAGGGATATACTAAGTTAGACATTACGAATCTGGAAGACATCCGAAAGATGGTACATGACAATCAGATAGAATTTATCATCAATTGCGCTGCATGGACTAATGTGGACAAAGCAGAGACAGCGGGTGAGATTGTTGAATTGCTCAATGCTGTTGCACCAGAGAACCTTGCTAAGGCAATGAAAGAAGTCGATGGTCTGCTTGTTCATGTCAGTACAGACTATGTTTTTGGTGGAGACCCATATAACACTCCTTGTAAGGAAGACATGAAGGGTACTCCAACTGGTGTTTATGGACTAACAAAGCTACATGGCGAAGAGAAGATTCAAGCTACTGGCGTGAAACACATCATTCTTCGTACAGCATGGCTTTATAGTGAGTTTGGTCATAACTTTGTTAAGACAATGATTAATCTCACAGCAACTAAGCAACAGTTGAAAGTTGTCTTTGACCAATGTGGTACACCCACCTACGCTGGCGACTTGGCAGATGCCATCTATGACATTATTGAGCAGCGTAAGTATGAAGGTAAAAGTGGAATCTATCACTTCTCTAACGAGGGCGTATGTAGTTGGTACGACTTCACCATTAAAATTGCAGAACTTGCAGGAAATAAGGACTGTGAGATTCTGCCTTGCCATAGTGACGAGTTCCCTTCACCTGTTAAACGTCCAGCCTATTCAGTCCTTGACAAGACAAAGATTAAGGAGACCTTCAGCATAAAGATTCCTTATTGGGTTGACTCGCTGAAGAAGTGTATGAAAGGCTTGCAAGAACAAGACAAATAATAGGAGTAGTATCAGAGATTAGTCAGAAAGCGTCAAGACCTAAACCTCTTCAAAAGATAATGGGGAGAAGTTAGTTGCACTCAGACAACAACAGACTTTTCAGGTACTCCAAAAGATTATAAAATAAATGAATGAAATAGAACGCAGGCGAACGTTCGCCATTATCTCTCACCCAGATGCCGGTAAGACTACGCTGACAGAGAAGTTCCTTCTCTTCGGTGGTCAGATTCAAGTTGCTGGTGCGGTGAAGAGCAATAAGATACGCAAGACAGCTACATCCGACTGGATGGATATTGAGAAACAACGTGGTATCTCAGTATCAACCTCTGTGATGGAGTTTGACTATGAAGGTTATAAGGTAAACATCCTCGACACTCCTGGTCACCAGGACTTTGCCGAGGACACTTATCGTACACTGACGGCTGTAGATTCAGCCATCATCGTTGTCGATTCAGCGAAGGGTGTAGAGGCACAGACACGTAAGTTGATGGAAGTGTGCCGCATGCGTAACACACCTGTTATCATCTTCATCAATAAGATGGACCGTGAAGGTCGTGACCCATTTGAAGTGTTGGATGAACTGGAAGAAGAACTCCAAATCAGCGTACGCCCACTCTCATGGCCAATCGGTCAGGGACAACGTTTTAAGGGTGTATATAACATCTACGAACAACAGCTGAATCTCTTCACACCAAACAAACAACGTGTGACAGAGAAGGTTGAGGTAGATATCAACTCCGAAGCATTGGATGAGCAGGTAGGTGCAGAGTTCGCAGAACAATTACGCAATGACCTTGAATTGGTTAATGGCGTTTATTCAGACTTTGATGTTGAAGCTTACCGCCGCGCAGAGGTTGCACCCGTTTTCTTCGGTTCAGCATTGAACAACTTCGGTGTACAAGAACTTCTTAACTGTTTCGTTCAGATAGCACCAAGTCCACGTTCTACCAAGGCTGAAGAACGTGTAGTAGAACCTACTGAACCTAAGTTTACAGGTTTCATCTTTAAGATTACAGCCAATATCGATCCTAACCATCGTAGTTGTATTGCCTTTTGTAAGGTATGCTCTGGTAAATTCCAGCGTAACCAGCCTTATCTCCACGTTCGTAGCGATAAGACAATGCGTTTCTCCTCTCCTACTCAGTTCATGGCGCAACGTAAAAGTACAGTAGAAGAGGCTTACCCAGGTGACATTGTAGGCTTGCCAGATAGTGGTGGTGTCTTTAAGATAGGTGACACACTGACTGAAGGAGAGAGCCTCCACTTCCGCGGCTTACCAAGCTTCTCACCAGAGCTATTCAAATACATTGAGAACGACGACCCTATGAAGTCTAAGCAGTTCCAGAAAGGTATTGAACAGCTGATGAACGAAGGTGTCGCACAGTCGTTTGTCAATCAGTTTAACAATCGTCGTATTGTAGGAACCGTTGGACAACTTCAATTTGAGGTTATCCAATACCGATTAGAGCATGAGTACAATGCAAAGTGTCGCTGGGAACCCGTACATCTTTACAAAGCTTGTTGGATTGAAGCTGACGATGAGAAAGAATTAGAGAACTTCAAGAAACGTAAATATCAATATATGGCAAAGGATATTGAAGGGCGTGATGTTTTTCTCGCAGACTCCGGCTACGTGCTAAGCATGGCACAACAAGACTTTGAGCACATCCGTTTCCACTTTACAAGTGAGTTCTAATTTAAGATTAAGATCATAAAAAGCACCAAAGAACAGTTCGTTTCTTTGGCGCTTTTTTATTAAGTGATACTTAAAAAAATCTGTATCACAAACTTATTAAGAGTTGTCTATCGCTTGATAAACTTTTTACCATTTTGTATTACAACACCCTTATAATCCTTACTTACACGCTGCCCTGCGGGGTTATAGATAGGTGCATTCTCATTCAGTTCTATCGAGCTTACAGTTTCGATACCATCAGAAGTTGTAGTTGTTACTATAACTTTTCTAAGATATGCTTTCTTCACATTGAGTACAACTTTCTTTGAAGAACCACCCCAATTTTGAAAATAATAAGTATTCTTACCTGACACTTCTGTTGAATCTGTAAGTGTCCCAACATCTACATTATTAGCCTTATCCCAATGATTAAAAGAAATAGCAAAAACAATTTTGGAGATGGTTTCTGTTGCACTTTCAATGTATAATCTTTTATTTATCCTTTATGATATGAATGCCGACTGACGGAATAAGTCAATGTGTGCGCTTACAATGTTAAAAACATATTTTTTTACTGATAAAACTTGCTTTATTCCATTTTTTATTCTATATTTGCGAAGTGTTTTTCACTGATTTAGATATTTTGCTAAATCATTTTCGAGGTTGGTAGCTTCCTGCACCAACCTCTTTTTATTTATCCATCAGAATTAAAATCTATCTTTTAACTTGACTTGTTACGAATATTTATTTACCTTTGTAACAGATTATTAATCTTGATTCTATGAAACAAAACAGATATTTTCTCTCGCTTTTAATACTAGTATTATTGTTTAGTTGTGGCAAAACCATCTTGCCATCAGACAATAAAGAGGAAGACGAAATAGAAAAGCAGGACTCTTCTTCCTCACCAGACGAGTTAGACCTCTACACTATCAGTGAATTTATAGAAGGCGACTTCGGGAATAGAGAGGTGTGGGTACACGGCTATATCGTTGGTGCGTGTAAACGCAGCATAAAGCAAGCAGAATGGGAACCACCCTTCACAGCCAATTCAGCAGTACTCCTAGCAGACAGTCCCGATGAGACTGACGCAACGAATGTCATCTCCATTCAGATGGTTAACAAACAGATGAAAACTGAAATAGCTTTAGATGCAAATCCACAAAACTATGGAAGACATATAGCCTTTTGTGGTGTCAAACAAAAATACTTGGGAATACCTGGTATGAAAAAGCACGTACAAGCCAGCGAATGGTTGGATGAGTGACTTTTTGTATAAAAGATTTGCATTAAGAAGGAAAAATGATTATATTTGCAACTCAATTAATAAAAATAATAAGAAAAGCCTATCGAAAAACTTCTACTTCATAAGAAAAAAAATAAAGATGAAGAAATTGAATGAGATGACCGACGAGCAGTTGGCATTGTCATACATTGAAGGAAGCAACGATGCTTTCGATTTATTGCTTTCACGCAATCAATCGAAACTTTTTTCGTATATTCTATTCGTTGTTCGTGATAGGGATGCTGCTGACGATTTGTTTCAAGAAACCTTTGTAAAGATCATTACAAAGTTACAACAAGGTAGGTACTCACCAACAGGTAAGTTCTCTGCATGGATTATGCGTATTGCTCATAATGTCATTATGGATTGGTATCGTGCGCAACGTGCAGACAAGGTGGTTGATGCACCTAAAGACAATGACTTATCAAATGTTGGTGGTGACGATATTGTTATCGACAATATTGAGTGTCAGTTTATTAATAGCCAAACACTCTCTGATGTGAAACGAATGATGAATCTTCTTCCTGCAACACAGCGTGAGGTCGTGTTTATGCGATTCTATCAAGAGATGTCATTTAAAGAGATTGCTGAAACAACAGGTGTTAGCATTAACACTAGTCTTGGCAGAATGCGCTATGCTATCTTCAACTTGAGAAGAATGATGCGCGAACATAAGGTAAGTTTGCTCTTAACATAAATACAAGAAGCATTCCTCTTTTTTCTATACTATATACCCTCACCTATCTTTTTACAGTTTGATAAGGACAAGTGAGGGTATTTTCACATTCAAGCGTGTTTATCTATGCAATTGCTTGAGTGAATGAATAGTAGCCTTGGGGTCGGCTGCTTTAAATACATAGCTACCACTTACGAGTATGTCAACCCCTGCTTCAACCAGACGAGGAGCCGTGTCTGCTTGTACACCTCCATCTACTTCTATCAGGGTCTTACTTCCCTCACGCTCAATTAGTTGACGAAGACGTTGCACTTTCCTGATACTGCTCTCAATGAATTTTTGTCCACCAAAACCAGGGTTTACACTCATCAGTTGAACAACATCTACATCGCAAATTATATCCTCAAGAACATTAACAGGTGTTGAAGGATTAAGCGTCACACCAGCTTTCATTCCTGCAGCATGAATTGCTTGTATCGTCCGATGCAAGTGAAGACAAGCTTCATACTGAACATTCATGATAGCGGCACCAGTATTAGCAACCTGCTGAATATAGTTCTCTGGATAAACAATCATTAGATGTACGTCCATCGGTTTCTTACAGGCTTTACCAACTACCTCAAGGATTGGGAATCCAAAAGAAATGTTTGGTACAAAGACGCCATCCATAACATCCATATGAAGCCAATCAGCCTCACTTTCATTAATCATTTCAATCTCCTTGTCCAAATGCAGGAAGTCAGCGGAGAGCAAAGAAGGTGATATAATAATTTCCATATCGATATTAGTTCAAGCAGAAGGTTTGCATCTTCCCATTGATTTTAATAACACGATAGCTATAAGCTATCTGTCGGATAAGGTTAAGCGTCTTTTCAGACGGCTTAAGTTCTTCTGATGTAAATATTCTAACCATAGGCCTTAATAACTTATTAATAATAGTTATGATATCTTCTAAACGCCATATAAAAAATATTATTATATCTATTCACAATAAATTTTTCACTTTTTATACAATTTGAAACTATACCATAAAAGAAAACGTTCGCCTGCCTACTCTTAAACATCTTTCCTATGCAAAATAATGCTTTTCTTTACCAGACACGCCTATAATTCAATAATTTTATGTAAGTTTGTAGCATAAAAGTATTTGAGCATTTTAAATCTATATGGTCATAAAGGTAAGTGGCATGCGTGATGCCAGCAATATTCACGAAGTATCCCAATTGGGCATAGACTGGGTAGGACTGGATTTTCGTCCTAATAGCGAACGTTATGTCAGCCAGATATCATCATGTGCGGGTATTATTCCAGACTATAGTAGCTTGTCTGCCTTATCTTCACAAGAGCCATCACAAAAAAATCACAGACTCGTTCTTTGTGGTGTCTTTGCTGATGATATGCCACAGAATATTGTTACTCGTGTTTTCAACTTCAACCTTGATATCGTTCAGCTGAGTGGAACGGAAAATATGGTGATGATAGATAATCTTCGACACACATTGGATCCTGATATACATGCAGGAATAAAGATTATGAAGTGCTTGGCTATCACTAAACCTGAAGACATAGAGAAATATAAAGAGTATGCGGAGGGAATTGATTATTTCCTCTTTGAAATCGATGAGAATATAAAAGACTGGAATATCTTAGCATCTTATGATGGTAAGATTCCGTTCTTCATCAGTGGGAATATCAGCATTGACGACATAGAAAAGAACAGAGACTTTCATCACCCATTGTTCTATGGTATCGATGTGAATGAAGAGTTTGAAGCTGCGACTGCCATAAAGGATGTAGCTGCCCTGAAAGATCTTCTTGAAAAGTTAAAGTAATACTCCCTAATTAGAGAATTGAGATACTGATGAAAACTAACTGTGTTATCATTGACAACTACGATTCTTTTACCTATAATCTTGTCCATCTCATAAAAGAACTAGGACTAAATGTTACTGTAGTACGTAACAATCAATTCTCACTTGAAGACTTGAATACCTACGATCGTATTGTTTTAAGCCCCGGTCCTGGTATCCCTTCAGAAGCAGGATTACTATTGGATGTTATAAAACATTATGCGGGTATAAAGCCCATCTTAGGAGTATGTTTAGGACATCAAGCTATTGGCGAGGTTTTTGGTGCAAAGTTAAAGAATTTATCAGATGTATTTCATGGTGTCACAACGAAAACAACACAAATAGTCGATACTCCTCTGTTTGAGGGTTTACCAAAACATTTCCAAGTAGGTAGATATCATAGTTGGGTTGTAGAAAAAGAGCATTTTCCTAATTGCTTAGAGATAATAGCTGAGAGCAAAGAGGGATTAATAATGGCATTACGCCATCGGACATACAACATTTATGGCATCCAATTCCACCCAGAGAGCGTTCTTACGCCTGATGGGAAAAAGATTATGGCTAATTGGTTACGCATTTAAGAAGAAATTATTCTTGTACATACTATGACAAAAGCAACAAGGTATATAGACGGAATCATTGATGACGGAGCATCTTGGTATGCACTAAGACTATTCACATTAAAGCTGGAAGAGGTAAGAACCTACTTTACAAATCTTGGTTTGGAATGTTTTGTTCCAGAGCAATATGTTGACGTGGAAGGTGCTGATGGTAAGCTCCACCCTATCTTACGCCCTATCGTGCGTAATCTCCTCTTTATCAAACAACCTAAGAAGGACAAATCACTTCAGAAGCTTATACAAGAAACCAACTATAAAATTAGTATTATAAAAAAACATAAGGAGTCACAGGAATTGGCACTCATCCCTCATGATCAGATGTATGAGTTCCGATTGATGTGTAATCCTGAAATATCGATGCGCAAGTTTCTCTCGTCCGAAGAAGCTCAAATGAAAGCTGGAGATGAAGTGTTTGTTAAATTCGGTCCATTAAAAGGAATGAATGGGCGGTTAGTTCGGTCAAGTAAGAAATATTATCTACTAAAAGAAATACCAGGCTTAGGCGTTATGCTAAAGATTTCACGTTGGTGCTGCGTACCCATAGAAAAGAAATAAACTCCATATCATTCTCGACACATAGTTTCTAAAATTGATTCTGCAACGTTTCTTTTGGATAACTAATGAACACTGTTAACCTTAGTCATACAAAGCTTTTCCCACAACATATCCTCTATCATCCATATATCATAGTGACCTTAGCGTCTCACACATGTTGTGCATTCCCACCAAACCAAGTGTGTCAGCCCCCCCACCAAATCACTTCATGTTTTGGGGGAGAAAAAGTCAATACCAATTAGCAGATTTCATTGTACCGAGTAATCTATGAACTTGATTTCCTGTCACTCGTGTCATTCATCTTAGATACTTAACTTATTATTTTACAGCAGGATACATAAAATGTTAAAAGTGACAGCAATTCAAAATAAAACTATTCTTATGTTTATGCAATAATTTCTTTCTTCTTTGAAAACTCTTGTTTTACAAGGTTTAAAGGAATAATTCCCTAAAAAATCTGCAGAGAGTTCCTTTCCCTATGAACCTATCAACCTACAAGACATAAAAATACTCATACAGCATGATTGATGAAACCATCAGTATGCTATATGAGCATTGTAAGTATATTACTACAGAATTTTACTTCGACTAAGACTCCTCTGTACTAGGCTTTTCAACTTTCTTAACAGCAGATTTCTTGGCAGTTTTCTTAACTGTAGCCTTTGTTGTGGTGGCTTTCTTTGCAGGTGCTTTCTCCTCTATAAGAGTACGAAGTTTATCCTCTTCCGCCTCCAATTTCTCAACCTTTGCTTGGAGATTGCTGATATCCTTTGATTTCATTTCAATCTCATCACCCTGATTGCGAATTGTTGTGAGTAAGCTATTCAACTCCTCATTATCAATATCAGCTGGATAAAGTGTATTGACACGATTCAAGAAATCACCAAGAATATTCATATAATTAGTGAAGGCATCAAACGGACTATCATAAATACCACGATCCATTCCAACACGTGAAGGTTTGGTTGACATAAAGCGGAAGTTGTCACTTGCCTGCAGATAGTCCCAATCCTGATTAATACGTGAGTCGTTAGCAATGCGTACACGATCAGCAATGCTATACAACTTGTTGAAAGCTTCACGCTGCATTGGATTACCCAACCATGTGCTGACATCACGTTCTTCATCCATCCAACTCAAGGTATCTGGCACATAGAGGTTATCAACACTCTTCAACTTCATACAAATTTCTGTTGGGGTTGAGAAGGTAATACCCTGTTGCTTAGCACAAGCAGGTAACGCCTTGAAGAACTCAAGAATATTGCTTGACAAAGGTTGCTCGATACCAAGTGCTGAAAGGTTCATGAAGATACCAATAACTTGCTCTTCATTTGGGAGTGCGGCAATCTCTGCCATATACGTATCAGCAAACAAAGGATACCCCTCCCAGTCTGAATTATTAAAGCGCAATGATATATCATCGCTCAATCTCACATCACGCAACAGAAGTTTTAGGCTAGGGGCGAGCGCACAATTATAAACATAATGTGGACTCTTCCATCCTAAGACGTGTTTTGCACCTTCGGTCAACATTCCCTTAAAGCCCATTTGCGAAGCTATCAGACCTATCTCGTCACTATAGATGAGTGAAGAGTTACGCAACACCTTTGGTGTTTGCCCAAAGTACTCCTTTATCTTATTCGCCTGACGTTTCACTTCTGACCTAAAGCTTTCCTCATTAGCTAGCGATGCCAAACCATGAGAATAAGGTTCAGCAAGGAACTCCACACAGCCAGTATTGTTAAGTTCCTGCAGTTTGTCAAGGACTTGTGGAGCGTGCATCTCAAGTTGTTCAATACCAACACCTGAAAGTGAGAAGGCAACCTTAAAGGCTTTTCCATTATCTTTAATCATCTGTAGCAGCGTATCCAATGCTGGCATATAGCTTCTCTCAGCGATTTCTGATACAGAACGTTCGTTCTCAAAATCGTCATAATAATAATGGTCTGTACCAATATCAAAGAAGCGGTAGCGTTTCAGGTGAATTACCTGGTGTATCTCGAAATATAAACAGATTGTTTTCATTATCTTTTTGTTTTAGTTTAAAAAAGGTTATTAGTACTCACATGGCATTTATGACCAGCCTAAGGTACGAAGATAAAGTTCACGAATCCATGCTCCAACCTTTTCCCATGTTATCTGATCAACCTCTCGCTTACCTTCTATAGATAGGTAATCGAATAAGCTCTCATTATGACAGATAGAGTAGATAGCATCAGCAAGTGCGTGGATATCCCAATAATCTAACTTAATACAATTGTTGAGAATTTCAGCACAACCACTTTGTTTAGAGATGATACTTGGTGTACCACACTGCATTGCCTCCAAAGGAGAGATACCGAAAGGCTCACTCACAGATGGCATCACATAAACATCAGATGCTTTAAGACACTCATAAACCTGTTTACCACGCATAAAACCAGGGAAATGGAAGCGGTCTGCAATACCTCTTTCTGCAGCAAGATAAATCATTTGCTCCATCATATCGCCTGAACCTGCCATACAAAAACGAACATTCCGTGTTCGATGAAGTACCATGTTGGCAGCCTCAACAAAGTATTCTGGTCCCTTCTGCATTGTCAGACGCCCCAAGAAAGTAACAATCTTCTCCTTACCTTTATGGACGGGACGTGGCATTTCAGCAATATCTTGTGGCAGTGGATAAACAGCATTATGTACTGTAAACACCTTGCGTGGGTCCTGATGATACTGATTGATAACCGTTTGGCGTGTAAGTTCTGATACACACATGATGCAGTCAGCATTATCCATACCATCCTTTTCTATACCATATACAGTAGGATTAACCTTACCACGTGAACGGTCAAAATCAGTTGCATGCACATGGATACACAAAGGTTTACCGGATACACGCTTAGCATGAATACCAGCGGGGTAAGTCAGCCAGTCGTGTGCATGGATAATATCGAAGTCGTAAGTACGTGCAACAACACCTGCTATAATAGAATAGTTATTAATTTCCTCGTGCAAATTTGAAGGATAACCTCCCGCAAAATCCATTGCGCCAAGGTCGTTGACGTGCATATAATTAAAGTCTGCATAAATATGCTCACGCAACTTAAAATATAATTCTGGCGACATAATGTTGCCAAGACGATTCTTTACATAATCATAGCCTAATTCACGATAAGCGATTGGCACATGATTCATCGCCACAATCTCAGCATAGGTATGGTCCTCATCACCAAAAGGATGTGGCAAACAGAGTATTGTCTCTATATCACCCTGTGCGTGAAGACCTTCTGAAATTCCAAAATTAGCAGTTGCTAAGCCACCATATACATGAGGAGGATACTCCCATCCAAACATTAATACTTTCATACAGGTTCCTCATACTAAAATTTATATTTCTCAAGTAACTCCAACGTACGAAGCACCTCGGCTACATTCATAGCAAAAGAGATTGCTCCACGGCCATTGAATGGTGGATTACCATCGAAGAGTTCAGGTAGTGTACTGAGGCAATGGTTTATCATCTCATCCTCATATCCTACCAACTGACGTTCAACAAAACTAAGACGTGTCTGCTTGTATAGCTTTAAACAAGCCTCAAGATAGAAGCCACCTAACCATGGCCAGGCTGTTCCTTGATGATAAGCAAGGTCGCGCTGACTCTGCGGACCTGTGTACATCGGGTTATATCCACCGCTCTTTGGAGAAAGCGAACGCAATCCCTTTGGTGTAAGTAGCTCTCGTGTACATACATCTAACACTCCCCTTCTCTGCTTCTGGTCAAGTGGAGAATAGTCAAGAGCCACAGCAAACACCATATTCGGACGTACACTCCAGTCAACCATCCTTCCATCAACATAATCATAGAGGTAGCCATACTCATTGAGAAACGTTTCTACAAATGCAACCTTACATTTCTCTGCAAGTACATCAAGTTCATTTGCACGTTCCCCATTGCCACATTCTGTTTCCATGGCAGCTGTAAAACGTAGTGCATTATACCAAAGCGCATTGAATTCTACGATATAACCTGAACGAGGTACAACAGGTTTGCCATTGTCCATGGAGTTCATCCATGTAATAGCTTCACCCTTTGCATCAGCATAGAGCAATCCTTTCTCATCCAAAGTAAGATTTGGATGCTTGCTGGCAATGAGATAATCCATGATTTCTCGTATCAAGTCCATGTAGAGTTTCTTACAACGTTCCTTACCAGCCTCTTTTGCATACTGTTGAAGGGCCCAAATACACCACAATGGAACGTCAGGTTTATCCATCTCATAGATTTTCACCGTGAGTGGCTTACCTTCCATAAACTCACGTAAGCCCTTTGCAGCAGTCTCCATTACAAGTTCGAAGTAATCTTGTTCTTCGATACTCAAAGTAAGTCCTGGCAATGCAATGAACTCATCACGGGCACGACACTTGAACCAAGGATAGCCAGCAAGGATATATCGCTCATCTTTCTTCGTACGATTATGGAACTGATGTGCAGCATTAACAAGACAATGGAAGAAGTTATCACGTGGACTACGTGACTCCACTTCCTTATCAAACAAAATCTTCAAAGTTGAAGTTTTGCTTTCAGTTGTTGAAGCAGCAAAGACTATACTTTCTCCTTTACTGATATTCATCTCAAAATAACCAGGAACATACAGATCCTCATTAGAAGCATAACCACGTTCCTGTTCCTTTGGATATTCCAACCCACGATACCAGTATGGTTCAAAGTGGAACTCATTTTTCTTTGAGAACTGCATGTAAAGTGAAGGATAACCAGCATACATACAAGTACTTATACCATTATCTACATCCTGATATGAGCGATCAGCAGCACCATTCTCATGCGTAAACTGACGAACACTACGAAATGCCAAGAACGGACGGAATTGCAAAGTAGTCTTTGAATGTGCCTCCAATAAGGTATAACGTATCAAAATACGGTCCTCGTAATGCTGGAAGACAACTTCCTTCTTTAACAAGACACCACCTACTCGATAAAGCGTTGTAGGCACAGTATCACAATCAAATTCACGAATATACTTATGCCCTTGTGGACTGAAGTTATTGCCGTGATACTTATGCAAGCCCAAATTGAACGAGGCACCATGCTGAATGACGGTTGGGTCAAGCGAACTCAATAGCACATGATTATCATCGTCCAGTTCGGGAACTGGTACAACAAGTAATCCATGATACTTGCGCGTATTGCAATCAACAATCGTCGAACATGAATAGGCACCAGAGCGGTTGGTTCTCAACAGCTCCCTAGGAAGCGAATCTTGAAGATTGGTCATCAGAGCCTTTTCAAATTTTAAGTAGCTCATGTCTTTTAAGGTTTAGTGTTTGGTTTTTATGTATTCTAGGTAGAAGTCTTTACAGACTTTGCCTTTTCGTACTTCAAAGATACAAATATTTTTCATAACGACATTAAAAGTAAGATATTATTTTATTATTATATTCGATTAATACCTTAACATTTAAAACTCATACGAAAATTAAGGACAAGATTTGGTATTGATAATTATAGATAAACGAAATAAAACCTACAAATTTAATCTTAACACTTTAATAGATATTATGTCCGTAGGCTATACCTAATATGACGTGACATACGTTTGTATATCACGTCATACATTATATATAAAGTAGTTTAACTCGGTATGATAAAGTTAATAACTTCTTTCTCCACATCAATAGTGAATGTTCCAATGGGTGTACCATTTATGAGGCGACCATCAACACTGACGGGCGTATGCTGTGCGATCTGCACGTTTATTTCATTTGTTCTGTAGGCTTGTACGTTACGATGATTCAAAATCTTTTCCCGCAACAACAGATACATACCTTCCATTGCTTGGAGCATATTGGGCTGGGAAACGATAGAAACATCCAGCAAACCATTGTAAGGAACAGCATTCGGTGTCTGCCCATACCCCTGTGCATTACCGACACATATCGTCATCAGACGTTGCCTAATGCTGTCTGTGTTGATTTTCAGCGACATCAGATAATCCATACGTTGAAACAAAAGCAGAAAACATGAGAGGATAAATGAGATTGTTCGGGATACGAAGAGGTGACGCATACGACGACGAAGACTTATAATATTAGCCACCATTCCAATATTTACACAATTAAGAAAATATCGACGGCAACGCTCATTCTTCTTATTCTCATAGCGAATACAGCCGACATCTACTCGTCTTACACGCTTCTGCTTGAGCCAAACTATTGTCTGTTCCAAGTGCGACTCATCAAAGCCCCAGAAGTGTGCAAAATCATTTAACACGCCATTCGGAATAACTCCCAACGTAATACGCTCACGCTCTTCTGGTTCTAATTGCATCAGATAATTTACCGCATCATTCAACGCTGAGTCGCCTCCGTAGATAATAATTGTTTTATAACCATTACTAATCAACTTTCGCACGAGTCTATCCACACTACGTGGATTCTCACTCTGCACCATATCATATTGAATATTGTGCGCTTGCAGGCAACGTTCAGTTTGCTCCCAACGTTTTACGGGGTTAGCAAGCACTCCTCCACCTTTTGGACAATAAATAACTCCCCATCTTCCTTCCTCTACCATAAGCTCAATATTTCTTCAAGTTTATCCTCCATCTTTTGTGCAGCATTTACCCAATGAATTGTAAAGCCACGTCGCTCCATACCACGAAACCACGTCATCTGCCGCTTAGCAAACTGATGAATAGCAATTTCTAACTGTCGGAACATCTCGTCATAAGACAGCTTCCCTATGAGATACTCTGTCACATACTTATATTCCAAGCCATAATAGATAAGGTCTTCTGCAGGTATCCCCTCCTTCAATAGCCCAGCTATCTCGTTAACCATTCCTTCTTCAAGGCGTGCTTTCAGACGATTGGTTATTTTCTTTCTTCTTGCCTCACGATCTATGTCTACACCTATTATTAATGAGTCAATTGGCGGACATTGCCGTTCTTCTGTTGGCTTTGTAAGATTATAGGTCTCTATCTCAATGGCACGAATAGCACGCTGACAAGAGTCAACATCCGTCTTATTGTGCATAACGGAATGATTCTTTTCCTTCAGGTCAACTAACATAGCCGTCAATTCATCGAGCGATTTCTCTTCTAATGCCTTACGCAGTTCAGGATTCTGTGGCACTGGCGAAAGATTATAACCCTTCAACACAGCCTCAATATAAAGACCCGTACCACCGCAGAGAATGGGCAGCACTCCCCTACTCCGTATATCCTCATAACTATCAAGGAAATCCTTCTGATAGCGAAAAAGGTTATACTTCGTTCCTGGTTCACATATATCTATAAGGTGATAAGGCACAGTCTTCCCATCCACCGTGTAATCAGCCAAGTCCTTTCCCGTACCGATATCCATGCCACAATAAACCTGACGGCTGTCAGCACTAATGATTTCAGCGTTGAGTCGAGCGGCTAAATGCGCAGCAAGGTCAGTCTTCCCCGAAGCCGTTGGTCCGAGGATAGTTATCATACGCTTGTTGCAAGCAACACCAGCAGCAAGGTCCTCACCTATATGTTCGTTCTTCATGTCACAAAGATAACAAAAAAATCCCTGCCAGCAAGCTGACAGAGACTATTATTTTATCCGTCAATCACTCTCTACGCAAGAGAGGATTGCAGATGACCTTTCGGTTGGTATTACTTCAACTCTGCGAAGTACTTGATTGTACGAACCATCTGAGAAGTATAAGAGTTCTCATTGTCGTACCAAGAAACAACCTGTACCTGATAGCAATCATCGCTGATCTTGCTTACCATAGTCTGAGTTGCATCAAACAAAGAACCGAAACGCATACCGATGATATCAGAAGAAACGATCTGATCCTCAGTATAACCAAAGCTCTCTGTTGAAGCAGCCTTCATTGCAGCGTTAATACCCTCTACTGTTACGTCCTTACCCTTAACAACAGCAACGAGGATTGTTGTAGAACCTGTTGGAGTTGGAACACGCTGTGCAGAACCGATCAACTTACCGTTCAACTCTGGGATAACAAGACCGATAGCCTTAGCAGCACCAGTTGAGTTAGGAACGATGTTGCAAGCACCTGCACGTGAACGACGGAGGTCACCCTTACGCTGTGGACCATCAAGAATCATCTGGTCACCAGTGTAAGCGTGGATAGTTGACATGATACCTGACTGGATTGGAGCGTATGCGTTCAATGCAGCAGCCATTGGAGCCAAGCAGTTTGTTGTACAAGAAGCTGCAGAAATAACAGTATCATCAGCCTTCAAAGTCTTGTGGTTTGTATTGAAAACAACTGTAGGAAGATCGTTACCTGCTGGAGCTGAGATAACTACCTTCTTTGCACCTGCCTGGAGGTGAGCAGAAGCCTTCTCCTTTGATGTATAGAAACCAGTACACTCAAGAACTACATCTACGTTGTTAGCAGCCCATGGGCAGTTAGCAGCGTCCTTCTCAGCAGAGATCTTAATCTCTTTACCATCAACGATGATAGAATCCTCAGTAGCCTCTACAGTGTGCTTACCCTCACCGAACTTGCCAGCGAAACCACCCTGAGCGGTATCATACTTCAAAAGATGAGCAAGCATCTTAGGACTTGTCAAGTCGTTAATTGCAACAACCTCATAACCTTCAGCCTCGAACATCTGACGGAATGCGAGACGACCAATACGGCCAAAGCCGTTAATAGCTACATTTACCATTTTACTATAAATTATTTATAAAAGTTTATAAAAACAATTCTCTTTTACCTTCTTATAGAAGATTTCCTTTCTTACGATTGCAAAGATACAATTTTTTTTTTATTTTTGCAGTCGCTTAGCGTATTAAATATTATAAAATTAAATCGTTTTGCACACATAGACTATTATATGCAAGATAACCAACCAATATTGTAAAGTCTATGTAACAAAAAAGGGTATTAGTAAATAACGCAAAAAACAAATTAACAACAAGAGTAATTATGAGCAAACTTATTCAAGAATTCAAGGAATTCGCTGTAAAGGGTAATGCTGTTGATATGGCAGTCGGTGTAATCATTGGTGGTGCATTCGGCAAGATTGTTTCATCTATCGTTGACGACATCATCATGCCTCCTATTGGATGGCTTATTGGTGGTGTTAACTTCTCAGACTTGAAATGGACGCTACCAGCAGTAGAGATACCTGGTGTAACAGCTCCTGCACCAGCTACCATCAACTATGGTAACTTCTTACAGACATTACTTGACTTTATCATCATCGCTTTCTGTGTATTCATGATGGTAAAGGGTATCAACAAACTCTCTAAAAAGAAGGAAGAGCCAGCTGCTCCTGCACCAGACCCAGAGCCAACTAACGAGGAGAAACTTCTTTCTGAGATTCGTGACTTGCTGAAGAATAAGTAAGCAATTTTCTGAAAACTGATATAATGAGTTCGAAGAGTCGTAAAGAGTCTTCGAACTTTTTTGATTTTATGAATCTGACCTAGTAGGAAAAGCGTGTGGAAAAGGCACATAAAAAGCTAATGATAATAAATATTTTCATTTTTTTGAATAGCAAGTATTCCAAAATTAGAAAGAAATTATCGTATAACTTACTAGATTAGTTTTATTTTAAGTTACTATCATTTTTACAACTTTATGTATCTTTCTGAACTATAGAAGGTTAAGCACTTATCACAAAACGCCACATCATTGAGGTGACGATGGCACAAATAGCGATGGAATCGTAGCAGGCAAATTACTGACATCTTTGAACACAACTTTAAAATCAAACGAAAGATAGAGTTGTAAAGTAAGTTCCCAACATAATCCCAGTAGCCTTCTTCTCTTTTTCTTTACAACATTGTATAAAGAAGAATGGGGACGCTCATACGTCCCCATTCTTCTTATATTTTATATCTTCGTCTTACTCCCACTCAATTGTTGAAGGTGGTTTTGAAGAGATATCGTAACATACACGATTAACTCCCTTCACCTTGCGGATGATTTCGTTGGAAACATCTGCCATGAAATCGTATGGGAGGTGTGCCCAGTCAGCAGTCATCGCATCCATTGAAGTTACAGCACGAAGAGCGACTGGATGCTCGTAGGTACGCTCATCACCCATCACTCCTACAGAACGAATCGTAGAAAGTAATACAGTGCCTGCCTGCCAAACATGGTCATAAAGACTTGAACCATCTGGCATTGTATAGTTATGCATCTTCTCAATATAGATATCGTCAGCATCTTGGAGGATACGTACCTTATCATGCGTGATGTCACCCAAAATACGAACAGCAAGACCAGGACCAGGGAATGGATGACGCTTGATAAGACGCTCAGGCATTCCAAGTTCATAACCTACACGGCGAACCTCATCCTTGAAAAGCCAACGGAGTGGCTCACAAAGCTGAAGATGCATCTCCTCTGGAAGTCCACCTACATTATGATGGCTCTTGATAACCATACCCGTAATGCTAAGACTCTCAATACGGTCTGGATAAATCGTACCCTGTGCGAGCCACTTTGCATCGGTAATCTTCTTTGCCTCGGCATTAAATACCTCAACGAAGTCGCGACCAATAATCTTACGCTTCTGCTCTGGATCGGTAACACCTTCCAAATCCTTAAAGAATTGATCAGATGCATCGACACCGATAACATTCAATCCAAGTCCTTTATAAGCTTCCAAAACCTTTGTAAACTCATTCTTGCGAAGCATACCATGATCAACGAAGATACAAGTAAGGTTCTTACCAATAGCCTTATTGAGCAATACTGCACAAACAGAAGAGTCAACACCACCTGAAAGACCAAGGATAACGCGGTCGTTACCCACCTGCTCACGAATCTCCTGAACAGCACTTTCAACAAAGGAAGCAGCACTCCACTCCTGCTTGCTACCACAGATATTCACAACGAAGTTCTCCAACAATTGCTTACCCTGCAATGAGTGGTAAACCTCTGGATGGAATTGTACTGCCCATACTGGCTGTGTCTTTGATGCAAAAGCAGCATACTTAACATCACCTGTAGAGGCAATAATATCATAATCCTCTGGGATTGCCGTAATCGTATCACCATGACTCATCCACACTTGCGAGCCTTTCTCAAAGCCTGCAAAAAGGCGGTTGTTAAGGTCGATACTCTCTAAGTTGGCACGACCATACTCACGTGAACCCGTCTGCTCAACCTTACCTCCATTTGAATAAGAGATGTACTGAGCACCATAACAGATGCCGAGAACAGGAATCTTACCGATAAACTGACTGAGGTCTATCTTGAAAGCCTCTGGGTCATGTACGGAATAAGGTGAGCCAGAAAGAATCACACCAATCACAGATGGGTCATCTTTCGGGAACTTGTTGTAAGGGAGGATCTCGCAGAAGGTATCCAACTCACGTACACGACGGCCGATAAGCTGTGTCGTCTGTGAGCCGAAATCCAAAATGATAATCTTCTGTTGCATGTAAATGAATTATATTTAAAGAATATCAGTTCTCCGTCTTGGAGCTTTGATAATCTGAATTTGCAATAAAGTCTTCTGCAGCTTGTAAGCTGTCAAGTTTACCTACATCAAGCAGATGGAGGTCGATTTTTAGTTCGCCACGGATATCAAGTGTGTCGCAGTTGTTGAGATAAAAGTCCATAATTGGGAACTTATCTTTATCAACAGCCTCAACTGTTTGTACCGCAGAGGGAGCTAACACGTGAATACCAGAGAAAGCACAGAGGTAGCAGTTGTTCTGATAATAAGAACTTTCTTTCTCTGTTGGTGAAACGAAATGTATCTGACGTATCTCCACATGAGGTGATTTCACCTCACCTGTAGCCACATTCGTCCAGCCAACTAAGCGCATATTGCTGTCAAACACTAAATAACGTTGTGTGATGCGATGGCTTACCAACAACATTGCATCTGCCTTTGTTTCCATAGCATGGCGATAGAATGCGGCTAAATCCACATTACTTAATATGTCAACATTATGAATCAGCACTGGCCGATGCTGATCAAAAAGCGAAGCAGCTCGCTTGATACCACCACCGGTATCAAGGAGCTGCTCTGTTTCATCAGACACATAGATATCCACACCATAGTTGTGTGTATCCAAATAGTCTGTTATCTGGTTTGCAAAATGATGTACATTGACAACCATCCGACTGCATCCTGCATCTTTCAATCTTTTAATAACATGCTCAAGCAGTGGCGCACCTCCCACCCTTACCAACGCTTTTGGCATTGTGTCAGTAAGCGGTTTCAAACGGGTACCGAGTCCGGCTGCAAAAATCATTGCCTGCATTTGCTTTTCTTTTTATGCCTACAAAATTAATGCTTTTATTTCAGTCTGCAAAGGATTGACGAACATAAATCAAAAAAGAAATTGACTTTACATTGACTTATCAACTCTGTGGCTTTGTTCTATACCATAGATCCAAAAATGACAACAGAAACATTATTCCTCTAGTCTCCATTGCCATCTTTTCATATCAACACTGCCGTTAGAACGAAATGTAATTCCCTCTTTTTCAAGTAATCTGCGCTGCTCAGGCCAGCAAGGGGCCATACATCCAGAACTATTTACCACCCTATGACAAGGCAAGGCTTCAGTTCCAGTGGCGTCACGTAGCATCTTTCCTACCAAGCGAGCATGCCTTGGATAACCTATAAGCCACGCTATTTGTCCATAACTCAGCACACGCCCACGTGGAATAGATGATACAATCTCATATACCTCTTTGCGGAATTCATCAATAATTACGGACATTTTCCTTCGTTGAACTAATATAATTAAGGAGTATGCGAATTTAGAAAGGGTTAAACCGAAAACTTCATTTCCCAGCATAATCTGCTTTAAGGAAAAATTCATTTATGGCTTAACCCCACTAAAAAACTACAACTCATTAACCATTGCCCCATTTAGGGCTATAAAAACTTACTTGTCAGTAACTGATTACAATACAGCCTCAACAGCCTTCTTAACCTCCTTGAGGTCAACAGTTGGTTCGAAGCGTGCAACAACTTCACCATTGCGGTTAATAAGGAACTTAGTGAAGTTCCACTGAATATCGTTCTGCTTACGTGGCTCTGTGTTTGCCTTGTTGTAAAGATCTTCCATAATAGCAGCCAACTTCTCCTCATAAGCACCGCCAGCATACCCCTTCTCGCTCTTCAACCAGGTGTAGAGAGGAAGCTCGTTAGCACCGTTTACCTCACTCTTCTTGAACTGTGGGAAGTCAGTACCAAACTTTGCTGTACAAAACTCGTGAATCTCCTCGTCAGTACCTGGTGCCTGATGACCGAACTGATCGCATGGAATATCAAGAATCTCAAGACCCTTCTCCTTCAGATCACGATACATTGCCTCCAACTCCTCATACTGTGGAGTGAAACCACAACCTGTTGCTGTGTTTACGATAAGAAGTACCTTACCCTTATATGTCTCGAGACTTACCTCGTTACCTTTCTTGTCTTTCAAACTGAAATCATAAACTGTTGCCATAATTCTTAATTCTTTATTAAATTATACAATATTCTTTTTAATACGTAAAGACCTTATCACGCCCACTCTACCACTTTCGAAGGAAACATTACACATAAGTATATTCTTCAGAGAAACGAAGCCTTATAAGGATCTGTACCACCATCTTCAAGCGTTTAAACTAAAAGCGTTCATACCTAAATCGGTTCCGAAACCCACCTAAGAATAGGCGAAATCAATCTTTACTTTGTTCATCCTGTACTTGTCTATTTAGGGGCGTATCACTTCCTTCCATCATTGACTACCGTCCGTGCCACGCCCCCTTTCATACTAGACGAACTAATTATCCTAACAATCTTTTTTACCTAAAATCGACTATATTATTATTTTCTATTGCAAAGATAGAAAAAGAAACTTATATCGCAAACGATTACACGTCAATTTTAACATCATTTTGCAGTTATCGTATGTTTACCGAACACTATCAAACCAACTTAACATGTTTTCTAACATACTGAAAGATTATTGCTTTATATGCTCCTATATACGAGCAAAATTTATTACTTTTGCATTTATCACCCCCCTAACATGAAAAAGAAACACCATGAACAATATTAGATTTCAAAAAACTATAAACGAAATGGAAAGCAAATACAAGTATCAAAATGCACCAGAACATTATCTTTTATGCTATAACACAACCTGCAAGAAAGCAAAGACATGCTTGCACCAGATAGTTGCATGTGAGAATATCAACAAAGAAAAAATCGTACAATGCGTAAATCCTGCCGTAAACAATGAAGAAAACTGCAACTACTATAAAGCTGACCGCATTGTACGTATAGCTTACGGCATGGAACATACGTTCGACAAAGTACTGGCAACCGACATTGCTGGTATTCGTGGTACGCTCATTAATCATTTTGGAAATGGCTCTTATTACCTTCGTCGAAATGGCAAGAAAGGCATCACACCAGCTGAACAGGAATATATCAACAGCATCTTCATTGCCTATGGATACGTAGAAGGAGCCCCTTTCGATAATTATAAAGAAGAACGGGAATGGTAAAAATCGTGTTACAGAACATTACAAAGGCTTTGTAGAGTGATTACAAGCCGTTTGTAGAGAGATTACAAAGCGCTTGTAGAAAAGCTACAAAGCCTTTGTAATACGCCGTAGTTACTCTTTTCGTACCAAAGTATTGTGCTATTTGCTTGAATAGAAGCAACTATTTTCATTTATGGTTTCGACTAATTTCTCCGTTATCACCCTTGGATTTATATCTTTTTTCGTATCTTTGTCTTACACGCTTGTACATCCTCGTTTGAGCCAGCCACCAACTAGGGCTAAAAACATTTACGCAACAAAGAGCGAAGCATCTAAAACAAGTTTGTAACACAATAATAAACTTAAAAAATAAGCAAGATATATGCCTAAGAAGAAAAAACGTCAAACAATGGGGGGCAACAGTTTCTCTCACCAGAGAAGTTCTTAAAGACGAGAGTCAGGACTTTAAAAATTGGGCGTTGCTATCGCAGTTCTCATATATTTGACATTGGAAAAGGATATGTCATAGTTACCAGATTACATACTGGCGGTAACATGAGCTTTGCCTTCTATCTCATTGACAACACCTATTGCACAGGGGTAAGAGACTCTCTTTACAAGACAAGAGTGGACCCTGAAGAGGTTTACTATATACTGGAGACTCTCAGCGAGCTTGATGAGCTTGAAGAGTGCAGTTACGAGGAAGCACATAACATTATTTATGGTGCCGTAGATTTTGCTGAGGAGATTGACATAGAACCAGACGATACTTTCAAACTCACAAAGTATATGCTGGAAGAAGACACTGAAGACATACCTCTCATCGAGTACGAATTTGGCCAAGATGGAAAACACTTCCTTATGGAAACCGACCAGTATAATGCGAGTAAATATCTTCCTAAACTGAAAAAGGCTTATGGAAATGACTTCAAATACATCTTAGGAGAGGCCACTTTTATAGGTGATGACAGTCATTATCTGAAACATGCCACGTATGGTATGGATACAAAATACACATACAAACCAAAACGTTATTCTGAGACCCTGAACATACGAAATGAATGGCTTATAGAAGAACTGAACAAACTGGAGAATTCCACTTCGTTAAGCAAACCAATAATCGACCGTATTCTAGCCCTTCCGAAGGATGAACTACGTTCTGATTTAGAAGAGATTATTCGTTATGTCATGACAATAACGAGCAATGGTATCGTCCCAAAAGGCTTTGATAAAGGAAAGTATAACGGAATATTGTTATCTTCCATAATATTTTTAGGTGAAGTCGGGAACAACGAAAGCAGTCTTGACTTGATATTGGAATGTCTCAGACAATCCGAAAATTTCCATGACTATCATTTTGGTGACATCCCTGCTGAAGTCTTTATTCCAACCTTATATAAATTAATAACAAAAGACAACTTTAATAAGTTACTCTCTTTCATGAAAGAGCCTGGACTATATACATTCTGTAAAATCTACGTATCTGATGCTATGTTAGAAATAGCAATCAAACAACCAGAATTAAAGCAGGCATGTATAGAATGGTATGTCAATCTCATCACCTTTGCTACAGAAAAACTACCAGAGGTACAATATATTGATGGCTTACTCGCTGGATTTTTGACCTCATACGTAGTTGAACTACATGCTACAGAACTTCTACCTAAATTAAAGGCTATGTATGATACAGGATGTGTGAATCAAATGCAAAGTGGAAATTTTGAAAGTGTTGAGAGAGATATCTCCGATTTAAGTATTACCCCCTACGTTGATTATGCAAAATACAATATTCACGAACAATTCGCTTTTCTGAAGTCACATTTTGACTAACCAGAAGACTGCCCTAAAAGGAAAGAGAATATATCAAAACGCAGATTCAATAAGGAAGCATGATCATGATAGTTTTGATACACTCTCCTTTTCTCTTTCATACTCCCGACACTCAAAAATGAAAGGAAAACACGAATATTAGCTATTTTTTCGTTATCTTTGCAGCAACAAAACATTGAGAACGAGAATGGAAGGTGCAAAGAAGTATTTGTTGGGAATGACACTTGGCGAACTGAAAGAGGTTGCTAAGTCGCTCGGAATGCCAGCTTTTACAGGCGGACAGATAGCCAAATGGCTCTATACACAGCATGTGAGAAGTATTGATGAGATGACGAATATCTCAAAAGCAAACAGAGAGAAACTCGCTGCTGAATATGCTATCGGCTGTAAAGAGCCGATTGATGCTCAACACTCTAAGGATGGAACCATAAAATACCTCTTCCCTACTGATAGCGGTAAGTTTGTTGAAACGGTATATATACCAGACGAAGACCGCGCCACCCTCTGCGTATCCTCACAGGTAGGTTGTAAGATGAACTGCCTTTTCTGCCAGACTGGGAAGCAGGGGTTTGAGGGTAGTCTTTCAGCGACTGACATTCTCAATCAGATTTATTCGCTCCCTGAACGTGACAAACTGACGAATATCGTCTTCATGGGGCAAGGCGAGCCAATGGATAATCTTGACAATGTTTTACGTACGACAGAAATTATGACAGCCGACTTTGGTTACGGATGGTCACCAAAGCGTATTACGGTGAGTAGCGTTGGCGTCAAAGGAAAGCTAAAGCGTTTCCTCGATGAAAGCGACTGTCACGTTGCTATCAGTATGCACACCCCTCTGCATGATCAACGTAAAGAACTGATGCCTGCAGAGAAAGGTATGTCAATTGATGGAATAATTGAATTACTACGTAATTACGATTTCTCTCATCAACGACGCTTGTCATTTGAATACATCGTCTTCAAGGACTTTAACGATAGCGAAGAACATGCAAAAGCCATCGTACAACTACTCAAGGGATTAGACTGCAGAATGAACCTTATCCGCTTCCATCCTATTCCTAACATCCCATTAAAGGGGGTTGATGATCATAAGATGGAGAAGTTCAGAAATTATCTGACACAACATGGCGTTTTCACAACTATTCGTGCCAGTCGTGGACAGGACATCTTTGCGGCCTGCGGTTTGCTCTCAACAGCAAAAAAGATTGAAGAAGAAAGAGGAAAAGGAAAAAAGGAAAATGGTAAAGAAGTAAGAAAGTAAAAAGACACAGACTACACTTGAAAACCAAAAGAGAGTTGAATATTACAATATAACACTAGATATAATTATATGAACGATAATAAAAAAATCCGCGTAGCAATCACACACGGAGATACTAATGGCATAGGATATGAGCTTATCTTTAAGACTTTTGCCGAACCAGAGATGCTGGAGCTTTGTACTCCTATCATCTATGGTTCACCAAAAGTAGCCACCTATCATCGGAACGCACTTGACATGGAAGCTAACTTCACCATCATTAAAGATGCATCAGAAGCGCAAAACGGACGACTCAACCTTTTGCCAGTCTTCGATGATGAGATAAAAGTTGAGTTGGGCGTTCCTACCGAAGAATCAGGTGTCGCAGGATTACGTGCTGTTGATAAGGCTTTAGACGACTATCGTCAGGGACTGTTTGACGTTCTCGTTACTGCTCCTATTGATAACAATGAGCACTTCCACTTCAGTGGTCAGAGCCGATATATCGAAGATCACTTGGAGACAGAGGAGCAGGGACTTTCTATCTTGATTAATGACGAGTTACGTATTGCCCTCGCCACTCGCAATCTTCCACTCCGCCAAGTGGCAGAATCTATCACAAAGGCAAGCATCATCAAAAATACGACCCTACTTTTTAAGAGTCTTCGTCGTGACTTCCGTATCACTTGTCCTCGCATCGCTGTGCTTGGTTTGAATCCTAAGGCTGGCGACAATGGTCTATTAGGTTCTGAGGAACAAGAGATTATCCTCCCTGCTATCGACGAATTGGTTGATAACGACATACAAGCCTTCGGCCCTTACCCAGCTGACACATTCTTTGGTTGTAACTATACCGAGCATTTTGATGGTATTTTAGCAATGTATTACGAGCAAGGGCTTGCTCCGTTCCGTTCACTATCTTCATGTCATGGTATCACATATACAGCAGGGCTACCACTCGTTCGTACATCTGCAGAGATACCCGATAGTCTTGCACTGGCAGGTAAGGGCATTATTGACGAACTCCCTTTCCGTCATGCTATCTACCTTGCGATAGACATCTTCCGCAATCGAATTAATTACGATGCACCAATGACTAATCCTCTTCCTAAACTTTATAAGGAAAGAAGAGACGAGAGCGACAAGGTACGCTTTGCAATTCCACGTAAGCGTGAAGATCGAACACCAAATCATGGTGAAAACTATAAGGCAAAGGAGACACACTAAGCGTGTCTTCTTTCGCTCTTTATGACTAATTTTCATTAAGAAGACCTATGAACAAAAAGTTTCAAAACATCTTCTTTATATTTGGTATGGTTGTGCTCTGTATTATGGTGTACAACCTTGACTTTGCTGATACATGGCAGAAGATTCAGCATGCTGGCTACTGGTTCTTCGCTGTTGTAATACTATGGGCTTTCTTATATATCTTCAATACCGCTGCTTGGTATACGATTATACGTAGCCAAACCCAAGACATAAAAGAACGAAAGAAAGTTTCATTTCTTTGGCTATATAAGGTAACAGTATCTGGATTTGCACTTAATTATGCAACACCTGGCGGATTAATGGGCGGTGAACCATACAGGATTATGGAACTAACCCCAAAGATTGGAACTGAACGTGCAACATCATCTGTTGTTCTTTATGCCATGACGCATATCTTTAGTCATTTTTGGTTTTGGCTTATTTCCATTTTCCTTTATATCTTAACGCAGCCAGTCAATCTACCGATGGGCATAATGTTAGCGGTGATCTTTGTGTTCTGTACATCTGCAATCTGGTTTTTCCTCACTGGATACAAGAAAGGTTTGGCTGTTCGTATGATGAACCTTGTTCGTCATATTCCATTTGTTAAACGGTGGGCAGAGCCTTTTGTAGCAAGCCATAAGGAAGAACTCGACAGAATTGATTCACAAATAGCATCACTTCATAATCAGAATCCACGCACCTTCTTCACAGTCGTTCTCCTTGAATTATCGTGCAGAATTTGTAGTGCATTGGAGATATTCTTCATCCTTTTAGTATTACTTCCGTCAGTCAATTATCTTGATTGTGTTCTCATCCTTGCCTTCACCTCTCTCTTTGCCAATATGCTCTTCTTCATTCCTCTTCAATTAGGTGGTCGTGAAGGTGGCTTCCTGATGTCAGTAAAAGGTTTAGGACTTTCGCTCGAAGCAGGTATCTTCGTTGCCTTACTTGTTCGTGTCCGCGAGCTTATTTGGACTGCGATAGGCTTATTATTAATCAAACTGGATAAGAAGAAAAAATAAGTAATCTACACTCGTTCGTTTTATACACTGCAATCTATTATCACAAAAAGAACCAAGCAAGTTAATTCAATCCTCTGAGTATTACAAAGGAAAGACCGGAAGAAAGTTGTTAAAGTCTGCCAAAATTGCAGTTTTCCCGAATTAAATAGGTAAATTTGTCAGTTAAATGGATACAACAGAATTACAGAGAACAAAACAACGATATAACATTGTTGGCAATAGCGATGGACTCAATCGCGCTTTGGATGTCGCCCTACAGGTAGCACCCACAGATTTATCTGTGCTTATCATCGGTGAGAGTGGTGTCGGCAAGGAGATTATCCCTCGTGTCATTCACGACAACTCTCCACGCCGCCGCGAGAAATACTTTGCTATTAACTGCGGTTCTATACCAGAAGGTACCATTGATAGTGAACTTTTCGGTCATGAGAAGGGTTCATTTACGGGAGCTATTGGTGAGAGTGAGGGTTATTTCGGTATAGCCAACAAGGGTACAATCTTCCTCGATGAGGTAGGAGAGCTACCAATAGCAACACAGGCTCGACTGCTTCGTGTGCTTGAGACAGGTGAATACATCCGTGTTGGAGGACAAGAAATCCGCAAGACTGATGTGCGTATTGTCGCTGCTACCAACGTAAATATGCGTAAGGCTATCAGCGAAGGTAAGTTCCGTGAGGATTTATACTATCGTCTCAATACAATCCCTATTCAAATGCCTCCGCTCCGTGATCGTGGTGAGGATATTATTCTTCTCTTTCGTCTCTTTGCGATGCAAATGGCTGAAAAGTATCGCCTCCCAAAGATTACGCTTACTGAAGAGGCTCGCCAGATTCTGTTGCAATACAAATGGCCAGGTAATGTTCGCCAATTAAAGAACATCACCGAACAGATGTCTGTACTTAGTGAGAAACGTGAGATTGACGCAAATACATTGTTGCACTTTATTCCACGCGATCAGGACAGCACCGAGTTAGCAACAATACAAAGCAATGGTTCGCACAGCTATGAGAGTGAACGTGAAGTTCTCTACAAGATTCTCTATGACTTGAAAGGTAATGTTAGCGACCTACGTCGTGAACTCAATTCCGTTCGAAAGCAGTTAGAAGAAGGCAGACAACTCAATGGCGCAAGCGGTTTCCAACCAGCTCAGACGACAGTTTCTAATCTGCCTGCTACGCCTAACAAACAAGCCATTACCTCAACAGGCACCATTGAACAAGCGGAAGATGCAGAAGCAGAAGAGATTTCTGAACCAGAGACGCTCAACCTGAATGACATTGGAAAGCAACTCGTTGAGAAAGCTTTAGAGCGTAACCATGGTAATAGGAAGAAGGCTGCACTGGAACTTGGCATCAGCGACCGCACACTCTACCGCCGCATCAGACAATACGGATTAGACAAAGATTAAGAAATAGTTACGGAAAGGGTTCTACCCTCTTAGAAAACAATGAAGATAGGAAAGAAATTCACATCTATCCACCCACTAACATGGGGTGTAATAGTAATCTGCTTGCTTTTGTTAGCAGCTTGCAGTGTATCCTATAAATTTAATGGTGCAAGTATTGATTACAGCAAGGTACACACCATTCAGATTGCCGATTTCCCTATTCGCTCAACATACGTGTGGGGACCAATGGGCCCAATGTTTAACAACCAACTGAAAGATGTCTTCGCTAATCACACACGCCTACAGCAAGTAAAACGTAATGGTGATTTGAAAATAGAAGGCGAAATCACACAGTATCAGCAACGTAACAAGAGTGTATCGAGTGAAGGTTACTCTGCGCAGACAGAACTTTCTATCACCGTTAACGTACGCTTCACAAACAATACAAATCACAATGAGGACTTTGAGCGCCAGTTCACAGCTTCAGCAAGTTATGAAACAGTCCGTAGTTTGAATTCTGTACAAGAAGAGCTTGTCACTCAGATGGTGAAAGACCTTACTGACCAGATATTCAACGCAACGGTTGCAAACTGGTAAGTCTATCAAATCATCACTTTCATTCCATTGACTATTATTCTTAACACCCTCTCATAAACAACCATCGCCCTATGGATATAGCCAATCTTATTAACCATCCGGAGAATCTAAACAAGGAGACCCTATACGATCTCCGGAGTATGCTTGCGCTTTATCCATATTATCAGCCTGCTCGTATCCTGTTGTTGCAGAATCTCTTTCTGCTCCACGACCCTACTTTTGACGACGAGTTAAGACGTGCTGCAGTATATATATCTGACCGCCATATCCTCTTCAAACTCGTTGAGGAAGCCCATTATCAGCTGACTCCACAACAAAGAAAAGCTGAAGAGCAAGCAACGATTCTCAACAACCATGCTGTTGCTAAACAAGAGCAAGATCGTACAACATCGCTTATCGATACCTTCTTGGATCAGATTCCAGAGGAGGAAGAGTTAGTACAAGAAACAGAAGGAAAACGCAAGCCAACACCTGCTGATGCAACTGTGGATTACGTTGCTTATCTATTGGAGAGCGAAAGCAAGCAAAATGAGGATGTTACTCCACAATTGAGAGGGCAAGAACTTATCGATGACTTTATCTTCAATGAAGGAGGTAAAATCACTCTACAGGAAGAAACAGAATACGAACCAGAGGAACACGACCACAATGAAACAGCTGAAAATGAAGATACTGGCTACTTCACAGAGACATTAGCAAGAATTTATATAAAACAAGGTCGATATGCTAAAGCATTAGAAATTATTAGGCGATTAAATTTGGTATATCCGAAAAAAAATCGTTACTTTGCAGACCAAATACGATTTTTGGAGAAATTGATAATAAATAACAATAAAAAATAAGACAAGAAAATGTACACGTTATTCGTAATCCTTATCGTGATTGCAGCACTCTTGATGATTGGCGTCGTTCTGATTCAAGAATCAAAGGGCGGTGGTCTTTCATCAAACTTCTCATCATCTAATGCTATCATGGGTGTTCGCAAGACTACAGACTTCGTAGAAAAGACTACTTGGGGCTTAGCTATCGCAATGGTTATTCTCAGCGTAGCTAGTGCTTACGTTGCACCTTCAGCACCAACAGATGAAAGTGTAATTGAGAATGCTGCAACACAACAAGACAATACAACAAACCCTAACAACTTGCCTAACTTCGGTGCAAGCCAGCAAAAGCAGGCTGCTCCAGCAGCAAAGGCACCAGTGGCACCTGCTACTCAAACACCAGCTGCACCAGCAAAATAAAGGGTTTTGATAAAAAAGTACGGGAAATATTTGGTCAGTCCAAATAAAACCCGTACCTTTGCACTCGCTAAAAAGAAATAGCCAATATGGTGGATGTAGTTCAGTTGGTTAGAGCGTCAGATTGTGGTTCTGAATGTCGTGGGTTCGAATCCCACCACCCACCCTTCTTAAATTAAGCGGAAATCTTTAATAGATTTCCGTTTTTTCTTTTATATGCTTAATAAGCATTGGTACTAAAACTAAGATTAGTGGTTTTGTTGTCTAATAACCGACTTAAGCAAAACAAAAACACTCTCTCCCATCATCATATTCCCATAAATAAGACCATCAAATACTTAGAGAATATGGTTAGTCTAATATTTAGCGCAGTAAAGACTCCCTAACAAGAGAAGCTATTACACATATTACAAGAATATTTTTATTTTTATTTTTGTTTGCTGTCATTTTTAACATTTCATGTAACCTTACTGATAATTAATTAGTTAGATAACGACATCGAATGATAGTAGTGACAGCAAATTTAAAACCACCTGGAAACAAAGAAATAGACTCACCCCCACTCTCACCTCGAAACAACGGGCACTACCCTATGGGATAAAAGGAAGAAGAACACATAGATTGAAAACGTCCGATTAGGCAGATTAAGCCCCTTATCATGTGCCATACAATAGAACTCAAAGAAACTTCTTATCCACAAAATACCCTCATTCCATTTCTTCTTGACAAATGTCTACACATCACTTATAAACATAATCAATACCCTTTCTTATAACTACCGAGAACCTTAAAACCTTCTTTTTAATGTTCGCCTCCATAATCTATCATCACATCCTTCCTTCCACTGAACACAAAGAAATGAGATAATATTCATTTGTTTACTAATTATTTCCTATATTTGCAAAGGGAAAGAAACACCTAAACAAAATGGAAGTACACATTGTAAAAAAGAAATTGGGGAGTAGAAAGGAATTAGACAGGTACCCTATAGAGATTGATGATACCGTCAATACGCTCGAAGCCCTACTCTACACCTTGAACCAACAAGGTCTGACAGAAGCCCAGACTCCGAAAGAGAACCATGCTTTATCCGACAGTGAAATTGCCGAACAGGCTGAGGAAGGACGCATCCGCTTTGCTGAGAACTATGGTGAAAACCATGACACGCTTGAAAAAGCAATACAACGAACGAGGCAGGCATACGACGACAGCCTCTTTAGAGTATTCATTAACGGTGAAGAAATAACAACGTGGGATACTCCCATCAAGCTTTGTCAAGGAGCAGAGATTGTCATTATCAGACTCACCATGCTCACAGGACTTTATTTCTAAGACAACCTCTTAGAAGTTCCGCTTACAAGGGCAAACTCTTAGTTTCGGCCAAAATCCATCAGTTCACAACCCCTTTCGGTTAGAAATATCACATTGACTATGAAGGATTTATCATCTGAAAACCTACTAAAAAGAATAAGATATGAAAACAAAGCAAGAACTACAGGAACACTGTAAGCTGTATATTGAAAACATCAACTTATCTAAATGCAATATATGGGAGGAGAAACTTGTAAAAAGCTGCAGGGAGGATAACTATCAATTCGGCAACTATCTGAATATTTTTTATAATCCAATCACTGAGGAAAATTTCTCTTTTCAAACAATAGAAGAACTCCTTTCCACAGGCGCAAACCTCCCTCACATTCTTCCCAAAGACTTTTCCGAACTCTTAGAAACGCATCTGAGACAACTCAAAGACCTCTCCCATACGAAAGGAATCTATCGCATAGACGTAAGAGGCGACCTCGACTTAATGGAGATAGCATCTGACATATCAGACATAATGCGAACCTTCTTTGCCACAGCTGCCTATGGACTCACTATTGACGAGCTCATCCGTGGCCAGTACCCAGATGTTACAAACTATTTCTTCTCATTCACTCCAGTCCTTACTGCTGCCATCCAACAAGGTAAACCAGAGACTATCGAAGCCGTAAAAGAGGTGTTGACCAGTGAGAACAATGTCGGAATCCTCACAAAAAGTCTCATCACTGCCATAGAGTCTAATAACAATGAGGAGTTGCATACGCTTCTGCTCAACGTGTTGAGGGCTGCAAAACTACAAGAAGGTCTACGCCAAAGTATCGTAGAATGTGGTAATGAATATAGTCTGACATTCTATAAACGGATGCTAAAAGTCATTGCTGAAGAAGGACTCCTACGTTATAGCTCCGTTAGACGGTCTGTACAGACGTGGGCAGGAATAGGCTACGAGACTGTTACCGACAAGGATATCAAAACCATCTTTGAGGGTATTTGCCTGTTCATGGACCACCCTGAGGAACGAGCAAAAGCCTATATGGGACAGAATGCACTACTCGTTTATATCGCCTTATACACCGCTGGCGCTGAAGACTTCAATGTTGCACAACATGATGCCATACAGTTAATCAACAATGAAGCACCACTTCAGAACCGTATTGCAGCCATCTACTATCTTGACCGTTCAAGTCATTTCAAAGTTACTGACCACTTCGAGTTCTTTGCAAAGCATCTGGATGATCCTTTCACAAAGGCTTTCTTCATACAACAATTAAGTTGTACAGCCAGGGAGGAGATGTATGAATATGGAAAGGTAAGCCGTGTTTCTGGAAAGAAACGTGAACTTTTTCAACAGCTTTTTGATGAGATTGTGAGATGGGAGAAGGAAGTTAAGAATAATACAGACTTCACCTTCCAAGGCTTTGAATGGTTCAGAATCCGTCTTTCGCACGAGACCTTCATCAATGCTCTGTGGGTGTTTGCCTCCCAACTAAAGACCCAAGAGTGCATTGACCACATCCTTCTTGAAAAAATGCCTAACTGGAGCGTATCCTTTACCAGATATTATAGATATGGTCAAGACGATAATCGTAAAGAACCACTACGAGCTTTTATGCAGGACTATTACCCTTTAGGCAGTCCTGAAGCACGCCGCCAGTACCTTGCAAAGAATATCTTTAGCTACGAGAAGGAGGGCTTTGAATACCTCTTGACCTTCTTCTCCAAGGAAGATTTTACCACAGCTGATATCAAGGAGATAGAGAAGAAACTGAAATCCAAGGTTTCTGACACACGTAATAAGGCTGTGCACCTCCTTCTCACCTTACCTTACTCGCTGCTGAAAGCATCTTACGAACGCTTGCAGACTACTAAAGGAGACTATATCCCAGCCGCTTTGACTGAGCTTAGGGAAGGCAGCAAACAGCTTACAAAGGACTTTGCTTCTACAAGTGAAGAGGCAAATACAATTGCTCCTACAACCTATCCCGGAGTAGAAGGTGGTTACGGTCTGTACAAGGTGGGAGACATTCCGACTATTAAGCTATCCGATCCTTTCTTGACAAAGAATGATTCGCAGTCATTCCTTGGCAAGCTATTTAATAAGATTACCGGTAAGAACCGTGCAGATGCAGGCTCTGTCTTTACCTACACCATTGACGAACTGCGCAAGCTATACACCGAACTGGAAAAGATTATAGAGGACAATGCAGACAAGGAGTATAAGAACTATTGGGGAGGAACCCAAACAATTGGTGACAATTATCTTTCCTTTACGTCTGACGAGCATACCCTTGATACACTCCCTTATCCTGAACTCTGGAAAAGTTTTCTGGCAGATCATACTCTCAAGGATGAAGATTTGTTGGGTATCTACTTAATGCTATTAGTACTTGAAGACAGCTATAGTACCGAATTCGTAGAACTTGATGCTGACAATTATCCATTCAAGAACAAGAAAAGCATTGAAACGTGGAAGTATGGCAGCCACTTCCGACTCATCGTACAAGCATTGCTCAACGATTTAGAAAAGAAGACTCCTTCCCTACTTTTCTCTCAAGCCTACTCCATTCTGGCGTTGATATTCTTCCATTGTCCAACCAACAGATACACAAGGATTTCCAGTTACGGTTCAGATGATGATGAACACGTATTCAATAGCGAACTCTTCCAGACTGCAATGAGATACGCAAGAAACTGTTGGAGAAATGAAGAAGAGTTCAAACTCTTTGCAGATATGTCAATGGCAATGTATGGGAAGTATGCGCCAATAGCCCGACTGGATAAGAACCTATACTATTCATACTATACAATCGATGCACTCATATTGTCGCGTTACAACCTTCAAGGTAAGCTGTCTGACGATGCCTTTATGGAGTTACTGCTGAATGACGAAGGAGAAGAACTACGTAATGCAGGAGATTATATCTATAATACACGAGGTCACCGACTTACTTTACTATATGAAGATGAGAAGAATGTTGACACACGTTACGGCAAAGAGACTTACAAGAATCTGGAGAGAATCATCAATAAGATAGCTCAACACCTCTTCAAAGTTGAGATGACTCGCCTCAATGCACCGACAACAGCCTCTAATATCATCATCCGTATAAGTAACGCAATGGTACTTCAGGGTGCTGAATATATGGTTACGGCAATGAAAGCATTGGGCAAAGATCACCTGATAGCAAGTAGCTACGGCACTGAAAAGCGTGCAGTGCTAACCGATATCATTGAGCGTACCTTCCCACTCGAAACAGACGAGCCAGAAATACTTAAGACAATCAAAGACGACAGACTCTTAGAGTTGGCGTATTTTGCACCGCAGTGGGTTCCACTTATCAAAGCGTATCTCAACTGGGAAGGCTTCGATCTTGCCTATTACTACTTCATTGCACATACTAAGGAGATGGGTGAAGACGAGAAGAGGGCTGCAACGGCACTCTTCACCGACCTCGACCCAGCTGATCTTGCCGATGGAGCCTTTGACGAAAAACTCTTCCACGAAGCTTATACCGTGGTTGGAGAAAAGCGTTTCTACCTGTTCTACAAGGCTGCACGATACATCGGAAACAGCAATTATCACAGTCGGGCACGTCGCTTTGCAGACACAGCACTCGGCAAGATAGACGAAGAAACCATCACAGAACAGATACACTCCAAGCGCAACAAGGATGCTGTTTGTTCATTGGGACTACTCCCTGACAAGAGCGACAAGGCTTTGCAACGACGCTATCAGCTTATACAAGCCTTCCTGAAAGAGTCTAAGCAGTATGGCGCACAGCGTCAGGCATCAGAGAAGAGGGTATGTGAGATTGCCCTACTGAACCTCTCACGTGGTGCAGGCTATGCTGACCCGATACAGCTGACGTGGCGTATGGAGAGCCAGCAGGTGACAGACAACGCTGCTTTCCTACAAGGAATAGATGTGGAGGGATACACACTGAAACTACAGTTAGCAGAGGATGGCACCAACAAACTCATCATTCAACAAGGTGAGAAGGTGTTGAAAACGGTACCTGCAAAGATTAAGAAGCACCCCGACTACCTCAATATTGCCGCTATGGGCAAGGAGTGGACAAAGCAGAGAAAGCGTGCCCGCACGATTATGGAGGATATGATGATACGCCAGACACCATTACGTCCACAGGATGTAAAGGTGATTGCTGAGAATCCTATCGTCAGTCCGATGTTCCGCTTGCTACTCCTTCGACAAGGAACAACCACAGGTTTCTATACCGACGAGGGACTGGAAACGCTCAATGGTACCCAGAAGATAAAAGCAAACGAGCCCATTACCATTACCCACGCCCAGCAACTCTATGCCGACGGCACGTGGTCAGCGTGGCAACACCTCGTCTTCAGCAAGAAGATTGTACAACCTTTCAAACAGGTATTCCGTGAGATTTACATCCCAACACCTGATGAAGCAGAACAAAACGAGTCACTTCGTTACAGTGGATATCAGATTCAGGTGAAGCAGGCAGCAGCTGCATTGCGTAGCCGTGGATGGAGTGCAGACTATGAAGGAGGTCTGCGCAAGGTATTCTATCGCCAAGGAATCTCTGTTGAACTCTATGCAAAAGCCAACTGGTTCACACCTGCCGATGTGGAGGCTCCAGCCATTGAGTATGTAAGCTTCTCATCTACACGTTCTGACAAGCAACAGAAGATTGCTGATATCGACCCTATTCTCTATAGCGAGGTGATGCGTGATGTGGATATGACAGTCAGCATAGCCTTCATTGGTGGCGTCGACCCAGAGACAGGAAACTCAACGAAAGAACTCCGTGCAGCCATTGTCAAGTGTACTGCCGAGCTGATGAAATTCAACAATGTAACGGTTTCTGACAACTTCATCCACGTCAAAGGCACACTTGCTGACTATACTATCCACCTCGGTTCAGGCAATGTGCGACAGGTTGGTGGTGTAGAGATTCCTATCATCCCCGTACATGGTCAGCACCGTGGGAAACTCTATCTCCCCTTTATGGATGAAGACCCAAAGACGGTAGAGATTGTTTCCAAAATGGTACTACTTGCAGAAGACAACAAGTTGAAAGACCCAACAATTTTGAAGTGGATTAAACGGGAATAACGTCAACAACTCTTCCGAATGACGCTGAAGATTGTAAGGATATTTTAATCATCCCTCTCCTCTCAATTTGAGAAAGGGCCGAGGATGAGCCTAAAAGAGGCCCTTCTACGTTCAAGAACATGCCCTTCAAGGGTTAAGAAGACGCTCTTCTTGGAGCAAGAAGGGCGTCTTCTTCAACACTGTTTGTAATCTACTGATTTGTTGTATGTTACAAACTTACTTTTAAGGGAGATTATACTCCGTCATTAAAGATGTTTTGCTCGACTCTATGTAATGATTTTTCATAGTCTTATTAGTTTCTCTGAACAGTGGAGCGACAGACATTCAAGCTACGTAAGACCCACTTTTCACCTCAAGATAGAACTCTCTGCAGCCTTCGACTCATACTTAGGAGAATGGTTAACCTTCTTACCATAGTCAAGAGAATAGGCTACTTTTACAGAAGCAAAAGAATTATCCCGCTCGCTAACATCACGTCCATAACACTGGTAGTTAGAGGCTAATAAACTTCGTGTACGCTCATTTCCTTGTATAAAGAGATTTCGTGCAGTAACGACTACTGACAGATTTCCATGACTCCACTCTGCTGACAAATCATAGAGGAATGGAAGGTGTACACGTTCCTGACAACCCATCAAATCCTTGCGAGCCGTCTGTGCAGAAGCTGAAAGCGAGAAATCGCCCAAGTAATAACTGGCTTCCATACGTGCATAACAGCATCCTAAACGTTCGTCGGCAGCTCCGCTTACACGGTAATAATCATATCCGCCCTCCCATTTCACATTGAAATCACTCACAGGTTTCCATGTAGCAGAAAGTAACAGCTGATATTGATGATAGCGTGTATCGCTCGAATAGGTATTTATCAGTCTGTTATTATCTTTTAGAAAAACATTGGCAATAGCATTACTCATATATTCATAGTTGGCAGACAACAGAGCCGACCACTTCTTAAAGTTGAGTGAATAAGTCAAAGCAGGACCAAGTAGCGTAGAATTATCCATCGTTGGATTGCCACGACGTACCAAGACACGATCTATCTGCTGTTCTGCTGCGTTTACGGTGTTCAATGTTGGGAACGTATTTCCTAAGGCAAAGAACAGTTGTAAAGCCTGATGCTGATTTGGACTCCACGAGAACATTGAGTAAAAACGTGGTGCCAGATGTGTCACCTCCTGCTCTCCACGCAACTTGTAAGCAAGGTAAGACACACCAGGACGAGCCACCAACATTACCTTTCTCCCCCACCGCTTCGCATAATCAACAAAAAACAAGGATTCAGAAGAACGCAGATGCTGCAGACTTGGAGAACTACCTCTATACTCATCTTGACTTATCTTCAAGAATTCTATCAGACTAAACGTTAGATTATGTCCCTTGGGAAGAGGCATCACATAGCTTGAGTTAAAGTTAAGATACGTATAATCTTCTTTCACATCACTTAAGAAAGCTCTGTCTTCAAGGCTATTACGCTTATAAGTATTACGTGCATAATAACCATCCAATGAACATTCAAGACTCTTTTCCCCCTTGAAATTGTGGTTAAAGTATAGGGAAAAGGTGGGTTTTATAGTCTTATCATGCTCAAGAACATTATTCGTAAACAACAAAGGAACGGTATAGCCCGTATATACCAAACTACCATTCAAGACATCATCACGCCTTGTACTAACTTCAACACCGCTTCTAATCATCCACGTTGTACGCTCCGTCCTCCGACTAAGACTGGCATTAACGTAACGACCGATACTCTTCATATCAGTATCATACGCTGCCTCTTGTTTATGAATAGGGTTATCCAGCAGATAATCTGTCGTCGTTTCACCATAAACCTTAGGGTTCTGTACACAGCTACCTGCCCATAGATTAACATTATAATGCCCGAGACTATACTTTGAGGTAAGATTGTAATCACCTTTCAAATAACCCACTCCCTGCAGAGCCTCCACCTGTGTATAACCTCCCGAGGTGTAATTCTTGACAATATAGTTCATTACAGCCTTATCATTTGCATACTTTCCTGTAGGCATATCATAGTATTCAACACGAAGAATATCCTTTGGACGCAATGTAGCTATCTCTCTCACAGAAGCCTTACTTCCGTTGATATATAACGTTGCCGATCCTACTGGCGTTGTTATAACACCATTCTCTGCATCTACATTGACACCTGCTAACATCATATTCTTTACAAGTTCAAAACCAGAATGGGCATGCTTCCGCTGTTTTGGGGTAGGAATACAATTGATATAATCTACCTCTCGTTTTACCATATCACCTGCAACAACCACCTCCTTCAGCTGAACATTCTTTGAAACGGAATCTGTCTGTGCTGCAACAGGAAGTGTCATCATACCTAAGATTGTACAAATAATCTTCGTTTTATTCATCTTGCCTACTATTGTTTACGCATATATAAGAGTATAACTATCGTTACAAAGTAAGAAATTAAATAGGAAAAAAACAAGTAAAAAGACGATAAATAACATTAGAAAGTAATACTTATTTTCCCAATTGAGGTCGTCAACGGGCTGAAGATGAGTAGTATAAAAAGCGTAAAGAATTGATTAACTGATCTTTAATAGTAAAATTCCACTTACACAGCAGGTTCTATCTCCCACTCATCAATACAACGTTTCTACAAAGAGAAACTCACACTAAATCTTATAGTTTATTATATTCAAACATCTAATACCACATCTTCGCATGGAATTTCTAGGCTTTCTCCCTTTTGTGCTATATGCCAGCACAAGGTGTGTTGGTACTAAGCACAACTTGTGATGCAGTTAAACACAAGATTGAAAGAGCATACATCGAATTATAAACCAGACTTCATTGCACCTCATAACTCATCTGATTCGGACACTAAAGCTGACCTAAAAGTAGGAACGATAAGGCTATCCAACAAAAAAGAGGATGCTTCGGAACAATTCCAAAGCACCCTCCTTCTATTTTATAGTAAGGTTAAGTTTACTGCATATCGTAAACCACCTGCATCAATTTCTTGCCCAATGCGTCAGCAGCCTCCATGGTGTTAGCCTCGCTATAAACGCGAATGATAGGCTCTGTGTTTGACTTACGAAGATGAACCCAAGCATCAGGGAAATCGAGCTTAACACCATCGATGTCAGTTACCTGTACATCCTTCTCCTGTCCGTAAAGTTCTTTCACACGCACAAGGATTGCATCAACGTCTGTATCAGGAGTAAGGTCGATACGATTCTTTGCAATGAAATACTCTGGGAAAGTCTTGCGAAGTTCACTTACCTTCAGTCCCTTCTGTGCCAAAGAACTAAGAAAGAGTGCAATACCAACGAGGGCATCACGGCCATAATGGCTATCTGGATAGATTACACCACCATTACCTTCACCACCGATAACGGCACCAACTTCTTTCATCTTTGTGGTAACATTCACCTCACCTACAGCAGAAGCATAATACTTACCTCCGTGCTTCTCAGTTACATCACGCAAGGCACGAGTTGAAGATAGGTTACTTACAGTGTTACCCTTTATATGTTCAAGAATATAATCAGCCACAGTGACGAGTGTGTACTCCTCACCATACATCTTACCATCCTCCTGAATAAAGGCCAAACGATCAACATCTGGGTCAACAACGATACCCAAATCATAACCACCCTTTGCTACCTCATCCATAATACCAGTAAGGTTTACTGCAAGTGGTTCTGGGTTGTGAGAGAAATCACCTGTAGCATCACCATTGAGGAACTTATATTCAACACCAAGACGATCGAGCAACTTAGGGAGGATGACACCACCAACAGAATTGATAGCATCAACAACGACACGGAACTTACGTTTCTTAATTGCTTCAACATCTACCAAATCAAGATTCAAGACCTCGTTTATGTGGCGTTCATCAAATGAGTCATCATCAGTATAACTACCTAAGCCATCTACATCAGCATAATCAAAATCCTCACGCTCTGCAATATCCAAAACCTCAGCACCATCAGCTGCAGTAAGGAATTCACCCTCCTCATTCAGAAGTTTTAAGGCGTTCCAATGGCGTGGATTATGAGAAGCGGTGATAATGATACCACCATCTGCACCACACATACGCACAGCCAATTCTGTTGTAGGGGTTGTAGCCAAGCCGATGTTTACAACATCTGCGCCAATACCCATCAACGTACCACATACAACATTCTTGACCATTGGACCAGAGATACGTGCATCACGACCAACAACAATCTTTAGCTTCTTTCCAGGGTGTTTACGTGCAATGAAAGTAGCGTATGCAGAAACGAATTTAACGATGTCCAGCGGGTTCAGTGTATCTCCCGCACGACCTCCGATAGTTCCACGGATGCCGGAAATAGATTTAATAAGCGTCATACTTAGAAATATGTTTGAAGGCTATCGCCTTGATTGTTATTTTTATCTTTTACGTTCTCTGTTTTTCCCGTATGTTTTTAATCTTTTTACTTTTTTACCTTTTATCAGAGTCCCCTTTCAAAGGTAAGATCATAGTAGCAAGGATAAACAGACTGTGAAGCATTAACCTGTCCTTGTTGTGAAGGAACGATAAGTCGAACGTGTGACAACTTTGATGTTGCGTTAACCAATCTACCTAGTCCGATATATGGCATAGGTACCAACCAACCTGCAGGAACAGAAGTATTCTGATAAACCTTGTACATCACGCTAGAATTAGGGTCAAACGAAGCGGTATAAGTTCCACTTGTGTTAGTGACTGACATCTTATCAACCTCAGCACTAAAGACGAGGACCTCATTAGATAATTGTAATGTATCTCTGAGAAGGTTACGTTCGGTGAAACGACAGAGAACAGTAGCAGTCTCTCCTTTCTTGATAACATCGCCAGTGCCTTTCTCTACAATCTGCATATAAACACCAGTATTTGGGAAAAGGACATACTGATTCTTTGTTGTATCTGTTGAGTTTCCCTGCTTTGTAAATTGCTCTTCGCTAATGACGTTAATACCTTTCTTGATTATAAATTTGTTAATAGCCTCTGTCTCCCGTTCCAACTGATCAGCATAAGTCTCAGTCTTATTACACGAACTAAAAGCCAGCACTACAGCCAACACTACGAGGAGAAAATTTATCTTCTTCATTTTCTTTTTCATTTTAATATATGTGCAAAGATAAGAAAAGTATTTAGAAAGGGAAAATAAGAACTAAGAAAAATACATCAAAGCTAGCTTGTAAAAACATTCTTTGCTGGTTTTTATCAATAAGAGAGACGATTTGTCCTAACAGCAAAGAGATTTATCCAGCTCTATAACGAATCGTGTGGGTAATTCGTCATAGAGCCTAAAATATTGTTGAAAGGTATAGCCTCCAACTAGACACAACTCTAGATTGACCTTCATTTTAATATGTTTAACTTACATTAAATCCCTACCCTTCCATATACAGCAATGGTGTTAACCCTTCGCACATGTGGTGCATACCATCCGCACCATTAGTGTTAAGCATCCGCACCACACGTGCTGAGCGCCCGCACCAAACCGATGGAATATCAACACACAACCCACATGATTCATTATAGAGCCATTTATCCATTCAAACACACTTAATCCCTAACAAATATGAAACTTACAACGGAGAGGTCAAAGAAGTTCCGGGAGATTATCCTGAACAAATCGCTCGCCTAAGCGGAAGCCTTCCTCATAAAGGTTCTCTAGCTTCTCAACATCTTTCTCCATTCGACCTACAACAATAGGGTTTTCTGGGCGAATAACAAGAATCTTACCCTGTTCTTCCAATTCATCTATCAAGTCAAGCTGACGATTATAGACCTCTACCCTACGGCTTAGTGCAACGCGTAAACGAGGATAATTACGATAGATAAATTTTGGTTGTTTATAGTCGCGCCCTGTGTCACGCCATCCTTTGTTACGTGTACTGATAACTACGTTCGTTTCATGTCCAGTTTCAATAGAACGTAACACTGGAATAGAGTCAACGATACCTCCATCCAAAAGTTCCTTACCATCTACGGTCACAATCTTACTAACGTATGGAAGACTTGAAGAAGAGCGTGCCAATTCATTAAGACGATGCTTATCACCCGATGATTCAGAAAGATATTCAGCAAAACCCGTTTGACAATTTGTTACCACCATTTCGAAGATATCTCCATTCTTACAATTACGAAAATACTCTTCATAGTCGTAAGGGATAAGCTCATAAGGGAAACGCCGATAGAGCAGTTCCGGATCGAAGATACATCCTTGAGTAACAAGATGCCGCAAGCCAATATAATCATATTTTACAAGCATATCAATATTTGAGATACGCGCACGACGCGGTTGACGACTGGCATACGACAAGCCATTGCATGCTCCTGCGGAAACAGCAACAATGTAATGAAAATAAAGCTTGTACTTCATAAAAGCATCCAACACGCCAGAGGTAAAAACACCACGCATTCCTCCACCTTCTAAAACTAATCCCGTTTTCCTATCTATCAGCATAATTTCTCTTGAAAAAACACCTGCAAAGTTAATAACTTTCAAACAAAAATAACTATCTTTGCAATCAAACCAACTAATAATTGAATTATGTTTAATAAAGAAACCTATGTAAAGCGCCGTGCAGAGCTAAAGAAGCTTGTTGGAAAGGGAATCATCATCCTTTTCGGCAACAATGAGTCGCCTGCAAACTTTCCTGCGAATGGATACTATCCTTTCCGTCAGGATTCATCATTCCTCTATTATTTCGGTCAGAAACGTGACGGGTTAGTCGGTGTTATCGACATCGATAATGACACTGAAACGCTGATTGGTGACGATATAGATATTGACGATATCGTATGGTATGGTAGTGTTGACTCTGTAAGAGATATGGCTGATGCTGTTGGCGTGGCTAATACTATCAACATGAAGGGACTAAAGACGATCTGCAACAATGCACTACGTGAACATCGCAAGATTCATTTTTTGCCTCCTTATCGTGCAGATATCATGATTCAAATCTTCGACCTCTTCGGTATTCATCCTAACCAGCAGAAAGAATCTGCAAGTATGGACCTTATCCATGCAGTTGTTAAGATGCGTTCTATTAAGACACAAGAAGAAATAGAAGAACTGGAGCGTGCAGCTGTTATTGGTTATAAGATGCACACCACAGCTATGATTTTAGGCAAACCTGGTGTAACAGAGAAGTTTGTAGGTGGTCAAGTGAGTGGTATTGCTTGCTCTTATGGCTCTATGGTTGCCTTCCCAACAATCTTCTCACAGCATGGTGAGATTATGCATGGTAATCCTTCTATGGCATTACTGGAATCTGGACGCCTTGCTCTTTGCGATTGTGGAGCAGAAACTATCAATCACTATTGTTCTGACAATACTCGTACATTCCCTGTTAATGGCAAATTCACCCAAAAGCAGTTGGAGATATACAAGGTTGTAGAAGAGTGCCACGATGCAGCGTTAAGTCTTTCTAAACCAGGTGTTAAATATATGGATGTACACTTCGCAGTATGCCGTATTCTCTTCGACCGCATGAAAGAGCTTGGCTTGGCAAAGGGTGACACTGATGCAGCCGTAGCAGCTGGTGCACACGCAATGTTCTTGCCTCACGGCCTTGGTCACATGATGGGAATGGATGTCCATGATATGGAATCCTTCGATCAGATTAATGTAGGCTTTGACGAGGAGACACGCCCTAACCTCAAGCAGTTTGGAACTAACTGCCTGCGCATGGGTCGCCGCTTAGAAGAAGGATTTGTGGTTACTGATGAACCTGGAATCTATTTCATTCCTGCATTGATTGATGAATGGCGCGCAAAGAAACATTGTGCAGACTTCCTCAACTTCGACAAGCTGGATGAGTATAAGGACTTCGGAGGAATCCGTCTCGAAGACGACCTCCTCATCACCAAGGATGGTTGCCGATTTATTGGCAAGGATATTATTCCATACCACCCGAAGGATGTTGAAGACTTCATTGCAGCAAACCGGAAATAATAAAAATTTATCATTAATATTTACATCAAGGTTGCCGCAAGAGATCAACTCAAAACGGTAACCCAACTTTTTTAAAAAACTTATGAAAAAAACATTAGTAGTAGCATTGCTCGCTTTAGTTGCGATGGGTGCTAATGCCGCTGACAAAAAAGAAGGTACAACCTCTAACAAGCCTGTTTTTACTGTAGTAAAGCAGAATCCAATTACAAGTGTTAAGGACCAGAACCGCTCAGGTACTTGCTGGGACTACTCTACCCTTAGCTACTTCGAGGCAGAGATTTTGAAGAAGACTGGTAAGACATACGATCTCTGTGAGAGCTTCGTTGCAAACAAAACATATATGGATCGTGCAGTGCAAGTAGTTCGTCTCCATGGTGATTGTCAATTCGCTCAAGGAGGTTCAGCATACGACGTTCTTCACACACTTGAGACCTATGGTATCTGTCCAGAGAATGCAATGCCTTTCCCAGGCTCTCTCTATGGTGATTCACTGAATAACTTCAACGAGTTCTTCTCATTACTGGAACCATACGTAAATGCTATTGCACGTAATAAGGCAAACAAGATCTCTGGTCAGTGGAAGCAAGGTTTGCAAGGTATTCTTGACGCTTACCTTGGCAAGTGTCCAGAGACTTTCACCTACGATGGCAAGCAATATACTCCAAAGAGCTTCGCAGCAAGCCTAGGATTGAACTGGAGCGATTATGTTACTATTACTTCTTATACTCATCATCCATTCTACTCAAAGTTTGCAGTTGAAGTACAAGACAACTGGCGTTATCCACAGTCTTACAACCTTCCTATGGACGAGATGATGCGTATCATCGATAACGCTGTAATGAGCGGCTACACCGTAGCATGGGGTGGCGACGTTAGTGAGCCTGGCTTCACACGTAAGGGTTTGGCTTACATGGTTGATGGTAAGAAAGTTGAAAGCATGAAGGGTAGCGATATGGCTCACTGGCTTGGTCTTTCTGCAGCAAAGAAGAAGGATATTATTGACTCACTTGGTGTAAACGTACCTGAAGTTGTTCCTACACAGCAGCAGCGTCAAGACCGTTTCGACAACTGGGAGTTGACCGACGACCATGGTATGCTTATCTTCGGTATCGCTAAGGATCAGAATGGTAAGGAGTACTACATGGTGAAAAACTCATGGGGTGAGACTGGTGACTACAAAGGTATTTGGTACATGACCAAGAACTTTATTGCAGCTAACACCATGGACTATATGGTAAACAAGAACGCTATTCCTAAGGATATTCGTAAGAAGATGGGACTCTAAAGAATGAGATGTGTTGAAATGAAAATGAATAATTATATTTTCTGACATAGCTCTTTCAACTACCCACTATGAAATTATAAACAATCCCGTTCCAATGTTTTGGAGCGGGATTGTTCTTTTATCACCAATAGGATCTATTAACCTCATAGACCTAAGAAGAGCACCATCATTAGATACACAGAACCAAATAATACACTACATAACATCCTCATTTCACCTTTTTTTTGTACCTTTACGGACAGAAATAAAAACAATTTAAAATGCAATTTAAATGGAACTACACACCACCTGCTGAAACTCAGGTCAATGCGGCTAAAGACTTAGGAGAGAAGTTGGGTATCAGTCCCATTCTCGCATCTTTACTCATCCGCCGTGGTATAACCACTGAAAGCGCTGCTAAGCGATTCTTCCGTCCACAGTTGGCTGACCTTATCAATCCTTTTTTAATGAAGGATATGGATGCGGCAGTTGATCGTCTCAATGACGCAATGGGCCATAAGGAACGTATTCTTGTTTACGGAGATTACGATGTTGATGGCTGTACGGCTGTTGCATTAGTATATAAATTCTTACGCCAGTTTTATTCTAACATTGACTACTACATCCCCGATCGTTATGACGAGGGATACGGAGTAAGCAAAAAAGGAATAGACTTCGCAAAAGAAACAGGGGTAAAACTTATCATTATCCTCGATTGTGGTATCAAAGCAATCGAAGAGATTACTTATGCCAAGGAGCAAGGAATAGACTTCATCATCTGTGATCATCACGTCCCTGACGAAGTGATGCCGCCCGCTGTGGCCATCCTTAACCCTAAAAGACCAGACGATACCTACCCATTCAAGAGTCTTTGCGGTTGTGGAGTAGGTTTCAAATTCATGCAGGCATTTGCAAAGAATAATAACATTCCATTCTCACGCCTCGTTCCCCTACTCGATTTCTGTGCTGTCAGCATAGCAGCAGACTTGGTTCCCGTAGTTGATGAGAATCGTATTCTAGCCTTCCACGGACTGAAACAGCTGAATCAAAACCCTAGTCTTGGACTGAAAGCTATCATTGATATCTGCGGCCTAAATGGTCGTGAGTTATCTATGAGTGATATCATCTTCAAAATTGGACCACGCATCAACGCCAGCGGACGTATGGAAAATGGTAAGAAGAGTGTTGATCTACTCGTTGAAAGAGAATATAGCTTGGCCTTCAATCAAGCAAAGCATATTGACGAATATAATGAACAACGAAAAGATGTAGATCGCCAGATGACTGAGGAAGCGAACCAAATTGTAGCTCGCTTGGAAAGTCAGAAACATCAGTCGAGCATCGTACTCTATGACGAGCATTGGAAGAAAGGTGTAATTGGTATTGTAGCCTCCCGTCTGACAGAAATCTATTTTCGTCCTACAGTGGTCATCACACGTGACGAGGATCTTGCAACAGCCTCTGCACGTAGTGTAGCGGGATTTGACGTATATGCAGCCATTAAGAGTTGTCGTGACCTTTTATTAAACTTCGGTGGACACACTTATGCTGCAGGATTAACCATGAAATGGGCAAATGTCAAAGAGTTCTGCGAACGTTTCCAAGCATATGTCGAAGAACATATTGAGCCCGAACAACGTGAAGCCATATTGGATATTGATGCTGTTATTGATTTCAAGGATATCACAAAGAAGCTGCACAGCGACTTAAAACGCTTTGCGCCATTTGGCCCAGGGAATCCAAAACCACTTTTCTGCACGTTGGATGTATATGATTTTGGTACAAGTAAGGTTGTTGGACGTGAACAAGAACATATCAAGTTGGAACTGGTCGATTCCAAATCAAACAACGTAATGAATGGTATCGCTTTCGGTCAGAGTGCCTCTGCCCGCTATATTAAGTCAAAGCGTTCGTTTGACATAGCATACACTATTGAGGACAATGTCTTCAAGCGTGGAGCCGTTCAACTGCAGATAGAGGATATCAGACCAACAGAGGATTGTTAATAAAATAGATTTAAGAGCTTGAATGTAAACCAATAGGAGACTCTCAACTTCCTAAAGTTCAAAATTCAAACTTCAAAACTTAAACTTCAAAGTTCAAAATTCAAAGTCCAATGTCCTACCTTGACATTCTTCATCAATATTGGGGCTATCCTGACTTTCGCGGTATTCAGAAAGACATCATTGACAGTATCGGTTCAGGTAAGGATACCTTAGGACTAATGCCAACAGGAGGAGGAAAATCACTCACATTCCAAGTACCTGCATTAGCCCAAGAAGGAGTATGCTTAGTCATAACTCCACTCATTGCATTGATGAAGGACCAGGTTGACCATCTACGTCGCCAAGGGATAACAGCAGCAGCCATCTACTCTGGCATGCGTCATGACGACATCATCACAACGCTAGAAAACTGTACCTTTGGAGGAGTAAAACTGCTATATATATCACCTGAGCGTATTTGCTCCGATCTTTTTAAGACAAAATTACGACACATAAAGGTGAGCTTTATCACAGTTGATGAAGCTCATTGTATCAGCCAATGGGGTTATGACTTTCGTCCTTCTTACCTTCAGATTGCAGACATCCGGAAGTTAGTTCCAGATGCACCTATTCTTGCATTGACAGCAACCGCCACTCCAGAAGTTGTAGATGATATCCAAGAACAGTTAGGCTTCAAGGAAAAGAATGTCTTCTGCATGAGTTTTGAACGTAAGAATCTGGCTTATGTTGTACGACAAACGGAGGATAAAGATGCAGAAATGGTGCATATCCTGCAATCCATTCCCAAGACCGCAATCGTCTATTGTCGTAGCAGAAAACGCACAAAAGAGGTAGCACAAATGCTCGCCGAGAATAGTATTTCTGCTACGTGGTATCATGCAGGCTTAGAACCTGGTGTCAAAGATCAACGACAGAATGATTGGCAGAACGATAAGGTACGTGTCATGGTTGCTACAAATGCATTTGGTATGGGTATTGATAAGCCAAACGTACGTGCAGTTATTCACATTGATTGCCCAAGTTCATTAGAAGCTTATTTCCAAGAGGCGGGACGTGCTGGTCGCGATGGTAAAAAGGCTTATGCCGTCTTACTTTATAATGGTCATGACAACAGAACACTACAAAAACGAATAGAAGACACATTCCCGCCTAAAGATTATATCCAAGAAGTTTATGAGCATTTAGCTTACTTTTATCAGATAGGTGTAGGAAGTGGGTATGGTTGCACTTTTGAATTCCCGATAGACAAGTTCTGCAATAGTTTCAAACACTTCCCAATACGGGTTAATGCTGCCCTGACAATTCTTCAAAGGGCAGGTTATATTGACTATGAGCAGAATCCAGATACCAAGGCACGTGTTCGGTTCCTTCTAAATAGAGATGAACTTTACCGACTTGACTCACTCAGTGATAAAGAGGATGATGTTGTCACTGCCCTATTACGCAACTACGGAGGTTTGTTCTCTGACTTCGGGTACATTGATGAAAGCTATATTGCACAGGAAGCGGGACTTGACAGAAACCAAATTTATATGGTACTTGTCAATCTCAGCAAAAAGAATATTATTAACTTTATTCCTCGCAAGAATATACCACTGGTAAGCTATACACAAGATCGTATCGATGGAGATGACGTCGTACTTAGCGAGGACGTATATGAAGATAGAAAAGAACAATTCATAAAACGCATAAATTCAGTAATCAACTATGCGCAAAATGAAAGAGTATGTCGTAGCAGACAACTATTGTCTTACTTTGGAGAAACAAAGTCAAAAGACTGTGAGCAATGCGATGTTTGTTTATCACATACCAATGAAGATGATTCAGACGAAAAAGAACTTATCAGACAACAACTAATGACTTTCTTATCAGATGGTCAAAAGCATCTGATAACTGATATTAGACAGCTGAACGACAATTGGGATCTTCTACAGAAAGTAATGCGTGACATGGTTCTAGAAGAGGAAATCCTAATGGATGGGAGTTTTCTACTTCTATCGTAAAAGGAAGCTTTTGAACAATCTAAGCCACCATAATACATTTGCGAAATAGTAAAAAATAAATTAAATAAAGGCGCACATAAAATACGCCTTATTATTTAAGTATTAAAGAACCTTATGATACAACCTTTTCAACATCGGAATCTTATACGAACTGCACTCGGCAGCGGCAGACTTCACTCTCTTTCCCATCACAATCACTCTTCGTGATTCTGACATTAAAATCTGTATCTCTATCACGTTGTTCACGATAAAAATGAAGTTTGTCGCCTTGATGTGATTCAGCCACATAGGCTATCTCAAACCGCTTAATACAATGTTCTTTATACCAAGATAAATCCCAGAGATCTAACACGTGTTCAATATACTTGACAGAGTTGATATGACCATTAATATCGACATCAGTATAATAGGTCTCAATTGAACAGAGAGGTGTAGGAACAGCCGACATCTTTACACGTGATGACTTCTCTATTGGACAAAGAACTTCTGTTTCAATATATTCTTTGATCAAACCATCTCGTACTGAAAGAATATCAACAGGCTGACGAGTATCGAGATCTATCATTGCCCACACACTCTTACCATATCCATATATTTGCCCGGACTCACTGATTACTTTAAAGTTACGACTCGTAAAGGATTTTAAGGCACTATCAACCCAAGTTTCTATAAAGAACTTATCATATGCCTTTGGCATTTCCTCCATCTCAATGGCCAAACGACTTAACACCCAGGTTTTATTGACTGTATTAAGATAATGCATTCCATAACCTCGATCATTACTATGAAAGTCAGCCGCATTCAACATGTGATTACCTAAATGCCCCATAAATAAGTGATTGGTAAAGTCGCAATGAAACGGCTCTGCCAAAAACTCATATCTTCCTATTTTTGATAACTTTATCATATTACCCTTTCTTAAACTAGCCAGTTATTTCAAGTAATCAACACACTAGATATATTATATAAACGGAGAAATACTAAGTTTATTCTATCATTAACAAGAAAACTAAGTTATCAGAGTTTACTAGTCAGTCGTAAAAAGGTGTAGAAAGAGGTAAACTGAAATCAAATTTTACAAAGTATTACTAAAATATAGAATGATAAATAGTCCCAAACAAGAGAGATACTATTACAAGAGAATAAAAGAAGAGTCTTATTTCTGTTGGCTCTATAATAAATCATGTAGATAACTCGTCATAGAGCCTAAAAATATTGTCAAAAAGTATAGCCTCCAACTAAACACAACTCCAAATTGACCTTTATTTTAATATGCTAAACTCACATTAAATCCCTACCCATACATATACAGCAATGGTGCTAATCCTTCGCACATGTGGTGCATACCATCCGCACCATTAGTGTTAAGCACCAGCACCACATGTGCGAAGCACCCGCACCAAACCGGTGGAATATCAATATACAACCCACACGATGCGTTATAGAGCCTTTCAGTTCGCTTTCGTTTTTTAAATTTCATGTATCTTATTGTAACATAACAAGTTGATAGTCTCAGACAAATAATAGGTGTGACAGGAAAAATATAATCTATAGTAAACGAAAAAGGGATGCATCTTTAAGATGCACCCCTAATATTTATCGTTCGAAGGATAATCCTTCTTAACCTATTCGGTTAGATTACTTTACGTAAACAACTGCAAGACGATTAGAAGTTACACCCTGTACACCCTTACCAGTTGCCTCGTCAACGATAACACCACGACCCTTGAGGTAGTTAGCAACTACGTCAGCACGAGCCTGTGAGAGACGATCGTTAAGTTCCTTAGAACCCTCTGGAGAAGCTGTACCAACAACCTGAACGTGAACACCCTCCTTAACGTTGTTAAGAGCAGCCTTAGCGTCGTTTGTAAGAGTAGACTTACCCTGAGCGAACGTTACGAATACGAGGTCAGATACAGTGAACTCCTTAACCTTAACAGAAGGAACTTCCTTAACAATCTCCTTAGTGATAACCTCTGGCTTGCGGTTGCGGAGCTCGTTGATCTGAGCGTTCAAAGCATCGATCTCAGCCTGGTCACGTGGAGTAACGATTGTGAAGTTGTGTGTACCGTTAGAGTTAGCAAACTTGTAGATGAAACCAGCATTCAACTGAACGAATGAGTTGTTGATGTTGTAAGCTGGCTGACCTGACTGTGCTGCTGTCTTATAACCATAGCCATAAGTGTTATCTACGTAAGAAACACCTGCAGGACTTACAACAGCATTCTTTGCATGAGAATTACCCAAGAATGCGAAGTTGATAGATGGCTCTACATAGAACTGGAACTGCTTCTGTGAACCAAAGTTGAAAGCGAAATCAAGAGCAGCCTTAGAAGTCATACGGTTACGATTCTCAGCTGTAGCATCCTCGAACGCCTTATTACTTGTGAATACGTGCATCCAACCAAGACCATAGAGTGCGCTAACCTCGAATGTACGTGGCTCACCCTTGTAACCACCGAACCAGTTGCTGAGGTTTACAGTACCGAGCAAGCTTGCGTTAGTAGCACGAACTACTGTACCTGTAGAAACCCAAGGCTTGTTTGAGAAATATGCGTTACCCTCAATAGCAAGACCGAATACTGGAGTGAAGTAACGACCGATACGGATACCAGCGTTTGGATCGAGGTCGCTCAACCACTTGTGGCCAGTTGTCTTTGTTGCAACACCACCGTTAATACCAACGTAGATGTTGTCAAAAGTCTTGCTTTCTGCTACAGTCTGAGCAGAAACAGATGCTGCCATTGAAGCTGCAGCTAACATTAAAACTAACTTTTTCATTGTTTCTCTGAATTAATTAATATTTGTAAAAAGTATAATGTCAATGTCTTAAACACGCTGCAAAGTAATAAAAAAATAATGAAACAACCAAATTTTTTTGAGACAAAATATGCACAAGACTATATTTGATGAGCATAAACTACCACAAAAGTGGAAGTAAAGAACAATCTCTTTTTCTTTATTAAATCTTATAATACAAAAATAAAGAAGAAGAGCCCATATATCATGTATTGGCTTATGTGACAAAAGTGTGCTTATTTTAGCGTCGTTTTCTCTTATGTGACAAAAATGTGCTTAAAATCTCCCATTCCCCTTTTATTTCTTAGGAGAATGGGACTTTATAAAGTCTTGGATGAAGATCTTTCTTCTTTCCATACTGATCCCCTTGTGTAGGTTCAATTTTGTCTTTAAATCTGCATTGAGTGATTCAATGGCATTGTTTGTATTTGGCATCTTCAATTCAGGGTAATCATAGTATGTCCACAATGACGACATATTCCTTTTAAGGCTCAAAAAAGCACTACGTAGAGCTTTATGAGTATAATGTGATTTTCCATCTTCTGTTGTTGTCCGTTCCTTAAGAAAATCCTCCCACTTGGTGTACCATTCCTTTAAAGCCCCAATAAAGGACTCCTTGTCCGTATGACATAACATCTTGGATAATTCAAGCAGTTCTTTTGAAGCCTCAAGCTTGGGTCTTGAAGTTAGTTTTGTCTTTATAGTCATTACTTGATGGAACTGGCATAATTGGAATTTATAATTGGGAAAAGCTTGCCTAAGTCCCTTAAAACCATCGCATACAAGCCCTTGAATGGTATACCCAAGTGACTCCAAGTAGCTTATGCCCTCCTTATAGTCTTCAAGACGTTCATGCCTATTGATAAACTTAAACCAAAGTACATCACCAGACAATGAATCCTTCATGATAACGACACCAAAATTACGTCCCCAATAGGTGGCATCCATTAAAACCACTACAGGGCGAACAAGAAGGTTGGGAAGTTCTTCTTTATAAGATTTGGTGAGTTTTCTATAAATTGTCCTGGTTGAAACTCCGTACTCCTCTGATAGATCTTTGACTGTTAGATTACCCTTGGAATAACGATTATTGACAATGGTATTGGTAAGGCGATTATGTCCAACAAAGCTCCTCTTACAGCACTTACAATACCAGCGTTGACTACCATTAAGATGACCACGTTTTATAGTCGATTTTGAGCCACAATAAAAGCAGATTTTTTGCCATAAAAATATAAATAAAACAAAGATAATGATTATTAGATAGTTACAAGGATTTTAAGCACATTTTTGTCATATAGGCCCATGTATTATATAAATATTCTTTATTATCTAACAATATCGTAAATTAAGACGACAAATTACTGAATAGAAGAAAAATTGAATTATTCGTCTTCATTCTGCTGCTTTCTATCATCCTTTTCGAGATGCAGGATGTCTAGCTCTTTATAGTAAGCGTATAAGAGACATAAAAGAAAAAGGGATCCATAGCATCACTGCTGAGATCCCTTAAACAAATTAGAGAGTTATAAAAAATCAGGTTCATTCTTAAAATTACTGCAGATACCTCTACAGTAATATCACTCATAATTACTGCTGAGTAATAATCTTCATGCCCTCTTCCACTGCTTCCATATTCAGCGGAATGAGTTTATGATGGCGTTCTGGCAGACTCTTAAAGAGTGCCTTCTTAAGACCATCGGTGCTGACAACAGGACAAACCTTTAACAGTCCACCTAAGACTATCATATTAAAAACTTTTGAATTCTTCATCTCAGCAGCCTTGTCCATAGCATTGATACGATAGACATTGATGTCCTTACGAGTTGGAGGGTTGAAGACACCGTATCCATCATAGATAAGCAAACCACCCGGCTTTACCTTTGGTTCAAACTTATCCAATGAAGGCTGGTTCAAAACAATCGCAACATCATATTTGCTGAGAATAGGAGAAGAAATACGGTCGTCACTTACAATAACCGTAACGTTGGCAGTACCACCACGCTGTTCTGGTCCATAAGCAGGCATCCATGTTATCTCCTTATTTTCCATTAGTCCCGAATAAGCCAGAATCTTACCCATAGAGAGTACGCCCTGACCACCGAAGCCACTAATAATTATCTCTTTTTTCATATTACACCTTATTTATATGGGAGAAGAATTAAAGACCTGTGGTGTCTTTCAAATCTCCCTTTTCATATTCAGGGAACATATTCTCACGCATCCACTCATTAGCCTTTACAGGAGTAAGTTTCCAACCACTATTACAGGTAGAAACAATCTCAACCAACGAGCTTCCCTTTCCTTGCATACTTGCTTCAAAAGCTTTGCGAATAGCACGCTTTGCTTTATTGATTGAAGCTACGGTGTCAACACTCTGACGAGTTACATAGCAGGTTCCCTTCAAGTGACTTGCCAACTCCGTAATGTTCAGATTATAGCCATGCAGTTCTGGTTCACGACCATACGGACAAGTTGCAGTCTTCTGACCCATAAGCGTTGTAGGCGACATCTGACCACCTGTCATACCATAAATGGCATTATTAATAAAGATAATTGTAAAGTTCTCACCACGGTTCAAAGCATGGAGTGTCTCTGCTGTACCAATACAGGCAAGGTCACCATCACCCTGATAAGTGAATACCAAACGATCTTCCCAAAGGCGCTTAACACCCGTTGCAACAGCTGGAGCACGTCCGTGAGGAGCCTCTTGCCAGTCAATATCGAGATAGCGATAAGCAAACACGGCACAGCCTACAGGACAGACTCCAATTGCCTTGTCATTCATTCCCATATCCTCGATTACTTCTGCAACTAACTTATGAACCACACCATGTGAACAACCTGGACAATAGTGCATTGTCGTGTCGTTCATTAGCGTAGGCTTCTTATACACCAGGTTCTCCGGTGAAATTATATCATTTGCCATAATAAACGTCCTCCTTTCTTACTTAACTAACGTTTCCTTGAGTGCGTTGACAATCTCTTCTGGGTCAGGAACAATACCACCTAAGCGTCCAAAGTGCTCTACTGGTAAAGCTCCGTTGATTGCCAAACGAACATCCTGTACCATCTGACCTGCATTGATTTCACTTACCAATACACCCTTCTTACCCTTACAAAGCTCTGCAAGCTGTTTGCTTGGGAAAGGCCACAAAGTGATTGGACGGAATAAACCAACCTTTAATCCTTCCTCACGTGCCAACTCCACAGCTTTCTCACCGATACGTGCAGCACTACCGAAACTAACGATAACATAGTCTGCATCTTCGCACTGCTGAGTCTCAAAGCGTACCTCATTCTCACGAATCTGACGATACTTCTCCTGTAAGTGGAGGTTTCTTTCTTCCATTATCTCTGGCTTCAATTCCAAAGAAGTAATGATATTAGGATTACGATCAGCTGTACGACCTGTTGAAGCCCATGGGCATTCTTTGATGATTTCCTCCTCCGTACGGCGTGGTTTTTGTGGAGGAAGAATTACTTTTTCCATCATCTGACCGATCACACCATCAGAAAGAATCATCGCAGGGTTACGATACTTGAATGCTAATTCAAAAGCCAAATCGACAAAATCAGCCATCTCCTGTACAGAGTTTGGTGCTAACACAATTACATTGTAATCGCCATTACCACCTCCACGTGTTGCCTGGAAATAGTCACTCTGGCTCGGCTGGATTGTTCCAAGACCTGGACCGCCACGCTGAACGTTAACAAAGACGCCTGGAAGTTCTGCACCAGCCATATAGCTGATACCCTCCTGCATCAAAGCTACACCAGGTGATGAAGAACTTGTCAGCACACGCTTACCAGCACCAGCACCACCATATATCATATTGATTGAAGCCACCTCGCTCTCAGCCTGAAGAACAACCATACCCGTTGTTTCCCAAGGTTTCAATGCTGCAAGTGTCTCAATTATCTCACTCTGAGGAGTGATAGGGTAACCAAAGTAGCCATCAGCGCCACAGCGGATTGCTGCATGGGCTATAGCCTCGTTACCCTTCATTAGTTTTACATCTTGTTCTGCCATAATTACACCTCCACTTTTTTACGATAGACTGTGATACAGCCATCAGGACACACCGTAGCACAAGCAGCACAACCAATGCAATCATCTGGGCGTGCTGACTCAATATACGGATATCCGTGGACATTTACTTTCTTTTGAGCCAATGCAATAACATCTTTCGGACATGCAACGATACACAATTGGCATCCTTTGCATCTATCTGTGTTTACTACAATGGCACCTTTCATCTTGCTCATAGTTTTTGTATTTTAAGGATTATACGCATCCTTGTTATAGAAGTTAAGAATATTCTCCACCATTTCTTTTGCGATTACTGCTGGAGAATCAGGGTCCAACTCGATTGCCTCCATATAGTTAGCTAAGGCTTCTTGCCAGTCGCCTCTCTGTCGGCATTCATTACCTCGTTGGAAATATTCCTCTGCTGTCATCTACTTATAGTATTCTTTCTTGCCTGCAGCAAGTGTATTTTTCATTAGTGAACAGATGGTCATAGGACCAACACCACCCGGAACAGGCGTAATGAATGAGCAAAGAGGAGCAACCTCATCAAACTTAACATCGCCACACAACCTAAATCCACCCTTACGAGTTTCGTCTTTCACACGTGTTGTACCAACGTCAATAACCACTGCACCAGGCTTCACCATATCAGCTGTTACAAATTCAGGTCTGCCAATAGCTGCTATAATGATATCTGCCTCTTGACACTCTTTCTTCAAGTCTTTTGAACGAGAGTGGCACACTGTAACTGTTGAATCTCCATACTGCTTCTGCATCATCAACTGTGCCATAGGCTTACCTACGATGTTACTGCGACCTAAGATAACACACTTTTTACCTGAAGTCTCAATATGATAATGCTGCAATAAGGTAAGAATACCCAATGGAGTAGCGGAAATAAAGCAAGGTAGTCCGATAGCCATACGTCCCACATTAATAGGATGGAAACCATCTACATCCTTGCGATAGTCAACCGCCATTATTATTTTCTGCTCATCAATATGCTTTGGCAAAGGAAGCTGAACAATGAAGCCATCAACGTCCTCATCCTTATTCAGCTTATCCACACAAGCCAAAAGCTCTTCTTCTGTAACATCAGCCTCAAAACGAATGAGTGTAGATTTAAAGCCACACTGTTCGCAGGCAATTACCTTATTCTTAACATAGGTTTCACTTCCTCCATCATGCCCCACCAAAACGGCAGCCAAATGGGGTTGTTTACCACCTGCGGCAACGATTGCCTTCACTTCTTCGGCAATCTCACGCTTTATAGCTGTAGCTGTTGCCTTTCCGTCTATTAACTGATATTCCATAGTAATATATTATTTGATAAATATGTTTCTTTTACATCTTCGGCATGCCTGGCATTCCTGGCATACCCTTCATTTTGCTCATCATACCTGCCATCTTCGAGCCAGTTACCATCTTCATCATCTTACGCGTCTGATCAAACTGTTTTATGAGTCGGTTGACCTCTTGTATATTGGTACCAGAACCCTTTGCAATACGTTGACGACGTGAATTATTGAGCAACTCAGGATTTGTACGCTCCTTCGGTGTCATACTCTGAATAATAGCTTCAATACCTTTGAAAGCATTATCATCAATATCAACATCTCGAATAGCTTTGCCTACACCAGGAATCATAGAAGCGAGGTCTTTTAGGTTACCCATCTTCTTGATTTGCTGTATCTGATTATAGAAATCGTTGAAATCAAACTGATTCTTCTGAATCTTCTTTTGCAGACGCTTTGCCTCTTCCTCATCAAACTGCTCCTGCGCACGTTCAACAAGTGAGACTACGTCACCCATACCCAAGATACGATCTGCCATACGACCTGGATGGAACACATCGATGGCTTCCATCTTCTCTCCTGTGCCAATGAACTTGATAGGCTTTGTGACAACCGTACGGATTGACAATGCTGCACCACCACGTGTATCACCATCAAGCTTTGTAAGAACGACGCCATTAAAATCTAATCGATCATTAAACTCCTTGGCAGTATTCACTGCGTCTTGCCCTGTCATTGAGTCAACGACAAACAGGGTTTCATCAGGATGAACATGATTCTTGAGACTCTCAATCTCATTCATCATCTCCTCATCAACGGCCAGACGACCAGCGGTATCGATGATGACAACATCATATCCCTTTGCCTTTGCCTCTGCAAGTGCGTGATCTGCAATATCATTCACATTCTTGTTATCAGGCTCGCTATAGACAGCTACACCAACCTGCTCACCAACTACTTTCAACTGATCAATAGCAGCAGGACGATATACGTCACAAGCAACCAGCAATGGATTCTTATGTTCCTTCGTCTTGAGCATGTTTGCCAATTTACCAGAGAATGTGGTCTTACCAGAACCTTGCAAACCACTCATCAATATGATTGATGGCTTACCTGACAGATTCAAACCAACAGCCTCACCACCCATCAACTCTGCCAACTCATCATGCACAATCTTAACCATGAGTTGTCCAGGTTTAACAGCTGTAAGCACGTTCATACCTAATGCCTTCTGCTTTACAGTGTCAGTAAATGATTTTGCAACTTTATAGTTAACATCGGCATCAAGAAGCGCTCTGCGCACGTCCTTCAGGGTTTCTGCTACATTTATCTCTGTAATCTTTCCCTCTCCTTTGAGAATCTTAAAGGAGCGTTCAAGACGATCACTTAAATTTTCAAACATTGCTTTTAAACGTAAACTTATATATTCTTATTCTATCTTACAAAGATAATAAAAAGGAAAATAATTCAGCAAGCGAAAGCCCTCTATTTTAATGTATTTTAAAACACATGCTGCAAGATAATGCGCATATAAATATGGTTTGTGCAAAAAAATGTAAATCAAAACAGACAAAATTACTTATTACTGACAATGAAATATAGAGACCCCTACCATTCCCCAGAAAAGAGAAGAAGCCTCCTCCCTCTCCGAATGGAGAGGAGAGTAATAACCGAGATACCCCTTGTATTGGTTAATGCTTTATGGTTGACAGGTAAACAAATGGAGCTTCAGGAATTTGAAGTGATAATGGGTAAAAAGAAACCGCCGTAAATATTGTATATTTGAATATCCACAAACAAATGTACAAAGATGAACAGCTGTTTCCTATATCATGCCTGAGGGATTTACACCCACGAATTCATTTGTACAGAATATAAACTTAACAGAATCATTTTACATGCGCAAGCAAAAGGGCGAAGAAGATGTTGCCCTTCTTGTGGTGCACACTCTATTGTGAAGAATAGGTATCTCCTGCGGGACTTTGTTGAACTTCCCATAGGTGGCAAGCGAGTAACTAGACGCATGAAGGTACAACGCTATAAATGTAAAGAATATGATTTCGACCAGCAGGAAAATATACACTTTGCCACCAGCAGTCGCAGCTATACTCACCGCTTTGCCAAGTATGTAGTGGATTTGCTTCGTGGTATGACGCTTCAGGATGTGTCGAACCATCTGGGTGTGTCATGGGACATAGTAAAGGAGATACACTCCTCTTACCTTGAGCACCATACAGCCCTCCTTCTCTGGATGGTGTGGAGAATATAGGCATTGATGAGTTTGCCGTCAGTAAAGGGCATACATATAAAGACGATTGTAGTGGATTTAGATAAGGTGCTGTATAAGGGTAATGGGTAAGGGTGCGGAATCCTTGGCAGGATAAGTGCTTGACGGCAGGATAAGGCAGGCGGAACAGAACAAGATTACCCAACTGCAGAAAATAGCTATTACCATGCGAACCTACAGAAAAGGCATCCTTGCTTGGTATGACTGCCATCTATCAACAGGAAAAGTCGAAGGCATCAATAACAAGACTAAAGTAATGAAACGAAATACGTATGGATTCAGGGATGAGAGAAATTTTACACTACGGCTCTATGCACTGCACGACTATCGTATCACTCGAAATGTCGAATAGACCTCTTTTTGCTCCATACTAAAAAAGAAGTGCCGATAGCGTTTTGCCCCAAAATGAGAAAACGCTGTCGGCACCTATTTTTTATTAATAATGCCACATTTCAACAAGGTAAACCTAGTAGGGAATAGCCTTACCCCCACTCTACCTTACTTAGCTGCTTACGCAAGACAGTTGATGATTTCCGTAACCGACTTGCAACCATGATGGTCGAGCCAACTGTTTATACCATCACGCACCTTTATCGTAACCTGTGGATCAATGAAGTTCGCTGTACCTATCTGAATGGCAGTTGCGCCTGCCATGAGGAATTCAATCGCATCTTCAGCTGTAGAAATACCGCCAAGACCGATAATAGGAATCTTAACAGCCTTTGCCACATCATTGACCATTCGGACAGCTACAGGCTTTACAGCTGGACCACTCAAGCCACCCGTACGGATACTCAACTTTGGACAACGACGCTCAATATCAATCGCCATTCCCATCAACGTGTTAATCAGTGATACTGAATCAGCACCCTCATCTTCGCAAGCACGTGCTATGCTGGCAATGTCAGTGACATTAGGCGAAAGCTTGACAATCATTGTCTTGTGATAATGCTGGCGCACAGCCTTCACAACGGAAGCAGCTCCAGAGCAAGTGACACCGAACGACATACCACCTTCTTTCACATTAGGGCAAGAGATGTTCACCTCAATAGAAGGAATACCCTCCAATGCATCAAGTTTCTCTGCAGTCTCCGCATACGTTTCGGGCGAATTTCCACTGACATTGACAATCATATTCGTGTCGATATCTTTTATCTTAGGATAGATATGTTTGATGAAGTAATCTACTCCCTTATTTTGCAAACCCACACAATTAAGCATTCCCTGAGGTGTCTCTACCATACGTGGATAGTCATTTCCTTCACGTGGTTCCAACGTCGTACCCTTGACGATAATACCTCCAAGTTCCTCCAATGGTACGAAATCAGCAAACTCCAAACCATAGCCAAAGGTACCACTGGCTGTCATCACTGGATTCTTGAGCTGTAAGTTATTTATCTTTACACTTAAATCAGCCATATTTTAATCATCTATTTTTACAAAACTATGTGATTGTATGCTTTTTCCTTTTTAATACTATTAATATAATATAGGTATCATAAAAGGAAACTAAGTTTCAATCTCTCTTTTCTGATTTATTCTTCCCACATCAATCTACGTGTGTCGAAGACAGGACCTTCCGTACAAACGCAGAGATTTCCCCCCGTCGTTTTCTCTACACAGCACAGACAAGCACCAACACCGCACGCCATCATATTCTCCAACGATGCCTCGCAAGGAATTGATGCCTTATGAGCATAACGTGCCACTGCCTTCATCATTGGCTTAGGACCACACGTAGAAATACGATCAAAACGCTCTGTGGACAGGATAGAGTGATTTGTGACAAAACCCTTCTCACCTGCAGAACCGTCCTCTGTAGTAATACATACCTTTCCATACTTCTCGAAAAGTGAAAGCTCTGCTAAGTCGGCTGCTGTACGAGCCCCCAACAAAAAGACAGGTAATCCACCAGCCTCCTTTATCTGCTTACCGAAATAAAGCAACGGAGCAACGCCAACACCACCGCCTACAAGCAATACTCGTTCTGACGGACTTGCCAAAGGTGCAAACGTATTACCCAAAGGAAGCACACAATTTAAAGTATCGCCTTCACGGAGACGTGCAAGCGTATTCGTACCTTCACCTATGGTTGCAACCAGAAGCCATAACTCATTACGCTCAATATCAACGAAATTAATGGAAATAGGACGGCGAAGAAAAGTGGAAGGCGAGCCGTCCACTCTCACCTCTACAAACTGACCAGGCAGCATCTCTGGAAGCGGTTTCTCATCTGTCAGCTTAATAAGGACATTCCTTGCATTGACACGTTCCACGGAAGATACCTTCAAGTCGAGGACATATTTCTTCATCTTTGCTTTGTTTAAAAAACTATGCAAATATAGGCAAAATATCCCGATTATAGACTGATTGAAGAAAAAAACAGAAAGAAATCCTTTCAAAATGAGTAATGCCCATAAACATCTATCACATTAATAATACAATTTACACCTTTATATATAATCAGAAAGAAACAATCTTATGCTTTTTCAGTCTCCGTGCTATAACCCAGCACATAATGTGTTAGTTCCTAACACACGTGGTGTGGATGATTAGCACGATACGTGCTAAGGGAGTAAACATCTCGAAAAACAACACAACAAAACAAGCTATAGGGCAAATTACAAGCTGTGACACGCTGTTAATCCTTGCATCAACTACCTTTGTATGAGTTTGAAAATCTCGAAGGAAGGTATAGAGAACATAGGTGACAGACTACATAACTTCTGTTAGTCACGCGTTAAAAGTCAATGGATATGGGGGACGACAGGCAAAGGTGAATGAGAAAAGCCAGTGTTTTAAGGGGTGGGAAACTTTAGTAAGGTATTCAACTTTTCTGCTGTGTTGAAACGATACGACTTGTCAGAGGTTTCGCTCTTATAGGCAATATTCTATTCGGCAAGTTCCTTCAGTCCGCGCCCCACGGTGTCGGCACCAGGTAACAGCGCACCTGGTCTCTGTCTGAACTGTCCTGTAAGCGCATTGATTTCCTCAAGACAATCCTCACAACAAAGGTAACTGAAGAAGAGGGAGCCCAGGATTCTTCCATGACAGAATGCCTTGCCTCTGCACCTGCGTCTGCCCAACACGGATTCGGTAAGTTTTTCAAAGCCCAACTTTGAGAAAACGTCCATAATATGATAAATTCCACCGAAAGAAGTGATATTCTCGTTTTTTATTGCTACCTTTGTCATGTCAGTTTTTTGCTTACTTGTTGTGTTTACAGCACCAAGATAGGTGAAAATTCTGACATATCCAAGTATTTTGAGAACTTTGTTTCTCAGGCACTTGGAGTTCTTACAAGAATTTATGCTGCGGAATTAAGGGAATATTAACATCAAATAGAATAAATTCAAGAAATGAATTGGAAAATTTTTGGAGTAAAATACGACAAACAAGAAACGTGGGCATTTGAACAAATGTCTTATTTGCTTTTTTGTGCAGAGTTCAACAATCGTGTTGGACTTTTCCGATATAAGAACCAAACAGGAATTGAGACAGAACCAATCGAAAAAGACGGAAAATTTTATGGTTTTCAATCTAAATACTACACTACATTAATCGCTGACAATAAAGAAGACATTATTGATTCAATTAAAAAAGCTAAATCCCAAAACAAGCAACTAGACGAATTATATCTTTACATCAACCAAGAACTTTCCGAAAGCACTACTAAAAGCAAAAAGAAACCGCAATATCAATTAGACATTGAGAAAGCCGCTAAGACAGCAGGAATAAGTATTCAATGGCGAGTCCCAAGTAATTTTGAATTACAATTATCTTTGCCTGAAAATAAATACATACATGACGTTTTTTTCAGTCTTGACCCAAACGAAGGAAATTTACTTGATGAGATTTATAAACACAACGAGAATATTTTACAAGCAATCCAGACAGAAATAACATTCGGAGACAAACAAATTAAAATTGACCGAAGTTCTGTTGTTGAATCAATAGCAAATGCTTCTCAAAAGAAAAAAAACATAATTATTTCGGGTGAAGGTGGCTGCGGTAAAACCGCAATTTTCAAAGAGTTTTATAACTCTTGCTTTAAGAAAATACCAATTTGTGTGTTTAAGGCAAATGAACTTAATGTAAATCACATTAACGACATATTTCACATAGACCACAAATTTACATTTGCACAGTTTCTCAATGCCTACAAGGACGAACCACTTAAAATATTTGTAATTGATTCCGCAGAAAAACTTGCAGAGATTTCTAGCAACGATATTCTTACTACGTTAATTCAAAAGTTAAAAGAGAATGCTTGGAATATCATCTTTACAACACGCTACGCTTATCTTAACGATTTAACTTTTTTGATAAAAGAGAATTATCAGTTGCCGTTTGACGTAAATGATGTTTCTCTGATTGGTACTGAGGAATTAAAATCAATAACAGACGAATTCAAATTCCCACTTCCCGACAATCAAAAATTCGTAGAGCGACTTAGAAACTTGTTTTACCTAAGAGAATATGTTCAACAACATTCCAACATTGACAAACAAGGAAACTACAAAGAATTTATTGACTTGCTTTGGAAAAAGCGAATACAAAATACCGTTCAAAAAGACAACCTGCACCTTGAACGAGAAAAATGTATTATCAGCATTGCCAAACAAAGGTGTGAAACAGGACGGTTCTATATCAATGCTGATAGTTTACCACAATCAGCATTGTTTCAATTAAAGCAAGATGAAATACTCGGCTATGATGATACTCATTGCGGATATTTTATTACTCACGATATTTATGAAGAATGGACATTGAATAAAATTGTTTCCCGAAGTTTTTCAAACACATCAACCACAAAAGAGTTTCTTGACGACTTAGGGAATTCTTTACCCATTCGCAGAGCATTTAGGTTATGGCTATCAGACCATTTATCAGAAAACAGTAAGGAAATAGAAATTTTCATTCAAAGTGCTTTTACAAGCACTGATGTTATTCAATTTTGGAAAGACGAAATTTTAGTTTCCGTTTTACTTTCAGATTATTCAGAAACATTCTTTAAATTTTTTGAGAAAGAAATCATTGCAGATGATTTTAAAATACTAAAACGAATTTTGTTCCTGCTAAGAATCGCCTGTACTGATATTTCTGCAATTCAAAATATTGAAATTATAAAACCTAAAGGTAAAGGTTGGGAAGAAGTAATTGCCCTTATTTACAAACATGAAACTGACTTTTTCGACAACAACCTAAAACTTGTTTTACCTGTTTTAACTGATTGGTGCGCATTCAATAAAAAAGGAGTAACAACAAGATACACAGGTTTATTAGCATTAAGCGTAATACAAAAAACTGAAACTGAAGAAAATTTCTTCATACACGATGTTGCGGAAGAAAAAATTTTGAAAGTGGTTTTTAATTCAGCCAATGAACTAAAAACCGAACTAAAAGAAATATTTGACAAAGTAGTTTCTAATACATGGACAGAATACAGAGCCCCCTACGAAGGACTTTGCTCTAAAATTTTAGAGAAGCCCTACATAGCAATTGAATTAATTAAAACACTTCCATTATCTGTTATTCAATTATGTGATTTATTTTGGCAAAAACAGCCGAAAAAGCAAGACGGATTTGGATATGAAAGCGATACAATGGAAAGTCGTTATGGCTTACTGGGCAAACACGAATTGAATTATTTCCCCTCAAATGCTAATCAAACGCCAATAAAATGGTTATTGCAAATAGAATTCTGCAAAACACTTGATTTTATCATAGATTTTACAAATAGGGCTGTTGATTCTTATAGTAAATCCGACTATGGACAACAAGACGTTAAAAAAATCACATTACACGTAAGCGAAACGAAAGTAACACAGTATTTGAGTGACGCAATTTGGAGTATGTATCGTGGAGGAGGAAGTCCCTCTGTTCCCCACGTATTAGAGTCAATGCATATGGCATTAGAAAAAATTCTTTTAGAATTTTCTCTAATCTCAAAGTCCGAAATAATTCAGAATATACTTCTTAAAATTCTCATTCAATCAAAATCAGCTTCACTTACTTCTGTTGTTTGTAGTGTTGTGCTTGCGAATCCTGATAAGTTCTATGATGTTGCTTTGATTTTATTCAAAACAATTGAATTATTTCACATAGACACGATTAGGTGGTCAGGCGAATTTCATACTAAATCACTGTATGGTATAGGATATGGAATGGATAAAATAAAAGACATTTTATACACAGATGAAAGATTGAAAACTTATGAAGATAAACATAGAAACTCAAATTTAGAATCATTGTTTCTTAATTATCAACTTTTTGGTGTCAAAGGATTTAACGAAGAGCAGAATACTGAATACATCGGTAAATTATACGACATTATTGACCAATATAAATCAAATACTTCAACAAGTAAATCCTTTGGAATATTGTTGGCTAGAATGGATAGACGTAATTTAATACCAAAAGTATCACAGCATGACGACAACCATTTACGAATAGAATTTACGCCTAAAGAACTTTCTGACGAACATAAAAAGGAAAGCGAAGAAGCGTTAAATCAACATCAAGAACTTCTTAAATACTCTTCGCTAAGAATGTGGGCTGATTTTTTGATTGGTGCGAGAAATCAAACTAAAAGCGCAAAGCAAGAGGAATATGACAACAATCCTCTTTTAGCTTTATCAGAAACAAAGCAACTTGTTGAAGAACTGAAAGCAGGACGAAACGGAATAGGTATGCTTGATTATTCTATACCTGCGTTTTCGTGTTCTAAATTATTACTTGAACACAAAGACAAATTATCAAAAGAAGATAAGCTTTTTTGTAAAGAAATTATTCTTTCTTCCCTGTCGAATCTTTTCACCGATAATTATGATTATCAAATAAGTGATGGCGTTGAAGCCTCTATTCATGCAATTCCATCATTAATAAAAGAATACCCTGATGAAATAGAAAGCTATGTTTCTATAATGGTTTTAACTCTTTTCGATGAAACATCTCTTGGTGCTTACAAAAGAATATGTGATTACGTTATTGAATCTATTCATAATTCAAAATTATGGGAGCAAAATTCAAAAGTTGCACAGGCAATTCTGTTCGGATATGTAAAACTCAAACCCATCTACAAAACCATTGTTGCTGAAAAAAGAAAAGAAATTGGTTGGGGACGAATTTCTAAAAAATCCATTTTCGAAGAATTAGAGAAAAGAAATTCTGATTTCACTTTTGAAAATTCATCATTAGACATAAACAACATTACTTCACTTGATATTCATTCTTTGGAAATAGTTCTTCAGTTAATACCATCTGACACGAAAGATATAATTCACTTAGAAATTTATGCAAAATCGTTGCCCTTATTAGCTTCACAGTTATTAAAAGACAGAAGAAGTTACAAAGATGATTCAGGAGACAATTCTAACATTTACTTATTACGCTTGCATATTTTCAAAAATTTTGCTTATTTCATTTTACATAGAGAGAAATATGAAATTGATGCGTTTCTAAAACCATTTGTTGACTCATTTTCTTCAACCGAAGAAACAGCTTCATTTATTGGAGAATTAGTAAGTGCAGAGGATTATCTAAACAAGTATGAACAATTTTGGCATATTTGGGACAATCTATATCCAAAAATAAAAGAACTATGTGTAAATCCATGTGGCTATCATTTAAAAGAAATCATAATAAATTATTTTTTCGCATGGCGTTGGTGGCGTGAAGGAATTGAAGATTGGCATAGTTTAAAAGAGGGAAATTTATCCCTTTATGCAAATGCTTCAAAAGATATAGGAAACATTCCTGCTGTATTGTATTCTGTTGTCAAAGTTTTAAATTCAATCGGGACAAACTTTAAAGACGAAGGTATTGATTGGATTTATACAATTGTGTCAAACAACAAATTGTTACATCATGACGACTTAGAATCAAACACTTTATATTATTTGGAAAAGTTTTTAAGAAAGTTCGTTTTCATCAACAGACAAAAAATAAAAGAAGAAATTAGATTGAAAAATAAAATTATTCCGATTCTTGATTTCATGATTGAACGAGGTTCTATGCATGGATATTTATTAAGAGAAAGTATTTTATGATATTGCTGTCCGGTAAAACTTTATGGGCTATCTGTATTAGTTAAAATAGACTTGAACTTATTATTCCTTAGAATTATCGGTTATTATAGGTCTATTCTTGTCTAAATAAGTGCATTTTATAATGCTTACAGTTTGAAACTGAAAACCAAGCTCCAGAATGAGTAAAACTGCTGCAATACCGATGGATAAAGAGATACAGAGCTTTCAGTTTACTTTTACCGGACAGCAATAATTTTATGAAAACCATAACAACATGAAAACACCTGCTTCCAACAAGCATATAGGCATAAGTAGTGCTGTAGGCTCGCGGAAGCAGTGGTGAAAACCTGCAAGTATCTTGCTTGTACAAACTACAGTTAACTATCCCTTGCACTAATATGTCGATTGATATGAAAATAAGTTGAAAATGATTTGGATTTGTCTTAGAATTCTTTTGAGCCGTCTCAACTCACTGTCAAAAGTAACGAGGTGTTTTTCATTGGGGTTTCTTTGCTCCTTTCTTTATCCACTTAGGTTCACGAAAGAAAGGATCGGTCGGCAAATCTGCCGACTGCGTTACTCTGTCTGTTCTTCTTGAACGGTTATCCGTCCCGTCCTTACATCGGGGTGGGTGGAGAAAGCCCAATTCACCTCCTCATCGGGCAGGGTGCTGCGAATATTCCAAGCCAGTACCAATCCGCAATTCTGAATGACCTTTTGCCGTGCTTCCTCCCTGCTTTTGGCAACCACCTCAAACACTCCCTCGAAAATGTACTGCATTCGTACTCTGTAAACTCTCTTCTTCATATTCTCCAATAGTCCGTTAAATATTATGCTGCATCAGCAGCGAAACTAAATATATCATTTATCCTTTCTTTATTTAATGGCGTGTTCGGTCTTTTCTCGAACACGTCAATAATTCGTTGCGCGTAATAGGCATCCACTTCCAACATACGATTCCTTAGATTTACACTTTCCTGTCACTACTGTCATCCAAAGAGAGTTTATAACTAATTAGTTTATAAGGAGTTTGTGCTAAATGTTAAAATGACAGCAAACTAAATCGAAAATAGTTTTGTAAGTAAACGCTTAAATTTAAGTCTATCGTAACACTTCAAAACTCTGGATAGACATGATAAAACGTAAGAACCCTGTAGTATAAATAAGAGAAAAGGTCTTTGTGGGCTTAAAGTTCGTTTGCATGCTATAAACACCTATTTCTTTATAGTAAGAGCAAATACATAAAAATAGAAACAAAGGCTTGTAAGAAAGATTACATAGATTCTTATAGAATAATGTACGCTACTTAGAAATTGTTTTAAGAGATATCTAATGTAACTTTGCACTCGGAAGTTAACGAATACGTTTACAAACTCCGAGTGCTATTCTTTGAATATCAATTTCGCATTCCTAAAACTTACTTCTTTGGAACAAAAGTCTCCCATGTTTGGTCATCAAAGAAGATACGAATCTCTGTGATACGACGTTGTGGTTTGTCAATATATTTTACCTCTGTGCGAGACGGACTTTTGTACATATTATCACTATATGGAGAGCTAATCTGTTCCGTCTCTGGTAGTGAGGAGGGGGTAGGATTAGGAAAGTCAAGCACACCCTCAGAGACTCCAGGAGACATCATACCAGCTTCTCCAGTTGAAGAATTAGGTTCAGAAACCTGATCCTTAAACATAGGTCCTTGTCCATACAGAAGCCAATCAAGATTAATCTTTGTAAACTTACTCTTGATAGCCTCAACTGTATTTAGAGTCGGTTTTGTTCTACCAGTAAAAATACTACTAAGAGATGCTGATGAGATTCCTATGAAATCTGCGAAAGTTTGTTGAGTCATGTGCTGACTCTCCATGAGCTGTCTGATTCGATCTTTCATATCCAAATTCTATCGTTCGTTAGCAAATAGAGAAGTTTTTTAGCTGAATAGCCACTTCTCTAAGAACTTTACAAAGGTAAACATAATATTTTAAATATCAAAATAATGAGATAATGATATTTCATTTGTATATCTAACTTTTGATATTTACATTTTACAAACATAAATAACTAAGTATGTGCAATTCTAATATACATTTACAAAACGATATATACAAACCTATATAATATAAAAGGAATAAATAAGCAGAAAACTCTAAATTACTGGCTATAAACAATCTTTATTGGCATATACAAACCTAAAATAGCCGAATATGCAATAAAAAGGGAGATAACAAGAGTTTAAGCTGATAAAAGTATCAATAAATTATAATAAATATCTGATTAACAATGTATTATATATTAAAACTTCTTAGTGTATGAAAATGCATATTGATTTGTAAATACAAATACTCTGATTTTAATTTGCAAATATATTTTTGTATGTGCAATTTTCAATATAAAAACTATCCGTACTATTCAACATATACAAACGTAAAGTATAAAAACGGCTGTTTTTTATTTCACAAAACTAAAACTAAAAGAATGTGAAATATAAATCAATTATTACGAAAAAGTCCCATTTTTTGCGTGCTTAATGTATTTACGAACAAGGATAAAGAAGCCGAAAAATACGCGAAAAATGAAGAGGATAAAATGAGCTAACTACACTATTAATCAATAGGAAACATAAAAAAAGCACCCTTTTCAGAGTGCTCCTTTTAGCTTAAAATATCATGATTTCGGGTAAAAATAAGTGATTTTTATGCCTCAATAGCATAAAAAGTCCTTCTATTTTTAGTGAAGTATGAAGAAAATTAGCTCTTTCATCAAATCTCCTGCACCAGTATTAGGATTATCTAATCCTTTACTCTTACCATCAATCTCTCGAATCTTTGAAATAATGTCCATCGTTTTACGTGCAGAATAATTCTTTTGTCCAATCAGAAAATCTTTTGCACCCCATGCACTTCGTAAATCTAAAGCTGCTGCAATATCTTGTTCCGTGTTTTTTCGAGGAGTGTAATGAACAATCATCAAATTTTGAAAATAAGAAAAGAGCAAAGGAAGAAAAGAAAAAAGGGAACCAGCTTTGGGATTATTGTCAAAATATTTTACAATCTGATTTGCCTTAAAATAATCTTTCTGAACAATTGCATTTCTAAGTTCAAAAGCATTAAAATCTTTACTTACCCCTATCTCCTTCTCCACTACTTCTGGTGTCACCCGAAGGTTGTCTGCAGGAAGAGATATCAGTACCTTATCAAGTTCTGAAGTAAGACGACTAAGATCTGCCCCAATATGATCAGCTATAATCTGGCATGACTTGGGATCGATACTAACCTTTTTTTCCTTCAAGTAACTTTGGATAAAATCAGGAAGTTGATAATCGCGTAACTTCTTACTTTCAAAAACGATTCCTACAGCCTGAGCTAACCCTATGGTCTTCTTACGTGCATCAATTTTCCCGTTTTTATGACACCATACAAGGATGGTTGATTTTATGGGATTTTTAAGATACTTATCCAATGCTTCCAAAGAGCGGATATTTTGTGCTTCTTTGACAATTATCACCTGATGTTCCGCCATCATTGGATAACGGCGTGCCATATCGGCTACCTGAACAGCAGTTACGTCTGATCCGAAGCAGATGGTTTGATTAAAATCCCGTTCTTCTGATGAAAGAACATACTCTGCAATATAATCAGAAATCTGATCGATATAATACGATTCCTCACCCATCAGCAGATAGATGGGGGCGAACTTCTTATTCTTCAGATCCTGCATTATACTCTGAAATGTTGGTCCTTGCTTTGCTGGCATTTACTTTTTTATTAACTTTGCATTAAAGATAAACCATATACACAGACAAGAAGAGCGAGACTATAGATTCCTTCTTAACAGAAATTCTGCTGAAAGAGACACACCTCGTTATATCTTACTGGTCGGTCTTTCATGCAAAGTTAATAGAAAAGAGATAGAAAACAAAATTTTCATTTGACTTTCATTTTCAGTTTACACCTTATTATATAGGATATATAGATATGAAGCAGCTTAACCTTCCGCCTTACCAAATTAGAGTAAAAGAGGTAAACGGACGAAAGCAGATTTTTGATGTCCTTCGAAGGAAATACATAACACTCACTCCAGAAGAATGGGTGCGACAGCACTTTATACACTACCTTATCGAGCACAAGTATTACCCAGCTTCCCTCCTCGCTAATGAGGTGCCGTTACAGGTGGGTGAAAAGAAAGTTCGTGCTGATAGTGTATTATACGATAATCAGCTCCGACCGAGGATGATTATTGAGTACAAGGCTCCATCCATACCCTTAACACAGAAAGTGTTTGACCAGATATCAGTATATAACCTCCTACTCCACGTTGATTATCTGATTGTATCAAATGGCTTAGATACTTATATCTGTAAGATGGATTATGAGAATCAAACATACGCATTCCTCGAGACGATTCCAGACTATCAAAACATTTAACATTACAGTTATATAATTCTCATATAGTTTTCCCTATTAATCTTTACAATCAATAAGCTAACATACTTTGGCACTATCTTTGTTTATAGGTCAGTATGAAACTATAAACAGATGTTATTTCATATAAATAGAAGATGATATGGCAATAGGGAAATGGATTGGTGGCGCATTAGGCTGGATACTTAGTGGAAGTATGCTGGGTGGTTTAGTTGGTTATTGTATAGGAACAATGCTTGACGAAGCATTTTCAGGCAATAATAGAAGTGGTGATAGACAGAGCAGATATGGCGAACAAAGTCATTTTGGAGGTACGCATCCATTTGAAGAAGATCGTAACTCCTTTTTGTTCTCGATGCTTGTTCTTTCCTCCTACATAATAAAAGCCGATGGTAAGATAATGCACTCCGAAATGGAGTATGTTCGCCAATTCCTTCGTCATAACTTCGGTGAGCAGGCTGTGAGTCAAGGAGAATCAATTCTGCTAAAGTTATTTGAATTACAGAAGCAACAAGGCCCTTATCAATTTAAAGAAACAATCCGTAAGAGCTGCATAGAGATACGTTTTCATACGAGTGATAGTCAACGACTACAACTACTAAATTACCTTGTCATCATAGCAAAAGCAGATGGCACAGTAAGCCCAGAAGAAGTTGTTGCACTAAAGGAGATTGCCCTATATCTTGGGCTTTCAGCTCAAGACGTAGAGTCTATGCTCAACTTGGAGAGTGGAGCAAGGTCAGGCGGTAACATTGAGGATGCTTATAAGGTATTAGGTATATCTCCATCTGCTACTGACGATGAGATTAAGATGGCTTACCGCAAGATGGCTTTAAAACATCACCCTGACCGTGTTTCTTCATTGGGAGATGACATTAGAAAAGCAGCTGAGAAGAAGTTCCAAGAAATAAACGATGCAAAAGATAGAATCTATAAAGCAAGAGGATTGTGAGTTTTTGACAGGTAAACAAGTTTGCAGTTAACAAGTGAACTAGTTTCTAATGACAATTTGAATACAGATTGTTGATTATCAATAAAATAAAGAAAAACCATCTAAAGCATCATTTTTCATAGTTACAAAAGAAATTATTATAAATAACATCATGGCAACAAAACTTAAAATAAAAACAACTGAAGGCGATATCATCATTCGCCTTTATGATGAGACTCCCAAACATCGTGATAACTTCCTAAAATTGGCAGATGAAGGTTACTTCAATGGCACCCTTTTTCACCGAGTAATAAAAGATTTCATGATACAAGGTGGTGACCCTGATAGTAAGAATGCTCCTAAGGGAAAGATGTTAGGTACAGGTGGACCAGACTATACCATTCCTGCTGAATTTGTTTATCCACAATACTTCCACAAACGTGGTGCCTTAAGCGCAGCCCGTACTGGTGATGAAGTTAACCCTAATAGAGAAAGTAGTGGTAGTCAGTTCTATATTGTATGGGGAAAGACCTTTAAGCCTGCAGAACTGAAGCAAATGGAACATCAGATGGCCATGCAACAAGAGCAACAGGTATTCAATCAACTTACACGAGAACATCACGAGGAGATAATGAATTTAAGACGTAATCGTGACCGTGCAAGACTGCAAGAACTACAAGACAAACTGATAGAACAAACAAAAACAACTTGTAAGCAACAAGGTAAGCCTTCCTTTACAGAAGAACAAATAGAGGTTTATACTAATGTTGGTGGTACTCCTTTCCTCGATAATCAATACACCGTCTTCGGCGAGGTGGAGGAAGGTCTTGATATCGTTGAACGTATACAAAACTACGATACAGACCGCAACGACCGTCCTACAGAAGATATTAGAATTGAGACAATAGACCTATTATAAGCCCAATTTATAAGACTTTAGAAAGCATAACATCCTTATATAGTCATTTCTATTAAGAGATAACTATATAAGGATATTTTATAATAAAACCAATTAGGACTACCTAACTTTAGCGAAGATAGTATGACAACTGCTCTAAATTCTTCTGCTTAGTTGCATCCGTTATTAAAAAGATATCTATAAGCCACCAGATACCACAACCACCACCTGTCAACAACTTACCAATACCTAAACCAACATCACCAATATAAAAACGGTCAACACCGAGTGTCCCGATAAATATTGACAAAAGAATTGATAGCAAAGGATCTTTCATCTGAGACAGGAGAGCCAATATCTCTGACTCACTAATATCAGTGTTTTCCAATCTTGTACGAATGCTCGGAATACTTCCTGCAGGGATTTTTGATGAAAGCATCATCAATATATGATTCACCTTATCTGATTCCATAATAATTATCTTAGATTTAATAATTTACATAACTTTTCATGTTCTCAAAACCCATATCCACTATATCTTTAGGATGTTTCTTACAATAAACCAAATGAAAAAGAGGATTATGTATAACCATATAAGCCGCTTATCCTCTATTACCTTTGTGAGACTATCCTTAGCCTTCCCTTTTGGAAGTAAGGCACGTACTCCAAATGATAAGATGTATGGTCCAGAAAACAGAAGAAAATAATTATAGTGAATTGCTTCTAAAAATCGCCCTTGCAATAAAGCATGCAACGCACGTTGAATGCCACAACCAGGACATTGTAACCCTGTTGCGACCTTAAGGAGACATTTAGGCGCCCATAAAGTCGTAACAGGGTTATAGAAATAATACAGAATTAATAGGAAGGCTCCCAAACAGAACCAACCTATACACTTTATAGTACGTTTCAAGGATTTAGTGAGATCCAGCCATTGTGCTCAATGCTGCCAAACCACCGCAGAAAACAAGGTAGAGGATAGAACCAATTGCACCTGCAACAATACCAATAATACTCCACTTTTTAGCGTCATTAGCAGCTAAAACAGCTTCATCGTATTGTTTCATCATATAATAATCATTCACCTTCATAGCACGAATGATTGCATAAATACCTGCTGGCAAACAGCAACATACAGTTGTGAAAATCGCAAGAGCCAAATTGTTATTTGGCTTAGGAGTATTCATCTCTTCCATAACTTTTTTTGAGCCGACTCCCCATGGCATTCTTTCTATTTTATTAATTGAGCCACGTTGCTACTATGGTGGGGAAGTCTTAAGTGACACCTTTTCACAAACGGACTATTGTTTTCAGCTATTACTTAACCATGGACAAATTTAAGTAATTTAGATTAAATATACAAGCTAAAAAAAACTTTTCTTTCTATTATAAACAAAAACATTACATTTTAAACAAATATAACATCTACAAATAAACCAAGAAAAGCGAGTAAACCGATATTATTTCATCTATCCACAAAACATCAGGGATTCTTTAACATGTTAAAACAATCACAAAACTTTATACATTCTTCCCTAAGTTCATAAACAAAGTCAAATAAACCGAGAAACTTCCATAAACAATAATCGGATTAAAGTCAATTGACTCTAACCCGATTCTTTTTTATATTCTCTCAATTATTCTTCTTAACTACATGCGAATCTCGCAAGAAGAAGCCTGTTTCTGATTTATGCTAAACAATTTACACGACCGACATTGTACGCCTTAATGCCATCTGTCATATAATTAATCAACTTACGCATAACATTCATATTCTTTACTTTCTCTTTCATAACGTTTCCTTTCCTCTGTTGAGTTATACAATCTTTTACCTATGTCCCTATTGAGACTGAAGCCCTTTCAGTGGCTACCTCTTTGTTATCCTATTGAGGTGCCGTTTGTGTTGTTTTGTGCTTGCAAAGTTAGTACACTTTCCAAAATCTCACAAAGGAAACTTACACTTTCACTTTGTTTTTCTATTAAATTTTGACCTGCGTCAATAAGATTGACTCGTATCAATCCCGCTATTTGACATATATCAACCCATGCGTGCCTTTATATCAACATCCTCTAAACGAATATATTATAATAAAAAAGAAGACGGAAAGACAAGTATCACATTTTCTTTTCTTACCTTTGCACTATGAACACAAACTATAATCATAGCTTTCGATTACCTGCAGAGTGGGAGCCACAAAGCGGAGTTATACTGATATGGCCACACGAAGATACAGATTGGCATCCGTATCTTGAGGAGATTACTGAGGTTTATCTCCAGTTGGCAGATGCTATTACCCGATACGAGGCATTGCTTATTACAGCACGTGATTCAGAAATGGTAAGTTCCCTACTAAAAGAAAGGCTGACAGAGGAACAGATAAAACGTGTGACGCTCTTTACTTGTGACAATAATGACACTTGGGCACGTGATGTTGCACCCATTTCTCTTATATCAAACAAAGCATCAGAGGGTGGCTCCCAGCCCCTTCATCTACTTGACTTTTGTTTCAATGGATGGGGCGAAAAGTTTGCAGCAGAAAAGGATAATAGAATCAATCGTCAACTTTACGAAACTGGACTCTTACAAGGAGTATTAGAAAACCACAAAGATTTTGTACTGGAGGGTGGCTCGATAGAGAGTGACGGCAGGCGTACACTCTTCACAACAACAAGTTGCCTAATGGCACCACACCGTAATCAGCCTCTCACACAGGAAGAAATAGACAAACGTATGCGCCTACTCTTCCCAAATGTGGAACGCATAGTGTGGCTAGATCATGGTCAATTAGCAGGTGATGACACAGACGGACATATTGACACCATCGTGCGCATCGCTCCCAACGACACCTTATTATATATAGGATGTGACGATGAAAAGGATGAACATTACGAAGACTTCCAACTTTTAGAAGGACAATTAAAGCAACTCCGCACACTCGAAGGCAGGCCTTACCGCCTACTTCGTTTGCCGATGCCCGATGCTATCTATGATGATGGTGAGCGTTTACCTGCAACTCATGCCAACTTCCTTATTATCAACGGAGCTGTACTTGTACCAACCTACAACCAGCCAGAAAAGGATAAAGCTGCATTGAACACAATCCAAGAGGCTTTCCCTGACCGCAAGGTTATCGGTATTGACAGCCGTACTATTATCAGACAGCATGGTTCAATTCACTGTCTTACAATGCAGCTACCTCAGAACGGATAAACCAATTATCTTTTTCAATCTGACGATGGTTGCTTTATAATAACAAGACACAGAAATAATAAACATAAACAAGGCAAACACCTTTTATTATGAGAGAACTGAAAATTGGTTTTCTGCAGCAACATAATGTTGCAGATATAGAAAACAACATAGAGCGATTGGCTGAGGGTATTACAGACTTGGCACAACGCGGTGCTGAACTTGTCATTCTACAGGAACTGCACAACTCACTTTACTTCTGTCAAACTGAGGACGTAAATAAGTTTGACTTAGCTGAGACAATACCAGGTCCATCTACAGGTTTCTATGGCGAATTGGCAAACGAGCTAGGCATTGTTATCGTGACATCCCTCTTTGAAAAACGTGCACCTGGACTTTACCACAACACAGCCGTTGTTATTGAGAAAGATGGAAGTATTGCTGGTAAATATCGGAAGATGCATATTCCAGACGATCCAGCTTACTACGAGAAATTCTACTTCACACCAGGCGATCTTGGATTCCACCCAATTGATACAAGCGTGGGACACCTTGGTGTACTTATATGCTGGGACCAGTGGTATCCTGAAGCAGCCCGTTTGATGGCTCTACAAGGCGCTGATATGCTCATCTATCCAACAGCGATTGGCTATGAAAGCAGTGACACAGACGAAGAAAAACAACGCCAGTGTGAAGCGTGGACTACCGTCATGCGTGGACATGCTGTTGCCAATGGTCTGCCTGTAATAGCAGTCAATCGTGTTGGTCATGAACCAGACCCAAGCGAACAAACGAATGGCATACAATTCTGGGGAAGTAGTTTCGTTGCTGGACCACAAGGCGAAATTCTCTATCGTGCTAGTGACGATAAGGAAGAAAGGGTTATTGTCAATATCGATCTCGACCACAGCGAGAATGTACGTCGTTGGTGGCCTTTCCTGCGCGACAGAAGAATTGACGAATACGGAAAGATAACAAAAAGGTTTATTGATTAAGACCTGCCCTCGCTCTTCAACAAGGAGTGAACTGCATGATACTCCTCTAGTTGTAGATAAGAGCCTATCTTATATAAAGCTAAAAAGAGCCATATCAAACGCCAACAGGGAGTTTTGATACGGCTCTTTTTCCGCACATGTGGTGCATACCATCCGCACCATTAGTGTTAAGCACCCGCACCACATGTGCTAAGCACCCGCACCACACGTGCGGAATATCAATACTCAACCCACACGATTCGTTATAGAGCCTTTTTTCTCCTTCCTTCTAACAGTTAAGAAGAGCAACACCGAACATCTGCACAACAATCTATCAAGAAGCAAAGAGGGAGAAGTTTGTAGAATTACACTTAAACACAAGGATTTTAGCAAGTGTAAGGAACATTACCTCGATATAAGAAAGTTTAATAAGAATATTTACAGTTCATTTGGAGTTATGCAAACTTTCCTGTATCTTTGCACCACATTAGGCTCCGTAGCTTAGCTGAATAGAGCGTCAGATTCCGGTTCTGAAGGTCTTGGGTTTGAATCCCAACGGAGTCACAAAAAGTGATGATTCCTTAATTACATTTAGATGATTGAGGTCAGAAAAATGTTCTGAAGGGCTTGGAGTTGAATCCAAACGGAGTCACAAAAAGTGATGATTCCTTAATTACATTTAGATAAATGAATTCAGAAAACATTCTGAAGGATTAGAAAAAGGAAAGGGGTCACAGATTGTAATAAAGGATGTATGGTTATTTACTGTTCATCCTTTTTTTTTCAACCGAGTTAACTTAAACAATGATTAATCTATCATAAAATTAAAATTATGCAGAAGAAAAACAAAATTGGACTACTACCACGCGTTATCATCGCAATACTGCTTGGATTGTTCCTTGGCTATTATCTACCAGACCCAGCAGTAAGAGCGTTCCTAACTTTCAACAGTATCTTCAGTCAGTTCCTAGGCTTTATGATACCGCTGATTATCATTGGTCTAGTAACCCCTGCTATTGCAGGAATTGGGAAAGGGGCTGGTAAGTTATTGATCGTAACCGTAATCATAGCCTACGTTGATACTATCATTGCCGGTGGTTTATCATACGGAACTGGAACATGGCTCTTCCCATCTATGATTGCCTCTACTGGAGGAAGCATGCCACAAATAGATAAAGCAAGTGAGTTGGCACCTTATTTTACAATCAATATCCCCGCAATGATTGACGTAATGAGCAGTTTAGTATTCTCATTCATTGCTGGATTGAGCATTGCACACTATGGTTTGCGTACAATGGAGACGCTCTTTAATGAGCTCAAAATCATAATCGAGAAGGTTATCGAGAAAGCTATTATCCCACTCCTACCATTTTACATCTTTGGCGTCTTCCTCAGCATGACACATAACGGACAGGCAAGACAGGTACTTTTAGTATTCTCACAGATTATCATTGTTATCCTCGTGCTACACGTATTCATCCTCATCTATGAATTCTGTATCGCAGGGGCTATCGCTAAACGTAATCCTTTCAGACTGTTATGGAACATGCTACCTGCCTACCTAACAGCATTAGGAACTAGTTCGTCAGCAGCTACAATTCCTGTAACACTGAAGCAAACAGAGAAAAACAATGTAAGTACTGAAGTGGCAGGCTTCGTTATACCACTTTGCGCCACAATCCATCTAAGTGGTAGTGCAATGAAGATAACCGCTTGTGCTTTAACAATCTGTCTGCTGACAGGTCTGCCACACGACCCAGGACTCTTCATTTACTTTATTCTCATGCTTTCTATTATTATGGTAGCAGCTCCTGGTGTACCTGGTGGTGCAATTATGGCAGCCTTGGCACCCCTATCAAGTATCTTAGGATTTAACCAAGAGGAGCAGGCATTGATGATAGCATTATACATTGCAATGGATAGTTTTGGTACTGCTTGCAACGTAACTGGAGATGGTGCTATTGCCATTGTGATTAATAAGTTTTTTGGTAAGAAATAGCTAATTCATTTGAAAGTACTCCTTTGCTTGTCATCATAATAAGAAATCCTAAAAAGGGACCGCAAGGCCTCCATCATTAGGCATTATCAAAATTAAATAGTATCTTTGCAAATGACAGGCTACAACAAGTAGCACTGAACACACAAAAAGACATACAATAAAATATCCGTAAAATCATGGAAATAGTAGAAAGATTTATCAACTACACCAAGTTTGACACACAGTCAGCTGAAGACTCAGAGACAGTGCCAAGTACACCGAAGCAACTCATCTTTGCGAAATATCTCAAGGAGGAACTTGAACGTGAAGGACTGAAAGATGTTGAAATGGACGAGATGGGTTACATATATGCTACCCTCCCTGCTAACACTAAGAAGAAAATTCCAACGATCGGTTTCATTTCTCACTATGACACAGCGCTCGATGCAAGTGGAGCAAATATCAAGGCACGTATTGTAGAGAATTACGATGGTGGTGACATACAGTTGAACCCTAACATGGTTAGTTCTCCACGAATGTTCCCAGAACTCTTAGAACACAAGGGAGAAGACCTCATCGTAACAGATGGAACAACCCTTTTGGGTGCTGATGATAAAGCTGGTATTGCAGAGATCGTACAAGCCATGTGCTTCCTCCGCGATCATGACGAGATTGAGCATGGTGACATTCGTATTGCCTTCAACCCAGACGAAGAGATTGGTATGGGTGCACATCATTTCGATGTAGAGAAGTTCGGTTGCGAATGGGGCTATACCATTGATGGTGGCGACCTCGGCGAGCTTGAATATGAAAATTTCAACGCTGCTGGTGCTAAAGTTTTTATCCATGGAGTAAGCGTTCATACGGGTTATGCCAAAGGTAAGATGATCAATGCGAGCCGTTTAGCATGTGAATTTAATAACATGATACCTGCCACAGAGATACCTGAAGAGACTGAAGGTTATCAAGGATTCTATCATCTCATCGGTATTGAAAGCCGTTGCGAAGAAGCAAAGCTCAGCTATATCATTCGTGACCATGACCATGAGCACTTCGAAGACCGCAAACGTTTCATGGAGGATTGTGTAAAACTGATGAATGAGAAGTACGGTGAAGGTACTATTGAGTTGAAGATGAACGACCAATATTATAACATGAAGGAGAAAATTGATCCTAACATGCACGTCATTGAATTGGTTCTCCGTGCTATGCAACAGGCAAATGTAGCTCCAAAGGTACAGCCTATTCGCGGTGGTACTGATGGTGCACAACTCTCATTCAAAGGTCTTCCTTGCCCTAACATCTTTGCAGGTGGAGTAAATTTCCATGGACCTTATGAATTTGTTTCAGTTCAGGTTATGGAGAAGGCAATGCAGGTTATCATTAACATCTGCCGACTAACGGCTGAGTTTAATGATTGATCACAGAAAATCAATTAGTTAAAGATATCATACCGGAGTTAAACCAATACTTTTATGAACTATATATTTATGTTGGTTTAACTCCTTTTCTTTTAACTATAAGATTTTCATTTATAGCCCACCTCTCCCACAAACAACACCTACAAAATTACTCATAAAAGGTATTGGTTTAACTTCCAACTACCCCACTAACTCCTCTAACTCCATAAAGTATTTATGTCAGAACTACCCGAATTGGTCAAAGACCTTGCGCTCATTCTTGTTGTAGCAGGATTTGTAACACTTATATTCAAGAAACTCAAGCAGCCATTGGTATTAGGATACATCGTGGCAGGATTCCTTGTGTCACCTCACATGCCCTATGTGATGAGCGTTGTCGATAAGTCAGACATACAGACATGGGCTGACATTGGTGTCATCTTCTTGCTCTTCTCACTGGGATTAGACTTCTCTATAAAGAAGATTCTCAAGATGGGCGCCTCTCCCATCATTGCTGCTTGTACCATCATCTTCTGTATGATGACATTAGGTGTCATCGTAGGACATAGCTTTGGATGGAAAGAAATGGACTGTATCTTCCTTGGAGGTATGGTCGCAATGAGTTCGACAACCATCATATACAAAGCCTTCTCAGATATGGGACTCACACAGCAAGGCTTCGCCTCTACCGTGATGAGTGTACTTATCTTGGAGGATATCCTTGCCATTGTGATGATGGTGATGCTCAGTACCGTAGCCAGTGGTAACAGTCCTGATGGTGTCCAGCTTCTCGGAAGCATCATGAAGATTGGGTTCTTCCTTGTTCTATGGTTCGTTGTTGGTCTCTTTGCCATTCCACTCTTCCTTCGTTCTGTTCGTAAATTACTTAACAACGAGACTCTGCTCATTGTAGCTTTGGGCTTCTGTTGTCTAATGGCCGTTATATCAACACAGGTCGGTTTTAGTGCAGCTTTCGGTGCCTTTGTTATGGGAAGTATCTTGGCTGAAACTGTCGAAGCTGATAAAATCATTCGTCTCGTTGACCCAGTAAAGAATCTTTTTGGCGCTATCTTCTTCGTATCTGTAGGTATGTTGGTAAATCCAAACGTTCTGATTAACTATGCAGTTCCTATCTTACTGCTTGTCATTACAATCCTTGTTGGACAGGCTTTGTTCGGAACCTTAGGTTATCTTCTCGGAGGGCAGACGCTTAAGAATGCTATGCGTTGTGGTTTCTCAATGGCTCAAGTAGGCGAGTTTGCATTTATTATTGCAACATTAGGGCGTTCGTTAGGTGTCATCAGCGAGTTTCTCTACCCTGTTGTCGTTGCCGTATCAGTTATCACCACCTTCCTTACTCCGTATATGATTCGTGCAGCAGAGCCTTGTTATAACTTCCTTGTTAAGCATCTGCCAAAGCAATGGGTACGCCGTCTTACTCATATACAAACGAATAGTACAGGAGAGAGTGCCACTGAAGATAATCTTTGGAAAGTCCTGATGAAGAAGATAATACTCAACACGCTTATTTATGGTATCCTCTCTTCAGCCGTCATTGCTATCATGTTCTCTGCAGCTCTTCCTATTTGTAGGAACTTATCCATTAAATGGACTGGCAGTCACTGGATTGGAAATGCAGTGTGTGGATTCCTTACAATCCTCTTCATCGCACCATTCCTACGTTCTATTGTAATGAAACAGAATCATTCAGAAGCGTTCAAAGCACTATGGACAGACCGTCGTATAAATCGTTTACCCCTCACTGCAACTATCCTTGCACGTGTCCTTATTGCACTCAGTTTCATCTTCTACGTATGCAACTATCTCACACGTTTTAAGAATGCGCTGATGATTGCCGTTGCAGTGGGCTTGTTGATATTGATGCTCCTCTCTCGTTGGCTTAAAAAAAGAAGTATTACGCTGGAACGTCTGTTTATTCAGAACCTTCAAAGCCGTGACATCGAGGCACAAAAACAAGGAAAGAAGAAGCCACTATTTGCCAATCACCTGATTGATCGTGATATTCATATTGCCAATCTTGAACTGCCTGACGACTCGCTTTGGGCTGGTAAGACATTGCATAGTTTGAAGCTCCGAAATCGCTTTGGTGTGCATATCAGTAGTATTCTTCGTGGCTCCAAGCATATCAATATTCCGAATGGAGGAACAATTCTCTTCCCTGGCGACAAGCTGCAAGCCATTGGTAATGATGAGCAGCTAACAAAACTTTCTAAGGCAATAAATGCTGAGTTACAGCCAGAGGTTACTAACATAGAGAAGCATGAGATGAAACTCCGCAGTTTCACCATCTCTAAGACAAGTCCTTTCATTGGGAAGACGCTCAAAGATAGTGGTATCCGCGACGAATACAACTGTATGGTTGTGGGTGTTGATGAAGGCCAGAAGAACCTTACACTCATCACTCCTTCCCGCTGCCTACAGGCAGGTGACATCCTATGGGTAGTAGGTGAAGAAAAAAACTTAGAACGTATCCTTGCATTAGGATAAAGCCCTTCAGGCTTATTAGCCCTCATTACTGGATTAAGTAATTGGACTAATAAGCCTAAATTTTATAGAGAAAAAACTGAATTAACGTTTTTTTTATTAACTTTGCAGTTGATAAAAGAATGACTATTTATAAATTTTAAATATATTGTATATGAAGAGAATCTACCTATTACTTATTACCTTCATTGTGTTTGGTCAGACCATAAGTGCACAGAACGACAGAAAGTTATTAAAGATGACCGACGGCAAATCTTACTTTGAATTTAAGTATGATGAAAAAGGAAGAATTATAGAGTCTGTTGAATATATTGCTGACGACCACTTAAAACGTAGTAGCAAGTATACTTATAGTAATGACAAAGTAGTTCAAACATTCTATGAGAATGAAGATATCAAAAATAAAGATATCCGAACAACTGTTCTCCAGAATAATAGAGTTGTTTCAGAAAAGATAAACTTAATTCCGTATGAAGGAGAGCCAGAATATTGGGCAGAATATAACTACACATATAATACAGCTGGGGAACTGACAAAGATTGTAATAACAAACAATGAACGTACCGGAACAGAGTATAAATTGACATGGACCGACGGAGATATTACACTCGTAGAGCATTTTCGGGATAATAAAAAAGTAGGACAGGTAGCTTATGAATACAACAAAAGCATCACCAACAAATATCTATCTCTATTTGTTAATCCAATTACCTCAATTGCCGATTATGAAGGTATCTCACCATACGGACAACTCTTTGCAGGATACTTTGGAAAAGTTTTCCAACATCCAGTAGCTGCTGTGCACTATACGGTGATAGATAAACACTATTTTGGTTGGTCAAGTGATGATGATTTCACTATTACGTATAACCAGAATGCAAGTGGTATTGTAGAAAATATCAAACAATCAGGAGGAGAAGGAGCGACAGCAACGCTTATTTGGGAAGACACCCCTACAGGTATCAACGTTTATAAGCAGGGAAAAGAAGATACAAAAAAGATTTATGACCTTTCTGGTAAACGAATTGAAAATATGCAACATGGAGTACATATTATCAAGGAAACGAATGGTAAGACATATAAGGTAGTAGTAAGATAATATTCTTTTCTTTATCAAAGAAACAGCAAAATAAAAGGAGGAACAACATATCGTTTCTCCTTTTATTAGCATTTTTAATACATCATCTGTTCGTATCTTCGTATAATAAACGTACCTTTGCATTATCATTCGGTGATTTTACAAAATGAGAAGGATTAAATTAACAGTTTTGATAGCAATGGTAGGTGTTGTAACCTTTACTTCTTGCCAGGAAGTGAAGCGTCCAAGTCCTACCCAAAAACGTATTAATGTTACTCCTCCTTCAAGAGAAGCTGAGGCTATAAGTCAGCTGACCGCCTCAATAGATGAGATTTCAGCCAACCTTGATTCTATCTCAACCCGTGAAGCAATGCTTTGCAGGATTACAGAGCATGCAGACAAGAAATCAAAGATTATTCTGCAGATAAAAGGATTAGGAAACCTACTCACCGAGAAGCAAAATCAGATTGATAAGTTGCTTAGCGAAAGGGTTAAGAAAGTGGATGCTTCAGCAGTATCAAACCCCACGATAGACAACCTTTATAAAATGATTGAGTTTCTTTCATCACAGTTGAAAGAGAAAGGATATCGTGTAAATCAGTTGGAACAGGTTGCAAATCGCAAGGAAGTCACAGTAGATCAGCTTAAATACATTGTTATGAACCAAGCTAACAGTGTTGACGCAATGCGGTATAGATTCAATATGGCTACATTGGAAAAGGAATATGCCCTGTTGAAAGCAAAGGAAAACCAAAGAATCAAAGAAGAAAAGGAGTTAAACAAAGTTTATTACATTATTGCTAACAAAGAAACATTGAAGGAGAAAGGGCTTTTGAAGGTATCATTCTTCTCAAAGAAAGTTAACAACAATAATGTAGTAAAAGAACTGTTTACGGAGGCTAATAGTAAGGATTTGAAGACGTTGAACATTAACTCATCAAGTCCAAAACTTCTTTCTCAGAACCCAGAAGGTAGTTATACCCTCACAGAGAATGAGGATGGGACAACAACACTTACCATTACAAATACAGATAAGTTCTGGAATGTATCTCGTTATCTGATCATCCAAGAGTGATTCCACTTTAAAATGGTAATAAAATAAATTAGCCTACAAAGGTTGTGAAAGTCGAATAATTTTCTTATCTTTGCAGTCTAAAACTTATGCGTAGCGTGAAAATAAAGGAAGTAATTGATGCCCTTGAACGGTTCGCGCCTTTGCCCTTACAGGAAAGCTATGATAATGCTGGTCTGCAGGTTGGATTGACAGAGGCGGAAGTATCAGGGGCCTTTTTGTGTCTTGACGTGACTGAAAAGGTGGTTGATGAGGCTATCAAAAAAGGTTGTAACTTAATTATTGCGCACCATCCACTCATCTTTCGTAAGCTGTCACAAGTGACAGATGCGAACTATGTGCAGCGTACGGTAATAAAGGCTATTAAGCACGACATCGTCATTGCTGCTATGCACACGAACTTAGACTCAGCCGTTGGTGGTGTCAACTACAAGATAGCAGAAAAGTTAGGACTTGAAAACTTACGTTTCTTTGGTCGTAACAAACAAGTTGTGAACCCACAGACAGGCGAAACAGTTACGGGTGGTGATGGTGTCATCGGCGAATTAGAAGCACCTGTGGCAGCAGATGATTTGATTCTATTGCTGAAGAAGAAATTTGACGCAGAGTGTGTTCAAGCAAATGAGTTGCTCCGTCGTGAGATACGTACCATTGCACTTTGTGGTGGCTCAGGTGCATTCCTGTTGCAGGATGCGATTGCAGCAGGTGCAGATGCCTTTTTGACAGGTGAGATGAGCTATCATGAGTTTTTTGGTCATGAACAAGAAATACAGATTTGTGTCATCGGACATTATCAAAGCGAGCAATTCACTACTGAGGTTCTGCGTGACATTATCGAAAAGGAATGCCCTGATGTGAAGTGCTATTTATCGGAGATAAATACAAATCCTATCGGGTATTTTTAGTTAACTAGTTAGACGAGTTGACGAGTTGACAAGTTACTTGTTTGTTGGTTGACAGGTTGACGTATTAGACAAGTAAACAAGTTAATTGTTAAGAAGTTGGACGAATGAGGTCTGTGGTGTTATCTTAACCCCTCTCACTCCTAAACTCCTAAAAAAAGAGTAATCTGAATTTTGAATTAAACAAACATAAGGACTATGGCAAAAAAAGATCCAAAAGAGTTACCAGTAGAGGAAAAGTTGAAAACCCTTTTCCAGTTACAGACAACGCTTTCAGGCATCGATGAGAAGCGAGCTTTGCGTGGTGAGTTGCCACTTGAGGTACGTGACTTGGAAGATGAGTTAGAAGGTCTGCACATTCGTATCGAAAAGATTGAGCAAGATATTAAAGACTATCAGGCTGCTATCACACAGAAGAAGGGTAACATCCAAGATGCTCAAGCAAGTTTAGAGCGTTACAACAAACAGTTGGACTCTGTTGCAAACAACCGTGAGTACGATACATTGACAAAGGAAATTGAGTTCCAGACACTTGAGATTGAACTTTGCAACAAGAAGATTAAGGAAGCTCAGTTTAAGGTTGAGGAAAAGCAGAAGGACTTACAAGCTAACCGTGCATTGCTTGAAGATCGTCAGCATGCACTAGAAGAGAAGCGTAACGAGCTCGATGAGATTATGCAGGAGACTCGTGAAGAAGAAGGCCTTTTGAAGGAGAAAGCTGCAGAGTTGGAGACTAAGATAGAACTAGGATTACTCCGTAGTTTCAAGCGTATCCGTCGCGGTGCCCGTAATGGTTTGGGTATTGTTTACGTACAGCGTGATGCATGCGGTGGTTGCTTCAATAAGATTCCACCTCAGCGCCAGTTGGATGTAAAGATTCACAAGAAGATTATCGTTTGTGAATATTGTGGTCGTATTCTTATCGACCCAGAGTTGGCTGGTGTAAAGGTTGACAAGACTGAGGAGAAGCCAAAGAAGCGTAGAGCAACTCGCAAAAAGAAGGAAGAGGAGGGAGAGTAATCAATCTCTTTATTCCTATCGAGGAACAAGCTCTTTCAACTTTGAAAGATAAAAAGAATAGCCTCAATACATTTGAAGTGCAAATAAAGCATTCTTATGTATTGAGGCTACTTTTTATTATCTCTCTATTAATACTGCTCGACGAAACACAAATAACATCGCCTTCTTAACAGAAACTAACCAATAATAGCACACTCCTTAGCGCTATATAACAAGGCTTTGAGTGGTCAACACAATATGTGCGGAGCGTTAACACATCGTTTAATGATGTAAAAGAAAAGTCTACTTCACCTTATTATATATAGCAAGTCAAGGGTGATTAACTTATACAGGCATGTTAAGCCAATAGTGATAAGTCAGAACCTTACTTCACATAGAAGATACGATTTGCCTTACGTGGTGCAGTCTTACCCTCCTTTGCAGCATAACCAAGAATACAGAAGCCGATACCTTCATAATCGCCTTCTATACCCCACTCTTTCAGCATCTGCTTGCCATCTTCACGCTCAAAAGTTTGCTTGGCACGATTAATCCAGCAGCTTCCTAAACCAACAGCATGAGCAGCATTCATAAGGTTGCCCATCATCAACGCACCATCATAGACATGATTAGGACTACACTTATCTGCTAATACTGCAAGAACGACAGGTGCACCATAAAAAGGGTCGCTCGTTACGCCCATTATCTCAGCATTTATCACAGACAAACGGCCGCGTACTTTCTTATTAGTTACTTCGACGATGATAGCGGTCTGCATATTCTTTCCGCTTGCAGCGTAAAGACCAGCCTCCATAACCTTATCTATCAAGTCCTGTTCAGGCATACGCTCTTCATAAGCACGTACGCTACGACGTGTTAACAATGCTTCTAATGCTTCCATAACAATTCTTTTTTATAATTCATTCACCGCTTCAGCCAACTGTTCCAACGCCTGACGAAGTATAGAACGCGGTGTACCAACATTCAAACGCATAAAGCCTTCTCCACCGGGACCAAACATTCTACCATCGTTCAATGCAAGATGAGCCTTATCAATAAAGAGATTCAATAGCTCTTTATGCTTCAATCCCAATCCATGACAATCCAACCAAACAAGGAAACTTGCCTGCGGACGGAGTGGACGAATACCAGGAATATGCTCACGACAGAAGTCTTCAACAAAGCGAACATTCTCTTCTACATACGCCAACATCTGTTTGCGCCACTCTTCTCCCTTCCGATAAGCAGCTATCGTGGCTATTGGTGCAAAGAGCGTAGGCTCATCTAATTCGTTAGCCTTCAACCAACCATAGAAGCGATTGCGCAGTTCTTCGTTTGGAACGATAGCAAATGAACTGACAATACCTGCCATATTGAAAGTCTTTGTTGGTGCTGCAAAGGTGATACTGATTTGTGCTGCACGCTCTGACACACTGGCAAACGGAATATGACGATTACCAAAGAGCGCCATATCACTGTGTATCTCGTCGCTGATGACAATAATATTATGCTCGTAACAGAAGTCTGCCAAGCGACGTAATGTCTCTTCCGACCAACACAGTCCTGCAGGGTTATGAGGATTAGAGAGTACCAGTACACGGCATTTATCATCGCAAACCTCTGCAAGATTATCAAAATCCATGTCATAATATCCGTCCTCACGGAGACGAAGCGGATTGAAGACCACCTTACGATGATTAGCCTCTGGCGTCAAACGGAATGGATGATAGACAGGTGGTTGTATAATCACCTTTTCGTCAAGTTCCGTAAATACATTCACCACAAAGCCGATACCCCTAACAATACCAGGAATAAAACTCAACCATCCTGGCTTTACCTCCCAATCATGATGAGCACGTATCCAGTCGATGATAGCAGGACGATATTCAGTTGGTTCAATGGTATAACCAAAGATAGGATGTGAAAGACGGTCTTTAAGGGCATCCACAACAAAATCAGGAGTAGCAAAGTCCATATCAGCCACCCAAAGTGGTAACAAGTCATTGCGCCCCCAACGTGGAAGAAGTGCCTCATGCTTCAAGTCACCACTCCCCGAACGATCGATTATCTCGTCAAAGTTATAAGTCTTTATCATACTTCCAAAGCTTGCTTAATATCATCGAATAGGTCATCAACACTTTCCAAACCAATACTGAGACGTATGGTAGTGTCCTGCACATCCATTGCTGCACGCTCCTCCGCAGTGAAGAGTCCGAAGATAGTACTTGCTGGGTGGATAGCCAATGTACGATTATCAAAGAGGTTAGTTGCACGATGAATGAGCTTCAAGTTATCGAGTATTCTGAAACAAGCCTCTTGACTCTCCAAGTCGATTGTAACCATTGCTCCTGCAGTTTCTCCATACTGACTAACAGCCAACTGATGGTAAGGATTATCCTCCAAGCCCACATAGTTTACCTTATGAATAGGCTTTAGCGTACGTAATCTCTGTGCCAACTCCAAAGCATTACCTGCTTGAGCGCGATATCGTACATCCAAAGTCTCTAAGCCCAAGGTCTGCATATAGGCAACCTGTGGTGTCATATAAGCTCCAAGGTTAAAGAGCATCTCATTCAAGAGGCGCTTACCAATAGAAAGGAACGTACCATAATCAATAACAAGACCACCCAAAGAAGTTGCACCACCACTGATATACTTTGTACTTGAAACGACCTCTAAGTCAATGCCCAAGTCCTTTGCAGAGAACTGTGTGAAAGGAATAAGCGTAGTATCAGCAATGACAGGGATGCCATGTTGGTGTGCTATTGAAGTCAAGGCACGTACATCAACCACCTCAAGTTGAGGATTTGTCATGATTTCAAGGAACAAACAGCACGTGTTATCATCTATCAATCGTTCTACAGCCTCAACATCTGTAAGGTCACAAAGTCTTGCCTCAACCCCCAATCTGCTCAGTGTAGATGTGAGCAAAGAATAAGTATTACCAAAGAGATGACGTGACGTGATAACGTTCTTACCCTGTTCAACAATAGAAAGGAGTGTATTACTGATAGCAGCCATACCCGAGTTGAGAGCAATAACATTCTCAGCACCAGTTAAAGCCTTAACACGCTGTTCGAGATTAGTCACTGTTGGGTTCTCCACACGTGAATAATCAGGCGCATCAATACGTCCACAAAAGGCATCAGCCATCACTTTCGCATTATCAAACTCAAAAGCAACCGCATTATAGATGGGCATACTTAACGCATCATATGCATCTCTACGCTTATAAGGCTGATGAATAGCCTGTGTCTGTTTCTTCATTTTCTTTTAAACGTTTGTATTGTTTATAAAAGGATTCAAATCAATAACGGACGGCAGAACCGTCCGTCTTATGAAGTGCATTTTATCTTATTAATACCACTGTACAGCATTTGTAATACCACTTCGCTTATCATACTTCAACGCATCTGTCAGCGTTGCAGCATTACAACGGAAGGTAAAGTTGTAAGATGTATATGGTGCTAAAACTACAGAAGCACTCATATTAAAACAGTGGAGGTCACGTGACAGACTGGCTGTTGTCATACTCATCGCATGGTTTTCAAAGTCGTAACCACTTGAGAAGTTAATATTCCAGCCATCACTGATACGAATATTACCAGAGAAGTTCAACGTCTGTGTGAACTTATAAGGGTAACGCATCGTCTTAGTATTGAACCTACCCGCTGTATTCTCACGCATCGTAATACCATAACCGATTGTCAATGACCATGGCATATTGAAACTCATGTAACCATCATCATCTGTCTCAGCAATATTACCACGCTTCTTCTTAGCAGCATATTTTCCCTTTTCAAGGTCATCATCCATGTTTGATTCGATGTTAGTATCTGGGCCATCGCTATCTACTGACACCTTATCATCATCTTTATCATCCTTACGTCCGAACCACTTCTTCAACTTCTCTGGATTCAAAGTGAATGAGAAGTTCTGCGACATACCTTGGAAACGAGGTAAACGACCATATCCCCACTCTGTATGATTACCTACGTAAGGCTTACCATTAGCATCAAGTTCGTAAGCATAAGTAGCAAACTGTGCATTCATTGAGAAGGTATAATTCTTCCACCACTTCAAACGCAGACGCATACTAAGGTCACTCCAACGATGATAGTCTGCTGCAGCATTGTAAGACATACTTGCTCCTAACTCATCAATGATACTTATCTTCTTATAACCAGTAGTATCCTTATCGCTCTTAATCTTCATTTCGATGTTATTGCTAACATCCCAACTGATCATCTCAGTCTTGTACTTACCCGGCACACTATAAAGCTCATCTTGATAAGGTGAGTATTCAACAAGTTTCACGTTACCGCTTGCATCTGTGTACTGATAGCTATCATAGTAGCCATAACGGCGTGCACCGAAGTTTGGTGAGTAAGAGAAAGTAACCTGTGGAGTGATGACATGGCGGATAGCCTGTATCTTATCGCCAAATAATTTTCTATTAGGCATCCAGAAACCATATAATTTCGTGCTGGCACCCACACTCATACTCCAGTTGTAAACATTATGGAAACCATAGGTAGTATCTCTTACCACCTCTTTCTGAAGAGTATTATCCCATCCACGTGTCACCTTCTTAGAATACATACGGTCCGTAAAATTGAAAGATGGCGTCACATTGATATAATTAAACAAGGTGAAGTTTGCCTGTACTGGGATTGTATGTTGGAAAGCATTTTTCCAGTCTTTGATCAGATTAGAGTGTAGGATTTTATCTTCTGTCGTTGAGATAGAATTAGCCAACTGACCCGTATAACTCATCGAAATCTTCTCATACCAACGTTCCTTACCCACAAGATGCTTACGCTTGAAAGGGTAGAATCGGCTCAAACTAATGTTCAAATCTGGCAGTGTTATCTGTATAGAAGAGGTACGCATGTTCTGTGAGAGGTTCGTAGTAGCACTCAAAGAGAGTCCAATACTTGAGAAGCCTGTGCTCCAACTTACAGAAGAAGTTCTCGTTGACTGTGTGAGCGTCTGCGGATTATACATACTATTGAGGTTGTTACGCTCATAGCTTGATGTCGCAAAGTTCACACTTGCAGCCAGCGAACTGTAAGGATTAGCTTTTGGGTCTTGGCGGTGACTCCATTGAATCTTAAAACTCTCCTGCTCAGCAAAGTCTGGTAATCCCTTGTCACCCGTCTTTGAATCCTGATAGCTAAAGAGGAATGAACCTGAATATCTGTAACGCTTGCGGTAGTTGCTGGCTGCAGACACACCCCAAGAACCCTTAGTATAGATTTCTCCTAAGAGTTTTAAGTCCCACTTATCACTAATTGCAAAGTAGTAACCACCATCACGAAGGTAAAAACCACGGTCGCTTTCATCACCATAACTTGGCATAATGAAACCACTTGAATACTTCTTTGAGAATGGGAAGAAACCGTATGGGATTGCCAATGGTAAAGGAACATCCGCCACAACAAGATAAGCTGGTCCAAAGACAACATCCTTACCTGGGCGAACTTTTGCACGAGAAAGAGCTATATAAAAGTCAGGATGAGGTTTATCACAAGTCGTGTAACGACCATGCTGCAAATAAACAGCCCCCGTGGAATCACGTTTACCTACCTCTCCACTAAGGAAACCTTCTTGTTGCTCGGTATAGATACCTTTAATCAAACCCTTCTTTGACTTAAAGTTAAAAGCCATTGTATCACTCTTATACTCATCTTTACCCATTGTAAAGACAGGCTTTCCCTTGATACCACCTTCTGCTGTAGAATCCGCTGTACCCGTTGCACGCACAGTGCTCTTATCAAGATTCATATGTACCTTGTCACTCGAAAGCTTCATATTCTCATAATCGACCTTCGAGTTGCCGTACAAGTATGCAGTACCCGATTCTGCATCATAAACGAGCGAGTCTTCTGCAGAGTATTTAACAGGTGCATCAATACCATTTGAGCGTGCACGCATCAGGCTATCAGCACGGATAGAATCATCAATTGATTTATTATGATGATAGATTGCCAACTGAAGAGAGTCCATCTTCGTGGTATCTGGGATATTCTTATCAACCGCCTTACTATCCTTTGCACTTTGCCCTTTCAGCAAAGTGTCAACTACAACTGCGCTTGCCTTTGCCTTCTTAATCTTCTTACCTTGAGGTACAGGCATATTGACGCTTGCCATTGCAAACACAACAACAAAGGATAATAGGAATATAATGCTCTTATTTCTCATTGCCTAAATAACGTACAAAAATACTCAAATAATGTCGAACATAAACACCATTACGCTATTTTAACTTTTTCAATAATGTACTTGAGTATAGCTTAAATATCACCAACAAATCATTCGACACACATTTCTTATTCATAATACGGCTTCTTTATAATATCTCAAACCTATTAATACAATTCTGAAAAGTATTTACGTTTCCACAAACAGAAGATCTGCAAATTGAAACAAAAACACGTGTAGAGAGCAAGTTTATAATACCCTGACATAAAAGCAATTACAGAGCCATTCCCAAAAGGACGTTAACAAGGGTCCAAAAGGGCGTTAACACCACGTTAAAAGAGCATATTTTAGAAGTCATAAGACCATGTACTACTTTAGAAAGGGTGCGAAATGTTTTTACAGCCATAACTACCTATATGAGTAATTTGCTGTTAGAAGACGAGAAAATTCTATTCTACTTGAACTTAATCTAAACACAACCCTAACGTTTCTACAAGCTTCTTTGCAGGTTGATTCGTTTGCATTAGTTTATCAAACGACTCACGTGGCGTAAGCATTGGCTTAATCTCTTCATGTTTGGCGAGACGAATCTCTACCTCTATTTGTCCATTGTGTAGCTCATTTGCCAAGGTAGCACGGATACGCGACTTAATCGCTCGCATCTCTTTGAGCTGAATGTTATTATCAGCAAGTACCAAGATTGCGGGATATTCTGTGATAGTAGGCGTAATATTCTTCATACGTTGTGCCAACGCTTGCATCTTCTCAGGCATACGTGAGCACATAGCTCGCCAACTCACAACAAGATCTTGCTGTGAAAATCCTTCTTTTTCGTCCTTATTGGTAATTTCAACTTCTTCTTCCTGCTTTCGTTTCTTATCGGTTTTTATCAGATTATCGAACGACATTGACAATGAGCCGAGGTTCACAGACTTCGGAAGAGATGACGATATCTTTGCGTAAGAACGTTCAACAGAGGTTTCAGTAATTGCTTTTACAGACGATGACACAACCTCAACAGACACTGTCCCAACATCATTAGAGCCACGAGCAGTGTCATTATCATCACGTTTCAGGCTCCCGACCACCTGCGGAGTCGGTTTCTGTTGAGCCTTCAGAATAAGATTCTTGAACAGGGTTTTTAATCGTTTAGGGCTACGCCCCGAGGCTGGGACATCATCATCCTTCTGCGTAATCTGTGCCACTTGGATGAGCGTCAACTCAACTAACAAACGCTTGTTAGAACTCTGCCGATATTCCACATCACAGCGATTCATAATCTGCAATGCCGTATAGAGGAAGTTGACAGGACTTTTCTGTGCCTGCTGCTGATAACGATTGCGCAATTGTTCGCTAACCTCAAGCAAAGGGAGGGTCTGAGCATCCTTTGCCATCAACACGTTACGAACATGAGAGGCCAGTCCGTTGATAAGGTGCCCACCATCAAAACCCTTATTGATAATCGTATTTAGGAGCACCATAATCTCACTAACTTTATTTTCTAAAGCCAGGTCGATGATATTGAAATAATTCTCAGCATCGAGTACATTCAAGTCCTCTATCACCTTCTGATAAGTGATATTTCCTTGAGAAAAGCTAGCCGCTTGGTCGAAGATTGAGAGTGCATCACGCATTCCACCATCAGCTTTCTCTGCTATAACGTTTAGCGCCTCTTCGTCATACTGTATGTTCTCCTTCTCAGCAACACTTTTAAGATGGTTGATGATGTTGGGGACTGTCATACGTTCGAAGTCGTAGATCTGACAACGAGAAAGAATCGTTGGAAGAATCTTATGTTTCTCAGTTGTTGCAAGGATGAAGATAACATGTGCAGGTGGTTCCTCCAACGTCTTAAGGAAAGCATTGAAAGCTGCAGTAGAGAGCATGTGAACCTCATCAATGATAAAGACCTTATAACGCCCTACCTGAGGCGGGATTCGTGTTTGCTCCATCAATGACTTGATATTCTCAACAGAGTTATTGCTGGCGGCATCTAACTCGAAGATATTATAACTTCGTCCTTCTCCAAACGCTTTACAACTCTCACATTCGTTACAAGCCTCACCATCAGCCGTTGGATGTTCGCAGTTAATAGCCTTGGCAAAGATACGAGCACAAGTTGTCTTACCCACACCTCGTGGACCGCAGAAAAGGTAAGCATGAGCTAGTTTACCACTCTTCACAGCATTCTTTAGCGTGGTAGTTAACGCCTGTTGTCCTACGACAGAATCAAAGGACATCGGACGGTACTTGCGCGCCGAGACAATATATTCATCCATATTTTTGAAAATCTAATTGTATATGCAAAGGTAATAAAAGTTAAGAGAAGAGGAGGAAGGTAGAAAGAATTAAATTGTTAATTTGCTAAAAATATAGATGTATCATGCCCCAGTGTGCAATCTTTTCCTTACTTTTGCAAAAAATTAATGTAAAGAAGTGAGTAAGATTACCGGACATATTTACAATTTTTTCAGTCGATTTAAGTTTCATATCGTCATTATCTTAGGCGTACTCATTGTAGGCGTATTGGATGAGAACAGCTTTATGAAACGTATAGAGTATGCTTATCAGATTGAAGACCTAAAAACTGAAATCCAAAATTACGATACTCAATATAAGCATGACACACAAGTGCTTAAGGAACTAAAGACAGATCCCAAGGCTGTAGCAAGAGTGGCTCGTGAGCGCTACTTTATGAAAGCTGACAATGAAGATATCTTTGTGCTGAGTGATGATGAGCATCAAACAGAAAACACTGCAAAAAATGAAACAACTGAATAAACTCCAATCTATCATTTACCTTTTGGGAGGAATCATAATGGTTGCAGGTGCAGGTTTCTACGCCTTTTTATTGATTCAGCCTATAGCATGTTGGCTTATGCTTGTTGGTTCCATTGCATTTGCACTCATGCAGTCACGACAGCGTTATTTTGGCACTTCACTTACTATTCGCCGCTTGTGCAAAATCATGTCTCTAGCAGGTTGTGGATTCATCCTTGCTGGATTCTTTATGGTGGAAGATTCTTATCATTTTCTTCGTCCTCTGTTTGCAGGCTCGTTAGATAGTTATGATAGTTATGTAAACATCTTTCATCACAATTGGGTTATTCTTCTTCTCATTTCTGCTATCATTGAGATGTATACAACTCATCGTATCAGCTACGAACTAAAAAAAGAAAGCGAAGTTCAAGAACCTAAAAAAAGCTAAAAGTTTACAGATAGTTTTAATTTGAATGAAAAAGTTTCTCGGCTTCAATTATAGAATGTAATTTTGTCAGAAAAGAAATATAACCCGTTTAGTTATCTATGAATAAGATCCTCTATGCACTCTTAACGCTGTTAGCGTTTACTTCATGTGCCAACTCATTCAACATACAAGGAAGCTCCAACGTATCAAGTCTGGACGGAAGGAAGTTGTATTTGAAAACAGACCAATCTGACTCGCTAATTGACTTAGATTCATGTGATGTAGTTCATGGTCAGTTTGCTTTCCATGGAACAGTTGACTCTACGAAGATTGCACAGATTTTCATGGATGACATAAACCTTCAGTTCCCTGTTGTCATTGAGAAGGGAGATATCACAATGAAGTTAGACAACACACAGCAACGTGTCAGTGGAACTCCATTGAATGATAAACTAAATTATTTCTGGACGAAGTTCATTCAGCTTCGCAATCAATATGCAGAGATTGATCATGAGGAGAGTGCAGCCATCATGAATGGCCAGGATGAAGAAACGGTTAATGCTCAACTTATCAAGAAAGCTTTAGGCGTATATGACAAAGGCGATAAACTCTTTACAAAGTTCATCACAGAGAATTTCAATAACATTCTTGGTCCATGGTGTTTCCTTACTCGTATCAGTTATGAAACAACCCCTAATGCTTATCCTGTTTGGATGAATGATTATATGTATTCCAATGCTATTAATCAGTTACCATCATGGATAGAGTATATTATGAGCAAGGCGACAGATACGTTTAAGCAAAATACTCAGATAAAAGAATTCTATAAAAACTTCCAACAAGCACAAAAGGAAATGAATGGAATGGTTGACCCAGCGGGCTTAGCTGATGCTGCAGGAACAACTCCAAATGCCGCAGTAGCTCCTCCAACTCCAGCACAGATGGCAGGCGACTCCATTCCAAAGTAAAACCTTACACTTCTTCTTGTTCGGTATTCTTTGTTTAAAGAATTGCCCATCTTCTTCTGAGACTCACATACGCTCTTATGTATCACCTCAGAATGGAAAATAAACAACCCCCTAACAGTAAAAAAACATGAGGAAACTCATTCAAGGCGGAACAATCGTCAACGAAGGGCGAAGCTTTATTGGTTCGCTCATTATAGAGGATGATTGTATCAAAGAGATTATAAAGAATAACGAAACTCCCCGTGGTATATTTGACGAAGTCGTCAATGCCACGGGGTGCTTTGTTTTACCAGGTGTCATTGACGACCATGTTCACTTTCGCGAGCCAGGACTAACAGAGAAGGCTGACATTGATAGTGAGAGCCGTGCAGCTGCCTATGGTGGTGTCACCTCTTACTTTGAAATGCCAAACACTAATCCACAAACGACGACATTAGAGGCTTTACATGATAAATGGCAACGTGCCAAACACTCAAGCCATGTGAATTATAGCTTCTTTATCGGTGCTACCAACACAAACTATAAACTATTCCCGCAGTTGGATACCCACTCTATTCCTGGTATAAAACTCTTTATGGGAGCCTCAACAGGGAATATGCTTGTTGATCGACGAGAAGCATTAGAAATGACTTTCCGTACTGCTGCAGAATTGAATCTACCAGTGATGACACACTGTGAGGATTCTGGTATTATCAACGAGAATATGAAAGTTGCCAAAGAACAGTTTGGCGACGACCCAGATATTACACATCATTGGGAGATACGTAGTAATGAAGCTTGCTGGGCATCTTCGTCATTGGCTGTGGAGTTAGCCAGAAAATATAAGACACACCTTCATATAGCTCATATCTCTACTGCCAAGGAACTCTCTTTAGCTAATCAGTCTGAAGACGAAGGAAGGATTACCTTAGAAGCTGTCATTGCACACATTGCCTTCTCAAATGAGGATTACCTTACGAAGAAAGCACTCATAAAGTGTAACCCTTCTGTCAAAACGATTGCTGACAGAACAGCTATTCGGCAAGCACTAACCGACGGGCGAATCACAATAATAGGTACCGACCATGCTCCTCACCTGTTGGCACAGAAGCAAGGTGGATGCGCTAAGGCAGCATCAGGTATGCCGATGATTCAGTTCTCACTTGTTACGATGCTCGAGTTAGTTGATGAAGGTATTCTGACAATAGAACGGCTGGTCGAACTCATGTCACACGCACCCGCTCGTCTCTTCCACATTGACCAACGAGGCTTCTTACGTGAAGGATATAAAGCAGATATCACTATCGTCTCACCTCAACAACCTTGGACTGTAAACGAAGATTGTATTCAGAGTAAATGTAAGTGGAGCCCTATGATGGGACATACCTATCAATGGCGTGTATTACACACCTTCTGTAATGGTCACCACCTACTAAACAATGGGAAGTTTGACGACACAATACGTGGTGAAAGGATAACTTTCAGAAATGAAAAATAAGTCATAATGAACGAAAACAAAGTAGATAACAAAAGTAAAATAGTAACATACAATATCAGCGACGTCTCTCCTTACATTAACTGGGCATTCTTCTTCTATGCGTGGTCAATGAATGGTAAGGCAAAAGATGCACAACTAGAGTTACGCAATGAAGCTGAACAGATGTTGGCTGGTATGGAAGGGAAATACCACACACGTGCTGTCTTTGCCCTATGCGAAGCCAATAGTGAAGGCGATGACATCATCGTCAATGGCATGCGTGTCCCAATGTTACGTCAGCAGAAAGTTATTCCGGGCAAACCTAACCTCTGCCTAGCTGATTTCATACGCCCTGCTTCTTCGGGTATCAAGGATGCAATAGGTCTCTTTGCCACTTCTGTTGATGCTAACTTTACCGAGAATAATGAGGAAGATCCCTACCAACGTATGCTCTCCCAAACCATAGCTGACCGATTAGCTGAGGCAACAGCAGAGAAGTTCCACAAAGATGTTCGTAAAAAACTTTGGGGGTATGCGCCAGATGAGCACCTCACCTTAATGGAGATTTTTGCAGAGAAATACCAAGGCATACGACCTGCTGTAGGCTATCCTTCTATCCCTGATACAAGTGTAAACTTCCTTTTATATGATTTATTAGATATGAAGGGAATTGGCATTAAACTTACAGAAAGTGGAATGATGGTACCACACGCAAGTGTCTCAGGCTTTATGTTTGCGCATCCACAAAGCCGTTACTTCGATTTAGGCAAGATTGATAACGAACAACTAGAAGATTACGCTCACCGGCGCAAGCAGCCTGTTGAGACTTTAAAGAAGTATCTTGCTTCTTCTCTTTTAAAGAAATGATAGCCAGAATCGTCATATATCTTATATTAACAATAGTGCTGTCCGACCTCTACATCGACATCCACTATTTCCGTAAGCGTTACCAAATAGCATGGTGGAAACGCCTGCTTTGGTGGCTTCCTACCATAGTTATGGTTGTTTACACCTGCGCTATGGCATCCATTCGCAACTTTGCACCTGACAACCTCACCTGGCTGAACACTTATCTATTTCTTCTTGGAATGTTCGTCGGCCCTAAAGCAATCTTCGCTCTCACCTCATTCATAGGTACGATAGTACACAAATACATCATTTGCACTAATCGGAACTGGGGACATTATATAGGAATTCTCTTGGGTTGCTTTGCCTTTGGGACATTTGTTTATGGTCTTACATCTGGTGTCTCTAACATAAGAGTAAAGCACATTGACCTCTATTTCAAGGATTTACCAAAGTCTTTCGATGGTTATCGAATTGTACACGTATCTGATTTACACCTAGGAACCTTCAATGGATGGCGCAGTAAGATTTTGAAAGCAGAGATGGATAGTATTGAAAAGCAGAAACCTAACCTCATCTGCTTTACGGGTGATTTACAGAATATACGCCCAGAGGAGGTAGAGAAAATGTCACACGTCATTCGCCAACCGATGAAAGGAACGATCTCCGTTTTAGGAAATCATGATTATACGGAATATATCAAGGGCAATGCGAAGGAGAAAGCTGCACAAGAAGCTCGTTTGATAGTAGCTGAAGAGAAAGTCTTAGGATGGACCCTCCTACGTAATCAGAACACTCGCATCACATCACCTACAAAGGAGTCTATTTATATATGTGGGACAGAGAATGATGGTAAACCACCTTTCCCAAACTATTCTGACTACAGAAAGGCAACCAGCGGTATTGCGCCTAATGCATTTGTGATTATGCTACAGCATGATCCCTCAGCGTGGGAACGCTCAATACTCCCAAAGACTACGGCACAACTGACACTCAGTGGACATACACATGGCGGACAGATGCAACTTTTCGGATGGCGTCCAACAAGTTTAAGACAGAAAGAAGACTATGGACTTTATGAACAAAACAGACGTTATCTTTATGTCACAGCAGGATTAGGAGGCCTTGTACCCTTCCGTCTCAACATGCCGAATGAAATAACGGTGGTAACACTACATACAAAGAAATAGTATAAAAAGAATACATCTATGAGCAATCCTACATCTCAGAAGAAAGAACAACATTCATTTGTAATGCAGATAATCAATGGTCTGTATAAGCTTTATACACTCTTCATCTTCTTACCTCTCTTTATCATTGCCTCAGTACTTACTGCTTTAACAACAACTGTAGGTAGTCAATTGGGGAATGGACATTTCTGGGGTTATTATCCTGGTAAATGGTGGTCATGGTTCACTATCCGAATGCTCTTCCTCCCTGTAAAGATTGAAGGACGCGAGAACATTGACCCAAAGCAGAGTTATGTCTTTGTCAGCAACCACCAAGGGGCTTTTGACATCTTCCTTATATACGGCTTCCTCGGTCGTAACTTCAAATGGATGATGAAAAAAGCTATTCGTAAGATTCCATTGGTGGGACTGGCTTGTGAGAAAGCCCACCACATCTTTGTGGATAAGAGTGGCGCAAGCAAAATCAAAAAGACTTACGACACAGCACGTGAGACCCTTAGTGGCGGAATGTCGGTTGTCGTTTTTCCTGAAGGTGCACGTAGCTTTACAGGGCACATGGGCAAGTTCCGTCGTGGCGCCTTCATGCTTGCAGACGAGCTTCAGTTACCTGTTTGTCCACTTACCATCAATGGCTCCTTCGACGTGATGCCTCGCACTAAAGACTGGCATTTCCCTCACTGGCACCCACTCTGTCTGACCATTCACAAGCCTATCTTCCCTAAAGGAAAAGGCACAGAATTTGAAAAGGCAGCCATGAATGAAGCTTACGACTCTGTTATGGCTGGTCTCACGCCCGAATATCAAGGCTACGTAGAGAATCCAGACCAATAAAAACAGACAAAAACTTGTCAGTATCATATTTTTATACTACATTTGTCCTATCAGTATAAAAGAATCATTATGAGTAAACAAACGATTGATACATATAAACTGACGGGCGTTGAAGAGCCTTCTGACGAGGTCCTTTCACAACTTATGCGTGAGGCTGCTGCAATAGCTAAGGAAAGAAACGAGAAAGCTCACCAACAACTATTCTCTCAACTTCGTAAAGAAGCTGCCAAAAGATTAAAGGAATGGAATAATAAAAATATTTCCAACCCAATAACTTCTCTATGATAAATGAAAATCATCGCCCAGTTCTTATAGTTATTGCTGGACCTAATGGGTCTGGTAAGACGACTATTACCTCTCGAATTCTACATCATGAATGGATGGAGAATGCTATATACATTAATCCTGATATTATAGCACAAGAGAAATTTGGCGACTGGAACTCTCATGAGGCTATTATGAAGGCTGTTGATTATTCTGAGCGCTTAAGAGAAGAGTGTTTAGAGAAGAAACAAAGTATTATATTTGAAACTGTTTTATCAGTTGAGTCTAAGATAGATTACATAAAACGAGCAAAAGACGCAGGTTTTTTTATACGCTTATTCTTTGTTTCAACATCTTCTCCTACAATTAATGCTTCAAGAATAGCTAAACGAGTTTTGGAGGGTGGACACGATGTTCCCATTACCAAAATTATATCACGATACAATCGCTCAATTATAAACTGTGCTATTGCATCAAAAATTGCAGATAGGGCATACGTTTACGACAATTCTATCACTAACGAGGATGCTAAATTACTTTTCCGTATGTCTGAAGGAGAGGTAATAAAGCAATACACAAGCGAGATACCCGAATGGGCAGAAACAATTTACTATCAAGGAAACATTTAATTATTGAAACCGCCTGATATTTTTGTTACTTTCAGGTAAATATACTACTTTTGCAAAAAACAAAAATCTATGACAAGCGATAGCATTGTAATTATACCGACATACAACGAAAAGGAGAATATTGAGAAGATTATCCGAGCGGTATTTCTGTTGGAGAAGTTTTTTCATATTCTAATCATTGATGATGGCAGCCCTGATGGTACAGCTCAAATCGTACATAATCTGATAAAGACAGAGTTCTCTGATCGTCTCTTTATCATTGAGCGTTCAGGAAAACTAGGTTTAGGTACAGCCTATATCACAGGCTTCAAATGGGCATTGGAGCATGACTACGACTACATCTTTGAGATGGATGCCGACTTCAGTCATGACCCTAATGACCTCCCTCGTCTCTATGCTGCAACCCACGACGAGGGTTACGACGTTGCAGTTGGTTCACGTTATGTTAGTGGCGTAAACGTTGTTAATTGGCCTATTGGACGTGTATTGATGAGCTATTTTGCGAGTAAATATGTACGTATCGTAACAGGTTTCCACGTGCATGATACTACTGCGGGCTTCGTTTGTTATCGTCGTCGTGTTCTTGAAACAATCCCACTAGATCAGATTCGCTTCAAAGGCTACGCCTTCCAAATAGAAATGAAGTACACTGCCTACAAGATAGGTTTTAAGATTAAAGAAGTCCCGGTCATCTTTGTCAATCGCCGTGAAGGAACCAGTAAGATGAGTGGTGGTATCTTTTCAGAAGCATTCTTCGGTGTCATCCGACTCCGTATGGATGGTTGGTTCAGAAAGTATCCTAAGATAAAGAACTAAGATTTATACCAAATAACAGTAACAGCCATGACCTACTAAGGTCATGGCTGTTACTATTTACACAAGTGACTTTGTCTTTAAACAGGTTGGAAACTATGGTAGTACAAATCAATTGTATAGAAACATTAGAAAGTAAATACGGGAGGTTCAAGTTTAATTTACTTTTTAGGGTACGTCATCAGAACTGTGTCATTGGCTTCATTTCTTTAGGAGCATGAGGAATGCTGATGGGCAAACCGGAGCAGTCTTTCTCTTGGTAAAATCAGGCTGGGCTCGATGCCCAGCCTGATTTTTAATTTGCTGGTGGTATAAACCATCGCATCTTCTCTTGGTGTTGCAAAGATACGACAGTATTTTTGAACTGCCTAATTTCCGGATGCCTAACTTCATGAACCTATAATAATTGGAAGCGGTCGCCAAACTTTATAGCGAACTGTTGGGCTGTCTGGCCCCAGTTTCGCAATGGCTGAGTCCATTTCTTTTTGATGTTACGATAGGCAAGATATACGAGTTTGAAGAGAGCTTCGTCAGTTGGGAAAACTCCCTTTGTCTTTGTTACCTTACGTATCTGACGATGATAACCTTCTACAATGTTGGTAGTATACATGATACGTCTGATAGGTTCCGTATAGTCAAAATAGTGTGAGAGGTTATCCCACTTGTCACGCCACGACTTGATGACGATAGGATATTGCTTACCCCACTTTTTCTCCAAATTATCGAGTTCTATCTCTGCTTTCTCCTTAGTTTGTGCAGCATAAACCATCTTCAAATCCTTTAGGAACTCCTTCTGATTCTTGCTGGCGACATACTTCACTGAGTTACGGATTTGATGTACAATACATAGCTGTACATCCGTCTTAGGAAATACGCTCTGGATGGCATCTGGGAAGCCCGTAAGGCCATCTACACAAGCTATAAGAATGTCTTTGACACCTCTGTTTTGAAGGTCTGTAAGTACGCTGAGCCAGAAGTTAGCGCCCTCGCTATGAGATACATACATACCCAGAAGATCTTTATGTCCTTCCTTGTCAACACCAATGACATTATATATTGCACGAGATGTTGTAGCACCCGTGTCGTCATGTGCCTTGTAATGGATAGCATCCATCCAAACTATCGGATAGACTTCTTCCAAAGAGCGTGTGCGCCAGGCTTTTATCTCAGGCCAGACCTTGTCCGTAATGTTACTTATTGTCTCTTTGGATATCTTGGTACCATAGTTCTCTTCAAGGAACTTACTTATGTCAGACATGCTCTGACCTGTAGCATAAAGACTGATAATCTTATCGGACAAACCTTCTGCTAATATCGTCTGTCGTTTTTTGATAATCTCAGGGGTAAAACTCCCTTCTCTGTCACGTGGAGTATCTATTTCTACAGGACCATACTCTGTCTGAACCTCCTTGGACATCTTGCCGTTACGGCGATTAATCTTTGTGGATGTCTTAGTGTTATAAAGGTGAGAGTCCATCTCACACTCGAGAGCTGAATTGAGGAAATCTTCCAATACACGATGGAATGCACCATCCTTACCAAACAAAGGAGTACCTTGTTTGAACTGTTCTTTTGCCTGAGACAACATCTCGGCGTACTCGTCTTGTGTCATTTGCTAAATCTAAGTATGCTGATATAACAGCGGTTATATGAGTTTATTGTGTTAGCCGTTGACACAGTTGATATGACATCGTCACTTTTTACTAATTAAACTAACAAACTTGTATCTATATTCATACAAATCTTGCATCTCATAACGTGGACCGTATATTTTTACTATGATAAGGTATTCGTGTCCTTCTTCATAGATACTATCAAATCCATCAATATGAAATACAACAGATTTTCTCATATCTTTATCAACTATGACGTAGCCTTTATTTTTCGATCTAATAGATGTACCGGGATAGAAGTAGTCTTCTTTATGTGATAATACGCTTACCGTATCTGTCTTAACATACTTGTAGTCACCATCTACGTCTTCTTCCTTTGTACATCCCACAAAGAGAAATAACATTAAAGATGCTATAATGTATAGATGTTTAATCATAATAATATGAATTAAAAAAATATTTTATCATCACTAAACTCACTTAAATGAGACTATTACTATAGAGGACTGCCTTTCTCTACTTTATTTTGACACAGTCTATTCTGTTTTATTCCAGTCCATTCCTACCAACACAACCAACGTGTATGTACACCATGTTTTAATAAAAACTAAAAGGAACATCATTCCCTGCAATAAAAGCCTTTAGATAAAAAAGTCTGCTACTACAGAGAACAACGTTCCTTTGTTACTATTTCTTGACACAGCTTATTGTGTCATAATCTCAAACTTATGCTTCCTTATCGTACTCAAGGTGGAAGTGGGTGATTGTCTCAATACCCTTCAACCAAAGGTCAACTGGCATGTTTTCGTTTGGAGAGTGGATAGCATTTGACTCCAAACCAAAGCCCATGAGAACAGTCTTCACACCGAGCAGCTTCTCAAAGGTAGAGATAATTGGAATACTACCACCAATACGTACTGGTAATGGACGCTTACCGAATACAGCCTCAAAGCCACGCTCAGCAGCCTTATAAGCTGGGAAGTCAATAGGACAGACATAACCATGGCCACCATGATGCTTCTCTACCTTCACTGTAACATAATCAGGAGCAACACTATTAAAATAATCTACTACCAACTGGCTAATCTTTGTATGATCCTGATGTGGAACAAGACGAGAAGAGAGCTTTGCGTATGCCTTTGATGGAATAACAGTCTTCGCACCATCACCTGTGTAACCACCCCAAATACCACATACATCGAATGTTGGACGATAACCAGTGCGCTCAATTGTGCTGTAACCTTCCTCACCAAAGAGTGCCTTCACGCCGAGGGACTTCTTATATTCCTCCTCATCGAAAGGAATAGAAGCAACTAACTTGCGCTCCTCAGCAGAAGCCTCTTCAACATCATCGTAGAAGCCAGGGATGCGAATCTTACCATCAGGACCAGTTACGTCTGCTATCAACTTACAAAGGACATTGATAGGATTAGCCACAGCACCACCGAATGTTCCTGAGTGAAGGTCACGGTTAGGACCAGTCACCTCAATCTGCCAATAAGACAAACCACGCAGACCTGTTGTAATAGAAGGTGTATCAGGACCGATAAGACCAGTATCTGAAACGAGGATTACATCGCAAGCTAAGAGTTCCTTATGCTCCTCAATGAATGGGCCGAGGCTACCAGAACCAATCTCTTCCTCACCTTCAAAGATGAACTTCATATTATGCTTCAACAAGTCATTCTTGTTAAGATACTCGAATGCCTTTGCCTGCATGAATGACTGCCCCTTATCATCATCAGCACCACGTGCCCAGATATGACCGTCCTTAACAACAGGCTCAAATGGTTCAGTCTTCCAAAGCTCAAATGGCTCTGCTGGCATCACGTCATAGTGACCATAAACCAATACAGTCTTCGCATTAGGGTCAACCATTCTCTCTGCATAAACCATTGGATTACCCTTTGATGGCATCACCTCAGCTTTGTCAACACCTGCCTCAAGCAGCAATTCCTTCCAACGTTCAGCACAGCGTACCATGTCCTCCTTATGAGCAGGTTGTGCACTTACGCTTGGTATGCGTATCAGACTGAACAACTCCTCGAGCATTCTGTCTTTATTCTCTTCTACATATTTCTTAATCATAATTCTTTATTTATTGATTTTCTAATGTACGCAAATTTAAGCATCATTTATGACTTTTGCAAGTTTTTCCGTGCTTTTATTATTGTTTACATAACGGAAACGACATAATCGGATATATTTACATACGATATCAATAAATGTACAGAAATATTAAGATTTGGCGTTAACTAATAAATAAAGAAATAAAATCTATCATTGATTCCACCTTCTCTTAAATTCAACAAGGAAGCTTTCAATGAATTATGTTCATGAAAAGAAAGAATTATTATCGTGAAAAAAAATAATTATTATCATGAGAATAAATATTTATTTTCATGATAATAATTTGGACTCAGTGGCAAATAGCATATAACCTATAGGTTACCAAACTCTTAAAGTCGCAGTCATTCAACCCCATAATAGGGTTTATAAAATAGTGAGAGAGTGAACGATAAAACAACCCTCTGTCAATAGTTATGACCGAGGATGTTCAATATCACGCAACACCATTACACCCTCTCCTACCATCGCAACATCGCTTACAACCATTGAACGCTTACCATTTCGCTCCTTCAAATTGCAACGGCGGGGATGATAACCGATATAGTTGAGTACCTTATCAAAGGCTTCACTCTGATAGTAAACGCTATTTGGATTAGAAACAAACTGCATCTGCATACGTCCCTGCTTGAGAATAATCTTCTCACAACCCAATCGCTTACCCACACGACGAAGTGCAACGACCTGCATCAGTTCCTCACCTTGTCGTGGAACAGGACCAAAACGGTCTTGCAAACGCTTACGATAGGCATCGAGATCTTCATCTTTTTCTATATTATCCAGCTCACGATAAAGCAGCATACGCTCAGAACTACCTGGCACGTAATTATCAGGGAAGTACATTTCAAGGTCACTCTCTACGGCACAATCATCAATAAAGTCGTCACCCGAAATCTGCTTTCCGTCTTCCATTTCCTCTGCATAAAGGTCCTGGAACTCATCGTTTTTCAGTTCCATCACAGCCTGATTGAGGATTTTTTGATAGGTTTCATATCCTAAATCCTCCATAAATCCACTCTGCTCAGAGCCTAAGAGATTACCCGCACCACGAATATCAAGGTCTTGCATGGCAAGATTAAAACCACTGCCAAGGTCGGAGAAAGTCTCCAAAGCTTCTAAACGGCGGCGTGCCTCTGGGTTCAGGGCTGCCAGAGGTGGTGCAAGAAGATAACAGAAAGCCTTTTTATTAGAACGTCCTACACGCCCACGCATCTGATGCAAGTCGGAGAGTCCGAACCGATGGGCATCATTGATAATGATGGTGTTGGCATTAGAAATATCAATACCGTTCTCAACAATCGTTGTTGAAAGCAACACATCATAGTCATAGTTCATAAAGCCCATAACTATCTCCTCCAACTCCTCAGGCTTCATCTGACCGTGACCGATAGCAATACGACAATCAGGCACGTACTTCTTGATAAGCTTTGCTATCTCAGGAAGGTTACTAATGCGATCGTTAACGAAATAAACCTGTCCGTTACGGCTCATCTCAAAGTTGATAGCATCTGCTATCACTTCATGTGAGAAAGAAGCTATCTCGGTCTGAATAGGATAACGATTAGGCGGTGGTGTACGCATAATGCTCATATCGCGTGCACCCATCAGTGAGAACTGGAGCGTACGTGGAATTGGCGTTGCCGACATCGTAAGGGTGTCAACATTTGTTTTTAGCTGTCTGAGTTTCTCCTTTGTCGACACACCAAACTTCTGTTCTTCATCAATAATAAGTAGTCCGAGGTCATGCCACTTCACCGATTTCCCTATCAACTTATGCGTACCAACAAGAATATCTATCTTTCCCTCTGCCAAATCCTCCAATACCTGTTTAGTTTGTTTGGTACTACGAGCACGTGAGAGATAGTCAACACGCACTGGCATATCCTTCAATCGCTTCTTGAAAGTCTGGTAATGCTGGAAAGCTAATACAGTCGTTGGCACAAGCACAGCCACCTGCTTATTATCCACAGCAGCCTTGAAAGCAGCACGTATAGCCACTTCTGTCTTACCAAAGCCCACGTCACCACAAACCAGGCGGTCCATTGGGCGTGCACTTTCCATGTCCTGTTTGAGTTCTTGTGTTGCCTTTAACTGGTCAGGAGTATCCTCATAAAGGAATGAAGCCTCCAATTCATGCTGCATAAAGGAGTCGGGAGAGAAGGCAAATCCCTTTTCACGACGTCGCTTAGCATAGAGTTTTATGAGATCGCGCGCAATATCCTTAATACGCTTCTTCGCCCTTTCTTTCAAACGATCCCAAGCACCTGAGCCAAGAACAGACAATCGTGGTGGTTCACCACTGTCACCACGCCGATACTTACTAATCTTATAAAGCGAGTGAATAGATACATCGACAATATCATTATGCTGATAAACAAGACGTATCATCTCTTGATAAGAGTCACCAGCAGGTACACGCACCAGACCGGCAAACTTACCTATTCCAAAGTCTACGTGCACTAAGAAGTCACCTGGTTCCATCTCCTGCAACTCCTTCATCGTCAAAGCCATCTTACCTTGACGAGCCTTGTCAGACTTAAGGTTATACTTATGGAAACGGTCAAAAATCTGATGATCGGTAAAGAAACATACTTTCAACGTACTATCAACAAAACCTTCATGTAGTGTTCTATTGACTGGCGTGAAAGGTAAAGTTTCTACCGTCGCATCCTTACCCTCTCCAGACAGTTCGGCTACAGATAGATTTTCTGATTCGGGTGATACCTTCGTATCTGACAATGAATCGAAGATATCCCTCAAACGTACAGTCTGTTTCTCACTATCAGCAAAGATATAGAGTTTATATCCTTGTAAAAGATAGTCGCGAAGCGTCTTAGACAGCAAGTCGAAGTTCTTATGAAAGAGTGGTTGTGGTGATGTACTAAAAGTTATCGTAGCTCGTGAACCATCTTTTTTCTTTGCTTGATCAGTGATTGAATGATTGACTCCAAACTCTATCCGACGGAAGTCTAACGCATCATTCATCCATCGTGAAGCAGGAACAAGCTGACCCTCCTTACGGAAAGCCTGCTCTAATTCGCACTGCTCAACTTCTGTCTTACCCTCTAATTTCTCCGCCAGTGCTTGATTCGTAAACCCTTCATGATAGATATTGTCAATAGCATCACGCACATAAAGGAAATCCTTAAAAGCTAACATTGCGTCACCAGGTAGGAACTGTAGGAAAGGTACCTTCTCTTCTGAGGCTGTAGCCAGTTCTGGTACAATCTCAATACGCTTCAATTTCTCGTTTGACAGCTGTGTCTCAACCTCAAATGAGCGAATGGTTTCAATATCATCGCCAAAGAAGTCAACACGGAATGGAAGTTCATTTGAGAAGGAATAGACATCTATAATACTACCACGTACGGCAAATTGTCCAGGCTCATAGACATAATCTGTCTCTGTAAAACCAAAGGAACGCAAGGTCTTTTCTACCTCTACAATATCAATATGTTGGTCAACGTTCAATGACAATCGTTGTTCATCCAACTGCTTCTTAGATACGACAAGCTCTGACAGCGCCGATGGTTCAGTGACAATATAAAGTGGAAGATCGTTATCAGTATCCGATGCAAGGGCGGAGAGACGTGTCAACACCTCTGTACGCAGGATTTCATTACCCGCATCACGCTGTCCATATTTCACTGCACGACGATAAGACGAAGGGAAAAACAGCACTTCCGCTACCTTCCCTTCACCATCAGCAGGCATAGCAATTGTCTTAAGGTCATTGTAGAAATAACCCGCTTCATCATTGTCATTCAACACGAAAACAGTCGTAGTCTTCCATCGTTCAGCTATTGATGCAAAGAACATCGGAGCAGCTGAAGCCACGAGTCCTTTCAGGAAAATAGTTTTTACGGACTTATCTTCCTGTATCTTCTGTATCGCTCCTGCCTGTGGCAGCATAGCGTATAGTTTCTGTATGTCTTGTATCTTCATCGCTAATGCGTTGTGCTTGCAAAGTTACAACAAAATTCAGACAGAGGGCAATTATCTATGAAATTAAGCAGAAAAGTACTTAAAGATTTGGTAGTTTCGTGAACTCTCCTTATATTTGCAGTCTGATTCAGTGGAAACAGAAGAGGAAATAATAGGAAAATAAGGATGATTTACGTCTCCTTAAACCTATAAAAATCCTCATAGTACTATGGGCTTGTTTGGATTTGACGGCAAGACGAGATGGTACGTAAGCACGCGGAGCATCGTTGACTGGCTCCTAAATCTCAGTTATCGAAAATTTAATTGGCGAAAACAATTACGCTCTCGCTGCCTAACCGAAGTACAGTAGGTTACTGGCTTTATCCGACTATTAGATAGTTGGACGAGACATCGCTCCGAGGATGTTGTTCCGAATCCGGAGAGTAAGCGATGCAGGTTCAATCGGAAATAGTCAGTGTATGCCTCGCTGCACTGATGAAATTTTAGAGGATAAGATGTCGGTTGGTGGTCTAGGTCTTGCCGACATACGAAAACCAAAGTCTGGAATAAACGTGTAGAAAGCGTATGGTTTCCTTGTGCGGACGTGGGTTCGACTCCCACCAGGTCCACTCGTATACTCTCAATAGGGGTATGAAAAGAATTAGAAAAGAGGCAGTATCAAAGCATTTTTGATACTGCCTCTTTCTATATTGCTATCGTTCGAAAACTAATAAGAATATTACTTACACATTGGAAGGAGTGATTTCAAACTATCAAGATACTTCTGAAGCTGCTTTTTCACTTGTGAGTCACGCTCTGCCTTACAGGCTACTTCAAGGTCCTTAAGGAAAGGCAGATAGTCGGTTTCTGATATGAAGCGGGCTGCACGCACTCTAACTTTTGCATTATCATCAAAGAGCAGTCCTTGCACCCATCGTTTCGCATCCCACGAACGACATGCTTGCAGCCAGTCAAGTGCTGCAACCTTCTCGTCAGCAGTACCATAAAGGAAGGTACTATAATAGCCACGCTCCTTCTTTAAGTCGGCTTTTGTCATAAGTATCTCCTTATTATATAGGTTAGGATTGACAACTCTTGACGAGTAAGCAACGATAGGCATGTGGAGAGTCCAACGTACCATACGTGGTATCATCCACATCATCCCCGGTGTTGCCTCTGGATGTGCAATGCTGCTAAAGACACGTCCTTTACCGAGTTCATTGGCGATAAAAAACGGACGATTATTAGTCATATTTGTCGGAGCGTTGCCTTCCTCATGTACGTCCGTCTCCATAATTGCCATCGTAGTATAAGGAAGAGGAACACTATCACTCTTTACGAGCACCGGACCTTCATAATACATAACATACGATTTTCCCCTATCTGCAAGTTCTGGGAAGAGCTTCTTGCCCTCATTAGTGAGTGAAAAGGCGGATATACCATGCCCACGATTATCGTGTTCAATATCGATTGCCTTAGCACCATTGATGCGCATACAAGCATATTTAGGCGTATCTGTGAAAAGGTAAGCACCAGCGCAGATACCAACGGCTCCCTTTCCTGAGCGAATAAAGTTATTGATACGCTTTACGTTCTCTTCACCAAGATTCATATATTGCGTTGTCCCTCCTCCACCAGGAATGATAATAGCATCCAGTTCATTCAAGACACCATTAGCAATATCGCTTGTAGTGATCGTACGAGCTGTCATATCAGGGTCTAACTGCACAGCCGCAATGGCCTCCCAGATGCACGTCTGTGCACCGCCATTACCTTCAAATACGCCTACACGTACCTTCTTGTTTCCTCCAGAACACCATGCACTTAACACCATAAAGCACATCGTAAGGGTAAAAATGATTTTTCGTAGCATTGTTGTTTATGTTAGTTTGTAATCTTATGATAGCCAGATTCATTCAAAGTCAATCAACGACGGACGATACAAATATAGTATTATTCTTTGATACTTTTAAGTTTGCAGGTATGTTTTAAGTATTTTTAGACTATCGGTTTGTAGCTTTTTATAACTTACAATAATAAGATTTATCAACCATTCTTACCCTCTGTACTCATCGAGCTAATGCCCAACACCATTAGTGCAGAGCATAAACACCAATGGTGCAGAGGGCTAACTCACTTGCAATATATTATCTGTAAACAAAGCAAAAGGCCTATAGATATCAGCCTGCGGATAGCTTTCTGACACAATGATAGGAACCTTACTCTTCTTACAAATACTGAGAACACCATAGCGGATACGCTCTGTTATCTCCTTATCCGTAAGACGATAGCTGTTAGGGATAGGGTCAATGATAAAACACTTCGCATGAACTTGTAAAGCACCAGAAAGAAAAAGTACAAAGACAATGATTGAAGCGATAGAACACCTAGTCTTAAACTTAGAAATCTTCTTATACATTTATTTGATATTACAAAGATTGTCTATTATTATCAAGAACCTTGTATGTCAGTTGATTTCCGGGGGATTAACACATCACTTATTATGTATGTTTATAGAAAATGATTACCTTTGCATAGTAGTTTAGATCAAATCACAACGATATGAAAAAACAACTTATCTTGCTTTGTGCGTTAACCTTCTCCGCATCGTTACACGTCACAGCACAATCATTCAGGAAGCAGATCAGTGAGCATCCTGAACTTTCTGCCAACAATTATCTTGCTTACCCAGCACCATCTGGTAAGCTAACGCCTGCTCCTTCAGGCTATCTTCCTGTATATCTATCGCATTATGGGCGACATGGGTCACGCTATCTCATTCATGAGCAACAATATCTCCGTCCTATAGAAACCCTACAGCAAGCTGATTCGGCTGGTGTGTTGACCAATGAAGGAAAGGACATCTTGAAGAAATTACGCCTCATGTATACAGAATCTTATAAACGATGGGGAGAGCTGACACCATTAGGAGCACAGCAGCATCAGCAGATTGCACGAAGAATGTATCGTCGTTTTCCATCTGTATTCCGTGATTCTGTATGGGTGGATGCCAAGTCGACGGACGTTATCCGCTGTATTCTATCCATGGAGAACGAACTGCAGGAACTGATTCGACATAACCCTCGGTTGAGAATTAGGCATGATGCGAGCGCACATGACATGTATTTTATGAAGCAGCCAGACAAGAAACTCTCTCATCAAAGGGATAGCAGTGCTGTAAAGAATACGATTGACGAGTGGGGCAAACGCAATATTGATACCAAACCATTGATGGCTCGTCTCTTTAAGGATAAGGAATACGTGACAAAGAAGGTGGATGCAGGACAGCTTACCTTCGATCTTTTCAGTTTAGCAAGCATTGTTCAGAACTCAGAGATACGCCATTCGCTCTCGCTATACAACCTCTTTACAGCCGATGAGTTGTACCAACTATGGCAGAGGAGCAATGCTTGGTGGTACTTGCGTTATGCCAGTGCACCACAAAGCGGAGGTAATCAACCTTTCTCACAGCGTAATCTCTTGCGCAAGATTATCACTGATGCTGATTCTTGTCTTGCCCTCCCTCATCCAGGTGCAACCCTTCGTTTCGGTCATGACACGATGGTTATGCCATTGACGTGCCTACTGAATCTTAATAACAATGACATCAAGGTTTCAGACATTGACAGTCTTACCCTAAAGGGTTGGAGTTCTACACGCATTGTCCCTATGGCTGCTAACATCCAGTTTGTTTTCTATAAGAATCCGAAGAATCCAAAAGCTGATGTTCTTGTGAAGGTTTTACTCAACGAGGAGGAAGCTACGCTACCCCTTCCTAAGACCTCTACACCATATTACTATCGATGGAGCGACTTTAAGAAGTTCTATCTTTCAAAGCTAAATAGCTATCATGAATAAGGAGCTATGCCCCTAATTGTTATCATAGCTATATTCTCTTCCCCCTAACAAGACGCCCTTCTCGATGTGAGAAGGGTGTCTTGCCGTTAGGAGATACAACTCCTATCATATAGTACAGAAAGCAGAAAAGGTTGAACTACCAATGGTTAGTCCAACCTTTTCTATCTAATTTATTATCGCCTCAAACACTGAAACAAAGCAAAATCACATTTACTGTCATTTCTGTCATGCACTTACGACTTGTAATACACTATAATTTAGATTATTACGACAAATGTTAAATATGACAGCAAACAAAAATGAAACTAAAATAGGGGTATATAGTGTGTTTTGTTGCGCACTCAATATTGACAAATCACCTTGACTTATCTAAACTAAACAATAGATCACGCCCCTGTACATCCTTACTCGCAAACAATCGCATGATGTTTCGGAAAGGGGTAGGCATGCGCGAGAAATCACTTTCAACACAATCAAAGATAGTACGATTATTTACTTCGAGCAATGAACACATTTTCCCTTTCCCATAACGATCATAATGCTCACCATCTCTTACCTGTGCTTCAGGGTGCTGACGGATAAGCGTTATGACGCTATCATTCGCCTCTTTAGACAATTTAATACGATTGCCCTCCAGGTAATAGCCATCCCATTCAGATACAGTCATTATCCGTGTCTTCGTATTATATCTGAATTTATAGGCGGGAATAGAGCCTCCTCCATATGAAAGAAACCCTTTGAGGATATAATTCTGTTCCTTTGCAAGATACGACTTACGCAGGTTAAGGATTTCCTTTTGATGCCGATTATATAATACGGGGTCGATAACAAAAAGGCTATAAGCCTTCATATCTCGGCCTTTATCAAGCTTATTATCCGACCATGCCATCAGTACTCCCCACTGGTCATAGAACTTCCATTGTGCAGAATCAGGGATGAGCGGTGAACCACCAGTGAACCCTTTATACTTCACCTTATCTACTATTCCTCCCCTATCACACACGAAGAAAGAATATATAGATAATGCAGAACCTTCTGTAATGACATGAGTCTTATCTTTATACCATACAGACTTTGGACCACTAAAAGTGAAAACAAGCAGAGCTATAAATCCACCAACAAGTACAACCACACTGGAGAGGATAATCACCAACACACCTAACAGCTTATTATGGTTTAGGCTCTTTCTGATGACTCTCCCTATAGGATAAAACCATATAGGAAGGGTACAGAGCATACCATAATACAATATGCTGTCTAAGACAACATTGAGCCGTAGACCATCTGGCAGACACATGTGCAATATCCACCAACTGAAGCACAGTAGGATGTGAAGTAAGAAGATAGAATATACAATCCGCTTAGTTGTCATAATAATCAGCATTTGTTACGAACAAGGAACATACTTCTTTATTCGTGCGTGATAAATCTTTGCTCAGCCAATTGCTCATACTTCGTACCCTTACGGCCATAGTTAGCATATGGATAGATGCTGATACCACCACGTGGAGTAAAGATTCCAGTAACCTCGATGTACTTAGGATCCATCAACTTGATAAGGTCCTTCATAATTGTATTTACACAATCCTCATGGAAATCACCGTGGTTACGGAAACTAAAAAGATATAACTTCAAACTCTTACTCTCAACCATTCGTACGTCTGGGATGTATGAAATACGAATCTCTGCAAAGTCTGGTTGACCTGTAATAGGACATAAACTGGTAAACTCAGGACAGTTGAAGCGTACCCAATAGTCATTATCAGGGTGCTTGTTAACAAATGATTCCAACACCTCTGGTGCATAATCCATTCTGTATTGAGTCTTTGACCCTAATGACTTTAAGCCTTCTTTTTCTCTTTCCATATTCTTCTTTTTAAAGAAATTAAGCCAATAAGTTTAGTACCCTAATGTGCAATAAACGTTATTGGCTTAACTTGTGTTTTATTTAACTTAATGCAAATATCTTCCAAATACTATAGTTTACATCATTATCATAAGCATCCTCTCCCTCATGTTCCTTCAAAGCCTTTACTATACGAATGGTGATTGGAAGAGCGATAACCTCATAAACTGTCTTCAATAATACCTGCCAAAGCATGAGTTTAGGGAGTTCTTCTGTTGGGACAACACCGCCCAATGCTAATGGGAAGAAAATAACAGAGTCAAAACTCTCACCCACAATAGTACTAAGAATTGCTCGTAATGAGAAGTTACGTCCCTTGTCGCGAATCTTCATCTTACTCATCACATAGGCATTAGCAAATGAACCCACGATGAAAGCTACGAAAGAGGCTGCTGCCACACGTGGAGCCAAACCAAAGATAGCATGGAATCCTGCTTCATTCGTCCAATAGGGGGCACCTGGAATCCAATCACACAACGCACCCATTGCCACGAAGAAGAAGTTCATCGCAAAGCCTGTCCATATCAACAGACGTGCTTTTTGGAAGCCCCAAACCTCACATACACAATCGTTGATAATGTAAGAGATTGGAAATACAATCAATCCACCTGTCAATGAAATACCTAACACTGAAATTTGCTTTGTCTCAAGAATGTTTGCTGCAATTAGGCAAACGCAGAAGAGGATGCTGAAAAGCATAAACAGCACACTCACTTGTTGTTTACTTTTTGTCATTGTCTTGTTTTGTTAAAGGGGGTTGATCAAGTACCCCTATTCAATTAAGTGGCTGCAAAGGTACACATTTTTATCCAAATAGCCTTAACTTCTGTAGAAAAAGAAAAGTGTGTTAAAATACTGAACTATAAGGACAAACATTTCATCTGTCAATAGAATCAGTATTCTAACACACTTAATTATATGCAATATCAGTTTATTTGGATTTGAAAACTAAATTGCTGATTTTTTTTAATTGGTTTAATCTGACCATGGAGTGAATGCGATTTCGCCCCATTCAGACTCTTTGGCCTCGAAACCATCTACACCATTTGTATCACCCTTATCACCAGGTTTAGGATTAACTGGTTCTACAGGTACACCGCTTCCATTTCCAAAGTGATCGTCAAGAATGTCACCATTCACATTCAAAACAACTTTCTCACACTGAGGAGTTAAATATATGGGTCTTCCGGAATTTGGAGTGATGGTATTATACTTTTCAGGCTTCCTTGTTGATAAAAAAGTATTGTAAACCCTTAAATATAAGCTTTTTGTTGTGTGAATAACCCATGTAAGATAAGTGTAGATTTTGTAGCCTTTATTTGGTTCTTCCGTTAAATGCGTAGACGTCTATCATGCAGTGCATATAGTCTTAATTTGAAGTATTCTTCATTTCTGAACCCATATATCTGTCTTTTCAAAACCTTTATTTTGTTGTTAATTCCTTCTATAGTTCCGTTTGTTATATAATGGTCATACCATGCTAATATATATGTCTTGTATGCTCTAATAGTTGACGCCATTTTCATTAATGGCTGTATTTTGGATTCTATAGCTTGCTTTACCCATTCATCCAACACAGCTTTAGCCTTTTGCTTACTACACTGATTCCATATTTCCTTAAGATCTTCTTTGAGATAATAGGCAATCATTAGCGGACGGTTTAGGCTTAGGGCGTTCTCCAGTCTATTTCTGTGTGCATGATCAAAAATATCATTTCCATTTCTAAGCAACAACCAACGTGTTCCTTTGATTACTTTACGCTTGTTGACGTCCTTTTCCACATGCCATAACTGTCTTCTTAGCAAGTCCAGCTTTTCGTTCATAAGCTTGGTTACATGAAAGTGGTCTACTACAAGTGCTGCATTGGGAAGATGCTCACTCACAGCTCTTGTATATGCTGCAGAAAGGTCTGTACACACTGCTTGTATATGTTCTTTGTCCTTGCCGAGACGGTCCCAGAAACCATCAAGGGCATTCTTCCCATTGCCATCACCGACATAAACAATATGACCATTATCCAAATCTACAACTATGGTCTTATATACATGCCCCTTATGAGTGGCAAACTCATCAATGGAAATACGCCTTAAAGTAGAAAGGTCTGGGTTGGAGTAATTCGACTGCAGAAACTCCATCTGTATATTACGCACTACATCCCAAGATACCTGAAGAAACCATGATATGTCCTGGATTGTAGCAAAGCGAGACAAGTCAAGCACCATATTCGCAAAGGCTATTGTGTGCCGGCGTTTCCCTTTCGCAAAGGCGACGTTTTCTTGTTTGATACAGCCACAGTCGTGACATTGAATACGCTGTACACGCATGTCTATATAAGTCTTGCTCAAACCTATAGGAACACTTACAAAGCGACGAATATGACTGCCGTTACGATTAATATTATGACTCCCACATACAGGACAGCAAAGTTTTTCCTTTGGAGTTTGGATTTCTAAAACTAAGTTATTACCTTCGTAGCGCAGATTCTGACAATCTTGTTGGGAGACGCCTAAGGCGTTTTGCATTATGCTGGTATTCATGTTCTTGAAGTTTGGTCACTACAAAGATACATAATACCAGCTTTTTATATATAACTAATCAGAGATATCTATCCATTTAACGGAAGAACCGAAAGTTTACTATAGATTTGTTCTATTAAGACTTCCAATATTCCATATTACAAATAAAAAGGTCGTAAACGCATAAAAAATCATAATTTGCCCTTGTGATAAGCAGAAAATCATTACTTTTGCAGTCTTATCAAAAGAATGATTAATATGAAGAAAATTATTTTAATGGCAGCATTGGCAACAACTGTTTTCACAGCAAATGCACAAGACATCAAGCCATACGAAGAGAAAATGTCTCAGATAGAGGCACAGTATAAAAAACTTGAAGCTGATTATCAAGCTTTGGGAAAAAAAGATCCTACGACAATCACCGATGCAGAGAAAGCTAAGCTGAACGAAATTGTGGAGAAAGCTGACTCGCTTTATAACATACAGAAGAATACTGCATTAGAGATAGCAAGGAAGTTTAAAGACACAAAGTTCCCAGCAAAATACGTTGCGAAAATCATGTATGACCTTGAGTTCGATGAGTTAAAGGAACTATGTGACCCAACGACTGGTTATTACAATGAACCAGAGATGGCAAAGCCAAAGCAGTTGTTCGATTCATACAAACTCCGTCAACCAGGCTCAATGTATAAAGACCTCACAATGGAAGACCTCAATGGCAAGCAGGTTAAACTTAGCGATTGGGTTGGTAAGGGTAAGTATGTATTGGTTGACTTCTGGGCAAGCTGGTGTGGTCCTTGTCGCAAGGAGATGCCAAACGTCGTTGAGGCATACAAGCGATTCAAGGATAAAGGTCTGGAGATTATTGGTGTTAGCTTCGACAACAAGAAGTTGCAATGGTCAGCTGCGGTTGAAAAGTTGGGCATGACATGGCCTCAGATGTCTGACCTCAAGGGTTGGGAATCAGCTGCATCAGCACTATATGGCATCCGTAGCATTCCTTCTAACATCCTTATCGACCCACAGGGAAAGATTGTTGCAATGGATCTCAGAGAGAACAAATTGCAGGAAGTATTGGCTGAGAAACTGAAATAAAAATAAAAGGGCGGAATTAAAAGTAAAAAGGTAAAGACGTAAAGGAACAAGAAAGTAAAAGGTTCTTATAGATTTACCTTTCTACTCTTTCGAGGAGTGATAAAGTTCAACACGGACACTCTGAGAGTTTACAAGAACTATACATTTTAACAGAGCCATATCTGAAGCTAATGAAGAGTTCAGATATGGCTCTGTTTTTACATTTAAAGAGAAGTAAACTTATACTCAAAGGTTCTTTGTACTTACATAGAGTTTCCCTACTTTACTAAAGACCTAGAAGAGATTATAGTAAGATGTATATATAACCTACGAATACAGCCGTTAACACAGCTCCTTCCCAACGTTCAATTTTATACTTTGTAAAAGAGAAAAGCCAAACAAGTATAATGGAGATAACCAGCATTGATAGGTCGAATGAACTTATACCCTTCAGTGTCATTGGCGTTATCATACCTGTAACACCAAGGATTGCAAGGATATTGAATACATTGGAACCGAGTGCATTTCCGATAGCAATACCGCTATTCCCTTTACGAGCCGACACAACACTCGTTGCCAACTCTGGAAGAGAAGTTCCTCCCGCAACGATGGTAAGACCAATAACCGCTTCAGAAACACCAAGATTTGTTGCGACAGCTGTAGCACCTTCAACAAATAGGTTACTACCTCCTATCAAACAAATCAGTCCGACGAGAATCCATACTACAGATAGCCACGTTGCCATCTCCTTCTTTCCTCCAGTCTCAACAGCCGCCTCTTGCTCTGCACCTTGTTTCTTGGCTCCTTTAAGTGTCATATACATAAAGATGAGGAACATTACAAAGAGAACACCTGCATCCAATCGACTGATATTTCCATCAAGACACATTATCAGCAACAAAGTTGAAGAAACGAGAGCAAAAGGAATATCCTTTCTTACCGTTGTCTCTTGAATAATCATCGGTGCAACCAATGCCGAAACACCAACGATGAGCAAAGCATTAAAGATGTTTGAACCTACAATATTACCCACAGCTAAGTCTGTCGTCCCCTTCAATGATGAGATAAGACTAACACTGAACTCTGGCATACTTGTCCCCATCGCAACAACGGTCAATCCTATTACAATCTGGGGCATCTTCATCTTCTCAGCAACTGCCACTGCACCATCTGTCAAGCGGTCAGCACCCCATAAAACGAGCGCTATACCGATGACTACAAATAAAATATTGAGTAACATTAATTCTTATTATATAGAACAAATAAAAACATCTTGAGGAATAAAGCAGACCTACTTTAACATCTTCCTACGATTAAGAATCTTGATAACACGACCATGAATCTCTATTGCACCTTCTTTCTCAAAGTCAGACAGAACACGAAGTAATGAGAACTTCTGAATGCCAAAGGAGTCGGCTATCTCCTGACGCGAACGTTCCAGATGTACCTCGTTGCTCCCCTGCTCGCCTGCACGTTCCATCAAAAGATAGGCAACCTTCTCACGTACGGTAAACAGACTGAGCACCTTCATCTTCTGCGTCAAGAACACATCTATGTTTGAGAGGATACGGATAAAATTCATACGAATAGCCTCATCTACATCTAAAAGACGCTTCAACTCCTCTGGTCGCATACGGAAAAGTTGTACTTTACCTTCTGTTTCAACACTCACAGGCAGACTTCTATCCTTAGAAAAGATAAAAGCAGGTGCAACCATGTTACCACTATGTAATCGACTTACCTCCACTTGCTTACCTGACAATGCAGCCATTCGGCAAATCAGTCGGCCACTCACCACAATGTCAACATACTTACAAGGCATACCCGCCAGAGCATAAACCTCATGGGAAGGCAGAGAGACAAATTGATGGCTCACATTGCCTAATGTTAATTCTATTTCAATATCACTCATTCCTGCAAAAAGAGGACAAGAACGGAGTGCTTTCAACACATTATCTTCCATGGTCACAAAGTTACAAAGAATATTGTTAATCCTCTAGTTTTAACACTTTTTAATCCGCATTGGACACATATGTTACCCTTTATTCTCGGTTGTTTTACTTAATTTTGCAAATAAATAATAAGAACAAGATAAAAATAGAGATAACAATGACACAAACATTTTCTAAAAGTTCAATCCCTTTTAAGGCATGGGACCTCGACCTGCTTATTGACTACGTACTGAAGAATCATCATCGTTACATTCGCAAGCAGGGGGAGGAACTTGCCCTCAGACTAAACACACTCGCTGCTGCTCATCCTGAGATCGACCGTGTGGTAGATCATTTCCGCAATAGTGTTGCCGACCTTGACCTCCACTGCCAGAAGGAAGAGAACATCCTCTTCCCATACATTATTGACATTTTCAATGCAGCAGAGTATGGACAAGAGCACGCACCTTTCCATTGCGGTTCGATTCAATTTCCTATCAACGCGATGATGGCTGACCATAGCGACGAACTAGAACGCCATGAGCGTATTGCAGAATTAACAAATGATTATACAGCTCCCGAAGGTGCTGATTCTGAATACGTGAAGGTACTTGCTGACCTCCGCGAATTCCGCGACCACCTCCTTGAACATATCTATATTGAAAACGAGATAATGTTCCCGAGAGCTTTAATGTTGGAATAAGAATATGAATATCAAACGTGTTTATGATCCTGTAGAAGAGACCGATGGTTATCGAATCCTCGTTGACCGACTATGGCCTAGAGGACTCAGTAAAGCAAAGGCACAAATAGACCTCTGGCTGAAGTCTGCTGCGCCAAGTAATGATCTTCGTAAGTGGTTTGGTCATGACCCAGAACGATTTGCTGAATTTTCTAAACGTTATCTTGAAGAGTTAACTGCGACTGGAGCCTTAGACGAGTTGCGTGCTGCTATCAAGGAGCATCCTAACGCTACCCTACTCTATGCAGCACACGATGAGGAACATAACAACGCTGTTGTCCTAAAAGAACTACTTCTGAAAAAATAGCGATTAATTCTATTTCGTAGAGGTAACAAAGACTCCCTAGGAATCAATGAATAAGATAGGGTAAATGCTGAGTATGTATTTGCCCTGATATTGCTTTCTGTCGCTATAGTGTGAAGGCTTTAGCACTATTGTGACTGAATAGTGAGGGCTGTGGGTACTACATATTAGCCCAGCAAGACAAATTGACGCAACCATCCGTCAATTTGTCATGTTCTCTTCAATGGTATGCTCCTTGCTTAATAGTCAGTACAAATAAAAACAAAATATTAAAGTAAAGGAGATAACAATTATGTATAGGAATTCATGGTTACCAGAAGTATTTAATGACTTTTTGAACACAGCAAATATGCCTAAGGCAAATCCGACAGCACCAGCAATCAACGTTTTGGAGTCGGAGAACAATTATATCGTAGAACTTGCAGCACCAGGTTTGAGCAAGGAAGACTTCGATGTGAACATCAACAGCGACGGCGATTTAACCATCAAGATGGAGAAGAAAGCTGAGGAGAACGAGCAGAAGGCTCATTACCTCCGTCGTGAGTTCGCATACAGCAAGTATGAACAGACACTGATTTTACCAGACGATGTCCAAAAAGATGGTATTGCAGCACGCGTAGCAAATGGAGTGTTAACCATCACCTTACCTAAGATTCAGGTGGAGGAGCAGAAGGTTGCACGCCAGATAACAGTGGGCTAAACAATTCCCACACCCTGATGAAAGGTTTTTGCTCCGATGTTTTCCAGCGGATGAACAATAATAAAAAGGATTAGTTATTAGTGAATATGCCCCCTGACAGAACATGTTTGGGGGCTTTTTGTATATACAAACAACTATCTTACATTTTATAACACTACCTATTAAGCACTCAAAGTATAAGAAAAAGAGCCTAAACAGACAACCTTTTTCATATAGAAACTACACTCTCGCAAATTATTTTCACGAACAGAAATATTTTTCTTCATGAAAAAAAATATTTCTTTTCACGTAAATAAATATTTTCACTCGTGAAAATAAATCTATACAGATGACCTTTTGCCCTTGAAAAAGAAAGATAAACATACATAAAACCAGCTGAAAAGAATAGTGAAAAGACACATTATTTCGGCTTAAAAACAAGAGAACACATAAACAGCTTTTAAGAACAACGATTTGACAAGTTTGCAAATTATAAGTATATTTGCAGTTGAAAACTATAAAAACCATATTGAGAAATGATTAAGACAAGCCATACAATCCCCATAATACTGGCTGCATTCCTTCTCTCTTGCACAGGAAAGAGCAACGGACAGCCGCAGCAGTCCACAGAGAAAGCTGTCGTTGAACAACCGCACACTGCCAAACAACAACGTTTAGCACCTCCTTTGGGTTACGAGAAAGTGAAGTTAACAGCGGGTACATTCGGCTCATTCCTTAGAGGCTTACCACTCAAACCTGCTGGGAGCGACTTACATTATTATAATGGTAGCATCAAACAGCGAAATTATGCAGGTGCGGTTGTAGACATTGACTTTGGTCATGGAGAGGTAGAACAGTGTGCAGACGCTGTTATCTACCTCAGAGCCTTATGGCTTTGGCAAACAAAGCTGTATGACAAGATTCACTTCAACTTTACCAATGGCTTCAGAGCTGATTACGCTCGTTGGGCAAAAGGAGAGCGTATCCACATTGATAAGAAGACATGGCGGTGCTGGTATAGCAAGGACACAGCTGCAGACTATTCTTATAAGACATTCCGTAAGTATTTAAATCTCGTCTTTACGTATGCAGGAACAGCTTCACTTGAAAAGGAGTTAACTATTATTACAGGCAAAGAATTGCAAGTTGGCGATGTGATTATCAACGGTGGTCATCCCGGACACACTGTCATTGTTGTAGACAAAGCAGTCAACAAGAAGGGAGAAGCCGTCTACCTACTTGCACAAGGCTATACGCCAGCGCAAGAAATTGAGATTTTTAACCAATGGTTCAGCATTAATCCACAGATCAAATACCTTGACACTCCAGACTGGTATTTTCGTGGTAATTATGCAAAACGATTTTAGTTAGTCGTCAATTACCCTTAGAATAGGCAAGAAAAAAGCACTGTGACCAAACTCACAGTGCTTTTATTGTTTCGTTTTCTGACTTGAAAGTAATATTACAATCTGTCATCAATGTTATCGCCCTCTGTTGGTTTCATATCCTCTTCAAAGTTGGTAACACCAGCCTTAACGAGAATTTCATACCACTGAAGGAGCTTCTTGATATCGCTTGTGTGTACACGATCGCGGTCGAAGTTAGGAAGCACCTCTGCGAAGTAGCTCTGCAACTCCTTAGCAGATGCCTTACGCCAGTTCAAAGAAGGCAACTTGCTATCTTCCTTATCGCGCAATTTTGCCAGCACCTCACCCAATGGAACATCGTCAGTATCGGTGAACATAGCGATATCAGCAAGGCTCGTCACACGGTCTGTGCCAAATGCTGGCTGACGCTTGTGAGTTTCATCAAGCGATTCAACGATAAGATTCATTTTACCACGGCTTACCAGTTTATAAAGACCTGGCTTACCTGCGATTGAAAGGATTGTCTGTAACATTTTATTATATTCTTGTTTATAATTTAATTATTCTGAAATAAGAGAAAGCAATTGGTCAACCTGCGGAACGAGTAACTGTATGCCATCATTGACAATTTCATAATCACTACGTTGTGCCACTTCTTCCTGTGGCAGCTGACGAGCTATCCACTCAAGCGTCTTTTCCCTGCTAATGCCATCTCGCATCATCACTCGACGAATACGCTCTTCTTCTGGTGCAGTAACACATACCACTTTATCAATATGCGTGCGCTTATCGAAACCGCTATCAAAGAGTATTGCACTCTCAAGCCATGTCTGTCCCGACTGTTCAAAGTCATGGGCTACTGCAGGATGTATAACCGCATTGACAGCATGAACGTGTACTTCACTCTGAAGAAGGTAAGCTGCAAGAATGGCTTTCTGCAAATGTCCATCACGAAATACTTCGTCACCCACAAGTTCGGATAATTGTTTTTGTAGCGTCTTAGAGGCTCTCATCAAGTCTTTAGCATGTGCATCGCAATCGTAAACAGAGATTCCCCGCTCAGCAAGAAGTTTACAAACGTAAGACTTACCACTACCAATACCACCAGTCAATGCTACGATCATCGCTGTTCTATCAAGTAATCAACAGTGTTAATTGCTGGGCGCACATTACGTACGCCATTGGGAGAATTAAGGATATAGATAGGACATTTCTCAGAATGACTTTTCTGTAAATCCTCATAATTAACCACAACACGAAAGCCTACAGGGAGAAGTTCCTTTGTCTCTGCATTCTTCGGCATTGAACGCATACGATTGGCTCCCACCACAAAGTTTACCTTTACCTTACTTGGGAAAGTACGCAACACCTTATCGTTAGGCATATTAATCGCTTCAATAGGAACCTCAACACTCTCTTCTGTTAGCACATCGGGATAGAGTTTCATCTTTACCCGTGATGGGATACACTTTGCATTCGTAAACTTACGAAGATCAACCGTCAACTCCTTGACATCTGTAAAGTTGGTTAGCTGCTGTCGCTCAGTGTAAACAGTCTGAATACTATCCAACACGTTTCGAGTTGCATAGACCTGAACGCTATCTGGAATGAAATCTACACGAGCAAGATAATAGTTATCACCTGGAGAGACTGTTCCTAAAAGGCGTACAGGCACTTTCTTATGACGACCAAAGTTGAAAGAGAATGAGAACTTACCATTCTTAACCATCGTTATCTTTGAGCTCTTGGACAATTGAGGGTAAATCTGTCGTTGAATATCATTAACAGGTATGTTTCCCTTACTCTGACCATCATTATAGAGCCTATAATCAATAACGATAGGACGAAAAGTATTATCAAGTTCATAATACGCTATCATATATCCCTTGTCTCTCACCGTAAAGCGGACAACAGAATCAAGATCGCTGGTAATGACCACATTACGAGGTACGTCAGTCATACGAAAGGGAATACTAAACTCACGCTCGTATGTTTCGTTCAGTGTCATAATCAACCAGAATCCACCACTCAATACCAAGAAAAACAAAAAAACCAAGAACTCCTTGTTGAAGATTCTCAACAAGAAGTTCCTGAATGTACTGAATGTATGAAGCGATTTACTCGTTTTCATCAAAGGCTTTCCTTCTTTTTGCTAATAAGATCTACTTATTCTGTCCCTGCTGAGAAGCCTGTACATTTGCAAATACGTAGTTTTTATCAACAGTGATAACAACGCCACGTGCTATCTCAACATCAACCTTATTGGTTGTTATGTCAATGTGCTTAACAATTCCATAGATACCACCACCAGTTACAACTGAATCACCTGCTGAAAGGGCATTCTGAAAAGCACGAATTTCCTTCTGTCTCTTCTGTTGTGGACGAATCATAAAGAACCACATGATGGCAAAAATTGCCACCATCATGATAATCATAGGCATTGAACTGCCTTGACTTGCAGCCTGTGCTGCGAGGATTAATGTTGTATTCATTATTTATCAGTTATTATGTTCTTAATTGATAGATATGCGTTAGGAGTTGAAAGACACGTACGATATTTCAGGGTTTAAAAGCAGTAACTCGTCTGACACTAAGTAGTCTTTATTCGTTACGCCTATATAGCCTTTATTTCTATACGTTTATTCCTACTTCTCTGCTTATTCAGCGTTCTCTCTTCTTTGATCAGATTCTTGCTGCTGACGATAGGCAACACGTTGAGCAGAGGTCTGTGCAATTGTTGGGCGACGCCCCTCACGACGAGGTGCTCTAATATCCTGACGCTCATTACGAGCACGATGTGGACGAGGTTCTGGCATTGTCTTCATCATCTTACCCGTCTGTATAAGATGACGAGCAATCGTATCAAGCATACCATTGATATAGCCACCACTCCGTGGTGTACTGTATAACTTGGCCAAGTCAACATACTCGTTGATTGTAACTGTCACTGGAATATTTGGGAACGTTAGCATCTCTGCGATTGCAATCTGCATGATGACAACATCCATATAAGCCAAACGAGAGAAATCCCAGTTACGACTTGACTCGCTCATGTAACGCTGATAGTCATCAGCATTGAGGATAGTTGAACGGAAGAGTTTCAGTGCAAAGTCACGATCCTCTTCGTCACGATATTCAGGAAGCAGTTCCTGATCAGCTCCATTGGCAGGCTCAAAGCGTTTAATCGTTTTGATGACAAAGGTATCAACAACCTCCTTATCATCATTCCAATAAAGGCTCTTCTCCTCTAACACTGCATCCAAGTCTGGGTTTTCCTGTATGAGTGTACGATATATCTTACGCCACACCTCACGGTCTGCCTCGTATGAATCATCATCGCTATTCATGTACTCTTGGTAGATGGTACTCTGCTCTATCTGGTCACAGAGTTTACGTACAGCCTCCATATCATCTTCCCAGCGACGCTTCTGCGACTCCATGAAAAGATTAAGCTGCTTATTTTCTTCCAACTGAACGGCGAATTTATTGTTTACAAAACGACTTGAGGGAGCCTCTGTCCCCTCACGAGTAGCACGAGTAGCAGCAATCTCCACACGATGGCGCTCCTCTTGCGTGATTGAGACGATTAAGGCCAAGAGGTAATTGTAAAGATCATACGCTTTCGCCAAGCTGAAGAGTAGTTCCTTTTCAGCATTGTCCATATTCCGGTTACCGTTCTGATAGTATGCATAGGTTAACTGGACTATCTTAATTCTTATTAATTCCCTATTGATCATTGTCTATTTTAAAAGGTTGTGTTTCGTATTGAATACTTTATTTTGCAAATGTAGGAAATTTCCTTCGTACGTGCAAACATTAATATCTTTTTCTATGTTTTTTTAGAAAATACTTGCTCAATCCATTGAAAAAAAGTAACTTTGCATCGCTTTTTGCAAATTGAGGATTGAAAGTTGTGATATTTATTAGATTTCCAATTCCTTAGTCTCTCAGTGTGTGATGGCGAATTAAAGTTCATATTAATTTAGAGTAACACAAAATTATGAAAGAAATCAAAGTAACAGGTCAGAAGCGTGCAGACCTTGGAAAGAAAGCTTCAAAGCAGCTCCGTAAGGAAGGTTTAATCCCATGTAACCTCTATGGTGAGGCACAGAAGGACGGCAAGCCAGTTGCCTTCTCATTCACTGCTCCTATGTCTGAGTTGCGTAAATTGGTTTACACACCACACATCTACGTTGTAGAGTTGATTATTGATGGTGAGAGACGTACTGCAGTTCTTAAGGAACTCCAGTTCCACCCAGTAACAGACGCTCTGCTTCACGTAGATTTCTACGAGGTGAACGACCAGAAGCCAATCGTTATGGGTGTACCAGTTAAGCTCGTTGGTTTGGCGCAGGGTGTTCGCGATGGTGGTCGTATGAACCTGTCTATCCGTAAGATTAACGTTAAGGCTCCTTATCAACAGATTCCAGAGCACCTCGATATCAACGTTACTGAACTTCGTCTTGGTAAGAGTATCAAGGTTGGCGAGTTGAGTTTCGAGGGTCTTGAGTTGGTAACTCCGAAAGAGGTTGTAGTTTGCTCTATCAAGGCTACACGTAACTCTATCCAGGCTGCACAGGCTGCAGCTGCTGCTGAGGCATAGTAATCTCAACGAAAATAATTAATTCAATATAAGAATTGGACAAGTATTTGATTTGTGGATTGGGTAACCCTGGCTATGAATACGAGGGAACCAGACACAATACAGGATTTATGGTATTGGACGCTTTCGCTAAAGCGTCCAATATTGTTTTTGAGGATAAGCGTTATGGCTTCGTTGCAGAGACAATGGTCAAGGGCCGCAAGATTATTCTTCTGAAGCCTACGACATTCATGAATCTATCAGGAAATGCCGTGCGTTACTGGCTTAATAAGGAGAATATTGACCAAAGCCGACTCTTGGTTATCTCTGATGATGTTGCCCTACCATTAGGTGCTTTCCGCTTGAAAGGAAATGGATCAAATGGTGGTCACAACGGACTTGGCCATATCCAGCAACTCATCGGACAGAACTATGCCCGTCTACGTATGGGTGTTGGCAATGACTATCCACGTGGTGGACAAGTCGACTGGGTACTGGGTCGCTACTCTGACGAGGAGATGAAAGAACTTCAGCCAGCTATCGACTTAGGCGTAGACATCATCAAGAGCTTTGCCCTTGCTGGTCTCGACATCACAATGAACCAGTTTAACAAACTCGGAAAGAAGTAATCGCACATCCTCTTTAATATAATATGAGACTATGAACGATATTGCAAGAATTGACAAATGGCTATGGGCTGCCCGCATCTATAAGACCCGCTCCATTGCTGCAGACGCCTGCAAGAATGGTCGTGTCACAATAAAAGGTATCAACGTAAAGCCTTCTCACACCATCAAGGCGGGCGAAGTGGTGAGTGTTAAGAAATCACCTATCACCTATTCGTTCAAGGTTCTCAAACCGATTGAACAGCGTGTTGGTGCAAAACTCATCCCTGAAGTCTATGAGAATGTGACTGATGCTAAGCAGTATGAACTCTTAGAGATGAGCCGCATTAGTGGATTCGTTGACAGAGCACGTGGTACAGGACGCCCAACCAAGAAGGATCGCCGTCAGATGGATGCCTTTGTCGATCCTGCTCTATTTGGTTTTGATGAGGATGAGGACGAGGACAACACATTTTAAAAGCGTTTTCTGATAAGTTAAAACGAACTGATAGACAGCATAACAAAAGCTATATCCTACTGACATTGCAACAAATGCTATTGTAAAAATATAGGACTACACGACTCATACTCCACTAATAACAATTATGAATGGATGTAGGAGCCGTGCATTCTTATATAAGAACTGGTCATTATCTTGACCTGAAAGCATATTCTACTACAACGTAAAGAGGCACGAAATATCATTACAAAATCATCAAGTCACATTGATTAAAAGGAGTTGAAAAGACTCTTTTTGTTCACGGATGTAACTATCAAGTGTCTTATAGCAGATTAAGCATCAATAAAAATAGAAGGTGTGAAAATTTATCACAATACACACGAACATAAACATCCTAATCCAACTCCCTTTACATCTAAAAAACTCACACAACGACTACATACTTATCCCATTGCTATAAAACTTCAGCACATTATTTGTCATTGTTGCTTTTTTTTATACCTTTGTAACAAATTATCATATATAACTAAACGAATGAAGAAATTACTTATTTTCGCACTGTTTCTTGGCTTGCACACAGCAGCTATAGCACAGGAAACTAATGGATTAGAAAAGAACAAAGCCGTTTACTTGGAGCTATTGGGCGCATCAAACCTTGCAGGTATCAACTATGATGCACGTTTCAACGACCACACACGTTTTGGTTGGAGAGCCGGATTGAGCTTCGGTTATGGTCATAATTCCAGCATTTTCTGGGAAGGTTCAGACGTACGTGGTTATGCTGTACCATTGGAAGTTAACTATCTCTTAGGTAGCCAAAAGAACAACCTTGAGCTTGGTGTGGGTGCCAGTGTGGGTATATACAATATACACGGTATCTTTGTGGAGTCTGTAGATGGTCCGAAGTCTTCGTTGTCAGCTGACCAACAGAAGCATGCTGTGGGAGAGTATAACACTCCAGAAGGAACAAAGACCTGGCTGGCTTACAATGAGAGTCGTAACAAATTCGGCTACTATATCTTTGGAAACGTCGGCTATCGTCACGTATCTAACAAGGGTTTCCTGTTCCGTGCAGGTTTCAGTCCTTCTTTTACTATTGGGGAGAAGAATGCAGTTAAGAAAGCGTTCTTCTATCCATACCTCGGCTTCGGTTGGGCATTTTAATTAAGAAACAGATAATAACAAAAGCAGGGACGTACATATCGTGCGCCCCTGCTTTTGCTATATAAGGAACAACTAAGGGATTACCTTATCTATTACACAACCATAATTAACTTCGTCATCACGCTTCATTTCCACATACACTGAGTCAAATGGAGTGTAAGTATCATGAAGATAAAAATAGACTTTACTTCTTATCTTAGTACTATCACCAGAATCCATGAATTCAGATGCAACCTCTATATTCCGAAGATGACGTGAGAAGACTTTCGTTGGACAGATTGATTGAAATCCATTATTAGTAACCTGCTGTACAAAGTTACTACTGCCATAGATGTGGGCGAGCTTTATAAGCGATGATTTATCTACTGGTTTCTGCTGTGCTTCGTGGATATATCGAATATAAAAATCTGTTGCTAAATCCGACTGATCCCATGCCTTTGGTATTGAATAAGACTTAACTTTTCCACCTTTAGAGAAGGCTAATACAAAAGGAAAGCCTTCATCTGTCTCAGCTTGATATATACCAACAGAAACGTATGCCGTAGTGTTAGTAATCTCAATGGAAGGACGAACATAGAGTTGATAGGTACTATCTGTACTAATAAAGTCGTTTACCGTAAATTCCTTTTTATCAAAGAGTAGCTTACCTTTCTTTGATACGGTAACAAGAAGTTTCTTTTCAAACATCTTGTAGTATTTTATCTTCCTCTTGGTATCCGCAGTTTGTATAAGAACATGCCAATCATCGTAAACGGTATCGACGACTGTTTCCAAATTGTTAAAGACACGTTGAGGTAAATCTGTTTGCTTTTGAACAACAACGGAATCCTTTTTAGGAAAAGCCTTAACCACTTTCCGACTCCCATCGGTACATGCAACTATTATTACCACACCAAGGAATGCTAAAAGAGTTGTGGCAATAAACTTTGCCAATCGATGCTTTCTCATAATTTTCTTTTTACTTAAGATTAGTCCTTAAACCTTATTCCCAATTAGTTATAGCCCTTGACCACTTTTTAAAATATTATCGAACGAATCGTTTGTCATATGTAACGAAAGTATTACGAACTACTCCAAGTTAGAGAGTCAGACAAGATGATGACATAAAATGAAAGAGATTCGAAAACAAAACGATTACGAAAGATAGAACTCAACTCTATATATAGGATAACTTACTTTATATAACGATAAAATCCTTTACCATTATATACCAATTTGCTAACACCAAACTCCCTGCAGAATATTGCCAAAAATAGAATGGAATCAACGTATTAAGATTTATCAGAAACTGATGAATTAAAATCTCGAGAATAAAGAGTTCTTTGATAAAAACCATAAACGGTCTCCCGCTTTCTTATAAAAACGGAAGACCATTGCATTTTCATTCTATTATGATTAGCCTTACTTTACAGGAATCTCCTCTAAAGTCTGAACAAGAAGTTTCCAAAATGGCTCAACAGTTGCTATCTCAAGACGCTCTTTTGCTGTATGTGGACTGCGGAGAGTTGGACCAAGACTAACAACGTCCATACCTGGATACTTACCGAGGATGACTGAACATTCAAGACCAGCGTGGTCAACCTGCACAATACCTTCTACACCATTCTGCTCCTTATAAACCTTCTTCAAGAGGTTAAGGATTTCACTGTCTGGGTTTGGATCCCAACCACCATATTGACCACTGAAGACTGTCTTCATACCAGCCATATTGAAGCAGCTCTCCAACTGAGTAGAGATATAATCTCTCATGTCCTCACGACTTGAGCGAGCAAGAATCATAATAGAAGCCTTGGTTGGCTCAATATGAATAATTGCAAGGTTTGACGAAGTCTCAACAACATTTGGATAAGATGGAATCATACGCAAAACTCCATTGTGGCAAGCATAGATGGCGTCAATAAGATTGTCCTGGATATCTACAGGAACAAGACTTACAGGCTTCTCTACATCCTCTACGAAGAACTCAACATTTGGTTCAATACCCTTGAATTCATCTTCTACGAGTGCCTTCTGACGAGCAACCATTTCCTTCAAAGCAGCAACATTCTCCCGTGGCAAAGACAAGACAACCTCTGCCTTGAATGGGATAGCATTACGCATATTACCACCTTCCCAAGAAGCTAAGCGTGCACCGAGTTGAGTAACGGCATTACGAACGAAGCGAACCATCTCCTTATTTGCATTGGCACGTCCTTCATTGATTTCAAGGCCAGAGTGACCACCACGTAAACCCTTCAAGGTTACCTTAACAGCAGCAGTCTCATCATTCTGAACTTCCTTATATTCTATGGTTGAAGTAATGTCAACACCACCTGCAGAACCAATCACAAACTTGCCCCATGTCTCTGAGTCGAGATTCATAAGGATGTCACTGTGTAACTCACCACTTGGCATTTCGTTAACGCCATACATACCCGTTTCCTCATCACGAGTGATGATAGCCTCAACAACACCATGCTTCAATGACTTATCTTCCATAATAGCCATAATAGCAGCAACGCCGATACCATCGTCAGCACCAAGTGTAGTGTTATTTGCATATACCCATCCATCCACGATATGGGTTACGATTGGATCGGTCTCAAAGTTATGATTACTATCTGGAGCCTTCTGTGGAACCATGTCCATGTGAGCCTGCAACAGAACCGTCTTGCGGTCTTCATAACCCGGTGTAGCAGGCTTACGCATTACTACATTGCCTCCAGCATCTACGTAGGATTCAACACCAACTCTTGCAGCAAAGTCTAACAAGAATTTTTGTACTTTCTCTGGTAATCCAGAAGGACGTGGGACCTGTGTCAGATCATCAAAGTTTCTCCAAAGGCCTTCTGGCATAAGATTTCTGATTTCACTCATAATGTTGATTTTAAAAGGTTATTATCATTGTTTATTTATCGTTCAAAACTTTCATCCATTACTCTTACTCTGCAGGGCGGGTAAGTTCCTTAGGTCCACCCAACGTCACTGGTGTCTTCGTAAAGCTCAGTGCTATCCATGCATAAACACCTAAGAGGATGACCAGCAAGGTTTGAATAGTATGCACAATTAGCACAAAATAGAGTGCCTGATTGTCTGCCACCCCATAAAGTATCAGCATTGTCTTGACTGCAAAGTGCCATGGTCCTGCCCCATTAGGTGTTGGTACGATGACAGCCACAGAACCAACAACAAAGCTCACAAGCGCACATGAAAGACCGAGATGTGCTGTTGCATCAAAGCAAAAGAATGTCAAATAATAATGTAGGAAATAACTTCCCCATATCGCTAAACTATAGAAGATAAACAAGGGGATATTCTTTACCTCACGTAAGGAACATATTCCCTGCCATATACCCCCCAGCATCTCTTTCACTTTCTTGTAGAGAGACAAGTGACGTAGCATATAGTAGATAAGAATGATAGACGCCACACCACAGATAGCTGTAACAAGCCAACCTGTTGGTGAAAACATCCCAAAGATATCATTAAGCCGTGTACCTGTCTTTGAAAAGAAATTGGTAAACACTGGTATCTGCATCAGAAAGGCGGTAGCACTAATCAGTAGTACGATAAGCGTATCTACTGCACGCTCAGTCACCACCGTACCAAGAGCTTTCGGGAAGGGAACTTTATCGTATCTATTCAATACTCCACAACGTGCAAACTCACCAATGCGTGGGATAAGCAAGCTAACAGCATATGAAAGAAAGATAGAGTTCACACAAACCGACGAGCGAGGATGCTCACCGATAGGCTCTAGACTCTGCTTCCACCTCCACCCACGAAAAGTCTGTGCCAATATGCCAAAAGGGAGAGAGAGAATCATCCAGGTCCAGTTCATGTCATGTAAAAGAACATACTTAATACTAGAGAAGTCGAATCCCCTATACATCCAATAAAGGATTGCACTTCCAAGTAGCAACGGCAATGCAATCTTCACCGTATTGTTGAACACCTTCTTCGTCGTCATATAATGGAGCAAAGATAATTAAAATGTTTTTTAATGCAAAATAAAATGCCTATCTTTGTAGGCAAATAAAGAAAAATTATGAAATTAGTCAAGCCAAAGAAGAATTTGGGGCAGCACTTCCTTACCGACTTAAGCATTGCTCGCCGGATTGCTGACACCGTTGATGCCTGTCCTGATATCCCTATTTTAGAGATTGGACCGGGTATGGGTGTCCTTACTCAATATCTTGTTGAGAAGCCACGTGAAGTGAAAGCTGTAGAGATAGACTCGGAAAGTGTTGCTTTCCTCTACGAGAAATTCCCTAAGTTACGTGAGAATATTCTTGGACAAGACTTCCTCCGCATGGATTTAAATGAAGTCTTTGATGGTAGACAGTTTGTGTTGACAGGCAACTATCCTTACGACATCTCGTCTCAAATTTTCTTTAAGATGCTTGAGTATAAAGACCTTATCCCTTGCTGTACGGGTATGATACAACGTGAGGTTGCACAGCGTATGGCTGCAGGACCTGGCTCAAAGACGTATGGTATCTTATCCGTCTTGATGCAAGCGTGGTATAATGTGGAATATCTCTTTACCGTAGATGAGAATGTCTTCAACCCTCCTCCAAAGGTTAAGAGTGCCGTTATCCGTATGACACGCAACGAAGTGACGGACATTGGCTGTGATCAGGTACTCTTTAAACGTGTGGTGAAGACTGTGTTCAACCAGCGTCGTAAGATGTTACGGGTGAGCTTACGACAGATATTCAATGCGGTTAAACCTACTGATGGTTTCTATGAGCAAGACATTATGACCAAACGTCCAGAGCAACTATCTATCGCTCAGTTTGTTGAACTAACAAACATGGTTGAGGAACAGTTGAAGATTATTGGACAATAAATAGGAAGAAATATAACTCCTAATGACAAGAAAAGAACAATATAACCAACTCATACTACAGATTGCCGGACTTATTAGGGATGAAACAAACCTTGTGGGTATCTTAGCAAATGTGTCAGCAGCACTGCATGACACCTTTCCAGAGCGTTTCTTTTGGGTAGGCTTTTATCTCCAAGAGAATGGAAATATGTTGAGATTAGGTCCTTTTCAGGGGTCAGTAGCCTGCTACGTCATCCCATTCGGTAAGGGTGTCTGTGGGAAGGCATGGGAAGAAGGATGCACCCTCATTGTTCCCGATGTAGAGAAATTCCCCGGACACATTGCCTGTAGTAGTCTTTCCCGCAGCGAGATTGTTGTTCCGATGTATGATGACTCACATACTTTCCGTGGTGTACTCGACATTGATAGTACCCAGCTCAACGACTTCAACGAAGACGATAAAGAAGGTTTGGAACGTATCATCAAACTACTAATGGCAGAAACACATGACCTCTTCCAATAGAAAGGATAGAAAACCTTGTTTTGACAAAAAAGTAAAGTAAAATCTTGTGCATATCCGAATTAATACCTATTTTTGTAAAGTAGAAATTTAATATTACGAATATATGTTAGACGTTAAGCAGACATTAAATGATGCCAGCGAGCGCATGGAAATGGCAACGATGTATCTCAATGATGAGTTGCAGCGCATCCGTGCTGGCCGTGCAAACGTAGCCATTCTCGATGGTGTACGAGTAGATTCTTACGGTTCAAAGGTTCCTTTGAATCAAGTTGCCACAGTCATGGTGCCTGACGCCCGTACCATTGCTATCAAGCCATGGGATAAGAAAGCTATCAAAGATATTGAGAAGGCTATCATGGATTCTGATGTTGGTATCACACCAGAGAACAATGGTGAGCTGATTCGTCTGAACTTGCCTCAACCAACTGAGGAACGTCGTCGAGACTTGGTAAAGCAGTGTAACAAGATTGGCGAGCGTACAAAGGTTGAGATTCGCAATGTTCGTTCTGACATCAAGGAAAAACTAAAGAAAGCAATCAAGGATGGTCTTTCTGAAGACAATGAGAAGGATGCAGAAGAGAGCTTGCAGAAGATTCACGACAAATTTATCAAACAGGTCGAATCATTGCTCGAAGAGAAGCAGAAAGAGATTATGACCGTTTAGGAAAACATAGTGGCCCCTCCCCCTTACCCCTCCCCCAAAGGGAGGGGAGTAGTCACCACCATTAATCTGAATAGAATTGTGGTAGTCGGTACATATCACTCCCCTCCCTTTGGGGGAGGGGTAAGGGGGAGGGGCCACTCTTTTTTATTTTTATGCGCGGCTTAGTAATAAAGAACACAGGTAGCTGGTACACGGTAAAGACCGAGGAAGGCAAGATGATAGACTGCAAGATTAAGGGAAATTTCCGTCTGAAAGGAATACGCTCTACTAATCCTGTGGCAGTTGGTGATCATGTCGTTATCACGCCTAATCAGGAAGGGACAGCTTTTATCACAGAGATAGAAGACCGCAGCAATTACATTATCCGAAAGTCGCCTAACCTCTCTAAGCAGAGCCATATCCTCGCTGCTAACATTGACCAAGCGTTCTTGATTGTTACGACAAACTATCCCGAGACCTCCACAACATTCATCGATCGTTTCCTTGCCTCTGCCGAAGCTTACCGCATCCCGGTGACACTCGTTTTCAATAAGCACGACTTGCTTGATGAGGACGAACTACGTTATCAGCATGCCGTAATGCGCCTCTATGAATCAATCAACTATCAGTGCGTAGAGATACAGGCGAGTGCAGAGCATGATAATGATTACAGCGTAGAGAAGCTAAAGCCATTGCTAGCAGGAAAGGTAACCCTTCTGAGCGGTAATAGTGGTGTTGGGAAATCGACGATTATCAATGCTCTTCTGCCCCATGTAAACCTCCGCACAGCAGAGATTTCCGATGCACATAATACGGGAATGCACACAACAACATTCAGTGAGATGCTGGAATTGCCAATGGGCGGATATCTCATTGACACACCGGGCATTAAAGGTTTCGGAACCTTTGATATAGAACGAGAAGAACTAACAAGCTACTTCCGTGAGATATTCAAGTTTTCAAAAGATTGTAGATTCTCAAATTGTACGCACACGCATGAACCTGGTTGTGCTGTAAGAAAGGCTGTTGAAGAACATTATATCGCTGAAAGTCGATATAATAGTTACCTATCTATGCTCGAGGATAAGGAAGAAAATAAATATCGTGAGGCCTTTTAGCTTCACGATTTTTTGTTTGTCGCAAATCATTTTCATGAACAGAAAGAATCATTTGCCCAATAGGAGAAAAGTAGTAAGATTAGCACACTGAAAACTAATAATAAAGGATTTCTCGTGTATGAGAAGCATTCCTCAGAAAGAGAGATACTATTACAGAAAACAAGAAAATTGTTTTATTTCTGTTTGCTGTCATTTTTAACATTTCACATATCTCTCTGTAACACAGCAAATTAAACACCCACTCCAACTGACAGGAATGACAGGAACTCCAGTTTATCAATTTCTTGGTAAAACGAGAGCGACTGACTAAACACTAAAAACTATTCGTCAACGTTTTTCAAGACTATCCAAGACATGCTCCCAGTTATCTGCAAACTCTCTGATTGTTGGGAATAAGATATTTGCACCTTCATTCAAAAGTACTGAGTCGGCTAATGGGCCACTATTGATAGCCACTGTATAGCAACCTGCAGCAGCCCCTGCATGTACGCCAAGCGGTGCATTTTCAACAACAATACCTTCTGAAGGCAAGTAATTTCCAGCCTTTTGTAACCCCATCAAATAAGGATCAGGATTAGGTTTACCCCGTTTCACATCGTAGGCAGTCGTAATTTGATCGGCGGAGACAAAGTCACCAAAATCCCGAGTGACACGCTCTATCAACGGAAGTTGTGCACTACCTGTCACAATACCAATCTTCAATCCGCTCGCCTTAATCTTCTTCATAAGGGCGACTACCCCATCAAACACCTTAGCTTCAGGCATCTTGTGGAAGTAATGCGCCTTCACATCATATATCCGTTGCGCCTCTTCCTCGGTTAGGTCCTTACCAAGTTGCTCCTTGGCATACTTACGGATCGTATCAACACCTCGTGCGCCCTCAGTTGCGTAAGAGTCTTCAACCGTAAAATGAATGCCAAACTCCTTCATCGCACGTTGCCACGCAACACCATGATTTGGCATTGAATCATAAAGGACACCATCCATATCAAAAAGGACTACTTTAGGATTTCTCCCAGTCTCCCCTGTTGAGAGGATGTTTTGCTGAGATTGGGACGACATAGGCTCTTTCTTCACCTTATTATATATTATTATCCTCAAGTCCTTCTACACAATGTGAAGAACTTGAGGATACATTAAGAATATTATAAACTAGTACTCCCCTTGAAGTCCAACCCACGCTACCTCTAGAACTATATTTTACTGAGTACCCCTCCCCTTTCAGGGAGGTTGGGTGGCACTTCACCCCCTCTTTCGGAGGGGTTGGAGCCAACTTTAGTTATCCTTATTCAGTCGCTCCTGAATCGCTTTACTTTCAGCCTCATAGCCCGGCTTATTGAGAAGAGCAAACATATTCTTCTTATAAGCCTCAACACCTGGCTGGTTGAAAGGATTAACACCCTGAATAAGACCGCTAATACCACAAGCCTTCTCGAAGAAATAGATGAGCTGACCAAGGTAATACTCGTTCAACTTAGGAACGCTGACACGAATGTTAGGAACACCACCATCAACGTGTGCAAGGCGTGTACCAAGCTCTGCCATCTTGTTTACCTCATCAACACGCTTACCAGCAAGGAAGTTCAAACCATCAAGATTCTCCTCATCCTGTGGGAAGAGAACCTTCGCATTAGGCTCCTCAACAGATATAACGGTCTCAAAGATAGAACGCTCGCCCTCCTGAATCCATTGACCCATTGAGTGAAGATCGGTTGTGAAGTCACAAGCTGCTGGGAAGATACCCTTACGGTCCTTACCCTCGCTCTCACCATAGAGCTGCTTCCACCACTCTGCAAAGAAGTGGAGCTTTGGCTGGAAGTTAGCGACAATTTCAATCTTCTTACCTGCCTCAGAGTAGAGGCCCTGACGAACAGCAGCATAACGTGCAGCAATGTTGTTTGCAAAAGGAACATCGTTAGAAGTCTCTTTCTCCATTACCTGCGCACCCTCAACGAGTTTCTGAACATCGAAACCTGCAACAGCGATTGGCAACAAACCTACTGGTGTAAGAACAGAGAAACGACCACCTACATTATCAGGAATGATGAATGTCTTATAGCCTTCCTTCGTTGCAGCAGCACGTGCAGCACCCTTATGCTCGTCGGTGATAGCAACGATAACGTCCTTAGCATTTTCCTTACCAAGCTGATCCTCACATTGCTTCTTCAAAAGACGGAATGCGAGTGCTGTCTCAGTAGTTGTACCAGACTTAGATATATTGATAACACCAAACTTCTTGTCCTTCAGATAGTCTGTCAACTCAGCAAGATAATCCTCACCGATGTTGTTACCTGCAAAGAGAATCGTTGGATTCTTCTTGTCATTTACAAGCCAAGCGAAGCTGTTACCCAAAGCCTCGATGACAGCACGGGCACCGAGGTAAGAACCACCGATACCTGCTACGACAACCACCTCACACTTCTCACGGAGTGTATTGGCAACTGACTGAATCTCAGAAAGGAATGCAGGAGTAATACTTGATGGCAAATGCAACCATCCAAGGAAGTCATTACCAGGGCAAGTAGCTTTCTCTAAAGCTTCCTGAGCTGCAGCAACATGAGGGGCAAAAGCCTCTACTGCGCCCGGATTCAAGAACTGGGCGGCTTTTGTGATGTCTAACTTAATACTTTCCATTTGTGTTTATCTAAATGAATCTGTTAATAATTTTATTTCTACTTGTGGACTAATACGTTCGTAAAGGATGTTATATACAGCATCGAGGATAGGCATGTTAACATGCAGGTGACCATTGATTTCCTTCATACACTTTGTTCCGAAGTAACCTTCGGCAACCATCTCCATCTCAATCTGTGCCGATTTTACGCTGTATCCTTTTCCTATCATCGTACCAAAGGTGTGGTTTCGCGAGAATTTGCTATAGCCCGTCACCAACTGGTCACCCAGATATACGCTATCGATGATAGAACGTTTTATCGGATTAATCGTGTCGAGGAAACGTTCCATCTCCTGCATTGCATTCGACATCAATACAGCTTGGAAGTTATCACCATACTTCAATCCAGAACAAATACCAGCTGAAATGGCATAAACATTCTTCAGAACCGAAGCGTATTCAATACCAAGAACATCGGGAGAAGTCTTTGTCTTGACGTAGTTTGACTTTAACACCTCCGTAATAGCACGTGCCTTCTCGCCGTCAGAACAGCCTATCGTAAGATAGGTGAGACGTTCCATCGCCACTTCCTCTGCATGAGACGGGCCACCAATGACAGCAAGGTTGTCGTAAGGAATACCATAAGCCTCATGAAAATACTCTGAACAAACAAGGTTCTCATCAGGGACAATACCCTTGATTGCCGTCAAGATTAGCTTTGTATTCAGCTTTGTCTTTACCTTCTTCAATAGTGCTTTCAGATAAGGAGAAGGAGTAACAAACACCAAGGTATCATACTCCTGTATGATCTTATTGATATCCGATGAAAGTATCACCTCATCCATATTGAACCTCACACTAGTAAGGTAAGATGGATTATGACCTCTCCGTCTGAACTCTTCTAACTTGTCGTCACGTCGGAAGTACCAACCAATATGATGCGTATGTTCCACAACAATCTTGGCGATAGCCGTTGCCCAGCTACCGCTTCCAATGATTGCTATTTTACCAATGTCGAACATAGTCATTAAAGCTAAGAATGTAAAAAGGTAATAAGGTAAAATAAATGAGCAATGTATTAAAACTTAACACCCTTGCATCAATAATATTTACCATATAATTTCTACTCTTTCCTCCTTCCAAGCCGTTTTACTTTCTTACTTCTTTATTTTTCCTTAGCTTTGTCAATCCACTGTTGGATATCATTAACTGAAGGCTTCTCATAACCGAGTTTATACTTCTTGTTGATTTCGCCAAGCTTCTGTTGTAGGCCCTGTGCCTTCTCGTCTTTGATATCAGAGATGAGGTTGAAGCCTGCCTTACGCAAAACATATACCCAATCTTCAGCAACACCAATCTCAGCCCATTCCTTAACAGATGATTGAGGAATCTTTGGCTCTGGCTTCATCTGTGGGAAAAGCAATACTTCCTGAATGTACTCCTTACCAGTCATCAACATCACCAAGCGGTCAATACCGATACCAATACCAGAGGTTGGAGGCATACCATACTGCAAAGACCGGAGGAAGTCCTGATCGATAATCATCGCCTCATCGTCACCCTTATCAGCCAAGCGCATCTGTTCAACAAAACGCTCCTCCTGATCGATTGGGTCGTTCAGCTCTGAATAGGCGTTAGCCAACTCCTTCCCATTCACCATCAACTCAAAACGCTCTGTCAGTCCTGGCTTAGAACGGTGCATCTTTGTCAGTGGCGACATCTCAACAGGATAGTCGGTAATAAAGGTTGGTTGAATATAAGTTCCCTCGCAGAACTCGCCGAAGATTTCATCAATAAGCTTACCCTTACCAAAGCTCTCATCAATCTCTTCTAACTTCAGTTCGTTAACAGCAATATTGCGAATCTCTTCCTCTGTCTTTCCATTGAGGTCGAAGCCTGTCTTCTCCTTGATTGCATCAAGGATAGGTAGACGACGGAATGGTGCCTTGAAGCTGATAACCTTGTCACCAACCTGTACCTCTGGCTTACCATTCACCTCTGTACAAATCTTCTCAAGCAAACGCTCGGTGAAAGACATCATCCAGTTGTAGTCCTTGTATTGTACGTAAAGCTCCATACAGGTGAACTCAGGATTATGGAAGCGGTCCATACCTTCATTACGGAAGTTCTTACCGATTTCATATACACCCTCAAAGCCACCAACAATCAGGCGCTTCAGATAAAGCTCTGTTGCGATACGCATATACATATCAACATTCAGCGCATTGAAGTGTGTGATGAATGGACGTGCACTTGCACCACCAGCAATACTCTGCAAGGTTGGTGTCTCCACCTCTGTATAACCAGCCTCATCGAAGAACTGGCGCATAGTACGTAGTACGGTAGCACGCTTCAAGAAGGTATCTTTCACCCCATCGTTCACAACGAGGTCAACATAACGCTGACGATAACGCTGTTCTGGATCGTCAAACTTATCGTAAACCTCGCCATCCTTATACTTAACGACAGGCAATGGTTTCAAGCTCTTTGACAAAAGGGTAATCTCCTTCGCATGAACAGAGATTTCACCCATCTGTGTCTTGAACACCTCTCCCTTTACTCCGATGAAGTCGCCAATATCAAGCAACTTCTTGAAAACCTTGTTATATAAATCTTTATCCTCACCCGGACAAATATCATCACGAGTGATATAAACCTGAATTCTACCTTTGCTATCCTGTAACTCAACGAATGAAGCTTTGCCCATGACACGGCGTCCCATCATACGACCCGCAATAACAACCTCACGGTGTTCGTCCTCCTTGAACTGCTCCTTAATATCAGTAGAGTAAGCATTCGTTGGAAACTCTGCTGCTGGATAAGGATTAATCCCCATCTCACGCAATTCCTGCAGGCTTTGGCGGCGACCAATCTCCTGCTCAGATAATTCTAAAACGTTCATATTTATAATTAAATCGAATATATTCTTATAGTTTGCAAATTTACTAAATAATTAGCAAAATATAGATGGTTTTTTCTTTTTTATGGCATTGAAAGATACTTAAAATCAAATCAAGGCTACTCTTATTCCTATTACGCTATCCTTATCACCCATTAACTGCACCGACCCTTATAAGGAATCACAAGTAGTATGATATTCGGCACACATGGTGCTGAGGCTCCGCACCATGCGTGCTGAATCCCCGCACCATCTGTGCTGACGCCCCGCACCACATGTGCGGAGTACAAGCACAATTATAGGAGACCGAGAGGTAATCTCAAACAAGAACTATAAGGATGTTATGTTCATCGCAAATCTGTATGTCGTCTTTCCCTAACTATCGACTTAACCCAACTTTGATTTTGCTATCTATCCAACTTTTATTATCTTTGCATTGTATTAAGTTGATTAATTTATGAACATAGAACACATCATAAAGAGTATCCATCAAGAAGACGGACTGAGCCGCACGCTTGGTATGGAGTTCATCTCTACACCAGAGGATGACACTCTGCAGGCGAGAATGGCTGTCGATGACCGCAACAAGCAACCTTTCGGTTTCCTCGCAGGAGGTGCTTCCTTGGCATTAGCTGAGAATCTTGCAGGTATCGGTTCGATGGCATTATGCCCAGGGAAAATGGCTATGGGCATCAATGTACATGGCAATCACGTCAAGGCTATGCCTTATGGTGGTTCGGTCACTGCCTATGGGAAACTGATTCATAAAGGCAATACCTTACATGTATGGAACATTGATATCAAGAATGATGAGGATAAGCTCATCTCAAGCATCCAAGTGACCAACTATGTCATAGCCCCACAGGAGAAATAAATGAATCCTTTTTTTATCTTTCGTGAGCCTTTCAAAGAGATTTGCCATTGCTACACTCAATCGGAGAAGCCGACTGTGATAGCTTCGCTTGCAGCACTCGATGGGCGTAAAGGACTTGTCATTGCGCCTTTTTTCAATGATGACAACAACGCAATCTATCTATTGGATGGACAAGACAGCACTTCCACTACCCTTCCATTAGATGGTAGCAAAGGCTTTGACGCTATTCCTGACTGGCAGGACGACTTCTCCTTCTCGATAGAAACAACTTCTCCACGTGAGGGCTATCACAACGCCTTCACTCGTTTTCATAAACATCTAGAACACAACACTTTTCAAAAGCTAGTTTTGGCACGTTCTATTATAGAACAAAAAGATGAGAAGACAAGTCCTCGAAATATTTTTCTCAATGCTTGTAAGAAGTATCCACGTTCCTATATAGCGCTTTTCTTTACAGAAGAAACTGGTATGTGGCTGATTGCAAGTCCTGAAATCTTGCTCAATGGTAATGCTGATGGTTACCAAACTATGGCACTAGCTGGTACAATGAAGTATGAGGGGGAGGATATGCGTTGGTCAGCTAAAAATCAAGAGGAACAACAACTCGTTGCCGATTACATCCGCAACTGCTTGCAGCCATTTGCCGCAGAGATAACTGAAAGCAAACCTTACACTGCCCGTGCAGCGCACTTGGCACATCTCAGAACTGATTTTGCTTTCCGACTTAAAGATACGCAGCGACTCGGCACCTTCCTCACTGCCTTTCATCCGACCCCTGCCGTCTGTGGTATGCCGAAGATTGAAGCCCAGCAGTTTATCCTTCATAACGAAAAACTCAACCGCAGTTATTACAGTGGTTTCAGTGGATTGCTTGGAGAGAATGGCACGGCAAAACTTTTTGTCACCCTTCGTTGTATGCAACTCACCCGTTCTGCCTGTCGGCTTTATGCTGGTGGCGGGCTTTTAAAGGGAAGCAGCGAGGAGAACGAATGGCTGGAGACAGAGACAAAACTTGACACTATGCGCCAGTTGTTAAATCACAATTAGAATTATGGACATATTGGGCTTATGAGCCTTATTAGGCTTATTAGCCCAATACCCCTAACCATCATCACCCAACATTCACCACCCAATACCCACAATGTACAGCAACAAAGAAAACGTTAACATCCTCACATCCTTACTCGTAAAGGAAGGTATTAATAAAGCCGTCGTATGTCCAGGTTCTCGTAACTCCCCTATTGTACATAACCTTTGTACTTGTCCTGACATAGAGTGCTTTCCCGTTACTGACGAGCGGTCGGCAGGTTTCGTTGCTTTAGGTATGACATTAGCTGATAATGACCCTGTTGTTGTATGCGTCACATCTGGCTCGGCATTACTCAACGTGGCACCGGCTGCCGCAGAGGCTTATTATCAGAATCGTCCACTGATTATCATTTCAGCTGACAGACCCACACAATGGATAGACCAGCAAGATGGTCAGACAATTCAACAACATCAGACCTTAGAGCCTAATGTCCGCAAGAGTGTAACACTTCCAGAGCCTCATAACGAGGAGGAACACTGGTTTTGCAATCGGTTGATCAACGAAGCATTACATGCAACACGTTTGAATGGTGGTGGTCCTGTACATATTAATGTCCCTATCAGCGAACCACTCTTCGAATATAATGTCCCTCAACTCCCCAATGAGCGCAAGATATCCCTGCATCCTGCTTCAACAGATGATAACTACGTCTATGAAATGGCTGCAGACTTCTTCAGTGGAAAGAAACCAATGATTATTCTTGGGCAGCTCATTCCCGAGGTCGTGGGCAATACACTAGATGCAATAGAGGCTTTGAAGAAATGTGCGGTCGTCATACAAGAGAAGTTGGCTGATGATGACATCGCCCCAGCACAGCCCACCGACGAAGTACTGAAGATGATTGGGGAAGATGAAGCATATCATCCTGACCACCTTTTATATATAGGCGGGACCATCGTAAGCAAACGACTCCGCCAGTTTTTGCGTAAGAGCAAGTGTAAAATGTCAATCGTGGTTAATGAGAGTGGCGCGTGTTGTGATACTTTTATGAACGCTACAGACATTATCCAAGGATGCGCCGAAGATGTTATAGGTATCTTTGCCAATGAAACGGAGGATGGTAAAGAGAAAGACTTTGTTTCGCTATGGAAGAAGGCATTCGATAAGGCCTTAGCAATCCGTGAAACAATCAACCCACGTTTCTCACAATTGTTGGCTGTCAAGACTTTTCACGAGAAGATGAGAGAAGAAGCGATTGATGGAGAGTTGTTTTATGGCAACAGCATGGCAGTGCGACTGGGTAACATCTTCTCTGACCAGTATATCTATGTCAACCGAGGTGTGAATGGTATTGAAGGCTCATTGTCAACAGCTGTTGGCTATGCCATTGCCCATCAGGAAGAGGAAGACGTTTACTGCGTTATTGGCGATTTAAGTTTCTTCTATGACCAGAATGCATTATGGAACGAGTCGCTTTCACCTAACCTGTCTATCCTCTTACTGAACAATGGCGGTGGCGGTATCTTCCATCAACTCTCTGGACTTGAACATTCACCTTATCGAGATAGTGCCATTGCTGCCCAACATACGACTTCAGCAGAAGGAATCTGTCAAGCACATGACATCGTCTATCTCTCTGCACATAATGAAAAGGAACTGGATGAGAATCTTGATAAGTTCTTCAATTCAGAGGAAGGACCAGTACTACTGGAAGTTTTCACAAACGCAGCGGATGACGCACAAGCCCTAAGAGATTATTATCAAGCATTTTAACAAAGTGAACTTGCCATAGTCAGACTTTTTCTAAGAGATGACTTGGTAAGTTCCTCATATTTTTATCATAAACAAAAAGACCCTATGGAGAAAAGAGAATGGAAGACTATTAAAGGCTTCAACTTTGAAGAAATACTCTTTGAGGAGTACAACCACATAGCAAAAGTAACCATCAATCGTCCCCGCTATCGCAATGCCTTCACACCGAAGACAGTCTGGGAAATGTCGCAGGCCTTCAACTATTGTCGTGAAGCCCTTGATATACGCGTTGTCATTCTCACTGGTGCAGGTGACAAGGCTTTCTGCTCTGGCGGTGATATGCACGTAAAGGGACATGGCGGATATATTGGTAGTGATGGTGTTCCACGCCTCAATGTACTTGACTTACAGATGCAAATTCGTCGTCTTCCAAAGCCAGTCATCGCAATGGTGAATGGTTATGCTATTGGTGGTGGACACGTACTTCACGTAGTATGCGACCTCTCTATTGCTTCTGATAACGCTATCTTCGGTCAGACAGGACCAAAGGTTGGTTCCTTCGATGCAGGTTTCGGCGCATCTTATCTGGCACGTATTGTCGGTCAGAAGAAGGCTCGTGAGATATGGTTCTTGTGTCGTCAGTACTCTGCTGTGGAAGCTGAACGAATGGGATTGGTCAACAAGGTGGTTCCTTTCGATCGTCTCGAAGACGAGTGTATCGACTGGGCAGAGACAATGATAGAACGTTCCCCACTCGCTCTCCGTATGATGAAGGCCGGCTTTAACGCCGAACTTGACGGACAAGCAGGTATTCAGGAGCTTGCTGGTGACGCCACTATGCTCTACTACACACTTGATGAAGCACAGGAAGGTGGCAAGGCTTTCCTTGAAAAACGTAAGCCAGACTTTGACAAATATCCACAGTTCCCATAAGACAAGGGAACTGTGAGACAAAATATTGGAGCCATTAAGACATAGTAACAGATGAACATTGTTCTAATAGTAACATATTCTTCTAATTATATGATAATATAAGAGCTATCCTATTAATAACACATTTAGCATCTGAGTAACAAAAGAGTCAAATGCTTATAATCATACTTTGAGAAAATACAAAAGAACTTAACATGAAGGAACCTGATATTATAACAACCGACCAACTAATAACCGAGGTTATAGAATGTGCTAAACGCATACGTCGACAACTTGGGCCAGGATTCTTAGAAAAGGTCTATAAAAATGCAATGGTTGTTGAACTGCGAAAGCTAAAACTCAACTTTGAAACAGAGAAACTCATCCAAGTACTCTATGATGGGATTGTTGTCGGTGAATATCGTACTGACATTATTGTTGAGGGAAGGCTCATTTTAGAACTTAAAGCTACACAGGACCTATCAATTGCCAATGAAGTTCAACTGGTAAACTATCTGACATCAACACAAATAGATGATGGGTTGCTTATCAACTTCGGGGCTGATAAACTTCAATTTAAGCGAAAGTATCGTATATATCGTAAACTATAAAGAGTCGTATTACCCTAAGAAAGTACCCCTCTGTTACTATATCTCAAAAAGATGATGTTACTTTCAGAACTATGTTCACATGTTACTATGTCTTCCATGCCACCACGTTTCTATTGTCTCACATTATCATGTCTAATTAAGAGCATACAATGTACAACATAAACATCTCCTCTCGCACCCTCCACTTCCTCCACCCTGCGGGTACTTCTCGTGGTATCTACACAACGAGGAAAAGTTATTACATCACGATGACTGATAGCAACCAGCCAAGGGTGACAGGTATCGGGGAATGCGCAACGCTCCCCGACCTATCGTGCGATGCTATGCCTGATGAGGAATATGAGCAGAAGTTGCGTACTTTTTGTGATGATTTCTGCCGTACAGGCGTCATTGATTTCGATGCGATGCGCCCTTACCCCTCTATGCTCTTTGGACTGGAAACAGCTAAGGCACAACTGGATGCGAAAGGAAGTATCAATCTATTCAACACACCTTTCGGACGAGGTGAAGAGGGTATTACTATTAACGGACTTGTATGGATGGGAACTTTCGAGGAGATGTATCAGCGATTGGAAGCGAAACTCAAGGCTGGTTTCCGTTGTGTAAAGCTGAAGATTGGTGCGATTGACTTTGAGAAAGAACTCGACCTTATACGCCATATCCGTCAGGCTTTCACACGTGAGCAGGTGGAACTACGCGTTGATGCGAATGGTGCCTTTACTCTTAAAGATGCCATGCAACGATTAGAGGCATTGGCACAATACGATATCCACTCCATCGAACAGCCTATCCGACAGCATCAATGGCAGGAAATGGCACGCTTGTGTGCTAACACTCCCTTACCAATAGCCCTTGATGAGGAACTTATTGGTGTCAATAACCCTACAGAAAAAGCGTTATTACTCGATACAACTCGTCCACAATATATCATCCTAAAGCCAAGCCTACATGGAGGTATGACTGGAACAAGAGAATGGATTACAATGGCAAGAGAACGTAACATTGACTCATGGATAACCTCCGCACTTGAGAGTAACATCGGACTGAATGCTATCGCCCAGCTAACAGCTGACATCTACGGTCCAGATATCACCACTCCGCAAGGCTTAGGCACGGGACAACTCTTCACCGATAATATCCCAATGCCATTAGAAATCAGAGGCGACCAGCTTTGGATTAGCGTTTAGGAAAACTTATATTAGCCTTATTAGCCCAATCAGCCTAATAATTAAAAACAATGACAATGACACTACAAAACTTCCTCACAGAATGGCATAATGATAATTCACAACTCCTTGTGCACACCAGTGGCTCAACTGGTAAGCCCAAACCGCTGTGGGTAGAGAAGCAACGTATGCTCAATTCAGCCCGCATCACTTGTGATTTCTTGGGTTTGAAGGCTAACGACACCGCCCTACTCTGTATGCCACTCGACTACATTGCTGGAAAGATGGTAGTGGTAAGAAGTATTGAGCGCAACCTACACCTATTGAGCGTGACACCTTCTGGGCATCCTCTCTCTGACAAGTCTTTATCCGAAGCAGGTATTTCCAACGAGGAGATAACCTTTGCTGCAATGGTACCACTGCAGGTTTATAACTCTCTGCAAATACCTGAGGAGCGTGAGCGTTTGCGCCAAATCCGTCATCTTATTATAGGCGGTGGTGCTGTCGATAATAAACTTTCAGCTGCCTTACACGATTTCCCTAACGCTGTTTGGAGTACCTACGGGATGACAGAAACCCTCTCACACATTGCTCTCCGCCGCTTAAATGGACCCAATGCCAGCGAATGGTACAAGCCTTTTGATGGTGTGAAAATATGGCTCAATGAAGAAGGTTGTCTTGTCATAGACGCTCCTGCCGTTTGTGCCTATCCATTAGTAACCAACGATAGGGCTGAGCTTTCTCCTTCACATATGGAAAATGGAATAGAAACACCTTGTTTCCGTATCCTCGGACGAAAAGATAACGTAATTGATTCGGGTGGTATCAAAATTCAAATTGAGGAAGTTGAAAGCCGCTTGAAATCTTTCCTAACATCCGATTTTGCCATAACGAGCTGCCCAGACGAGCGTTTTGGTGAAACGGTGGTTTTACTTACGACTGATAGCAGCATCGATGCTATTAATGAGATTTGTCAACAACATCTCCCAAAGTTCTGGCAACCTCGCTTCATCTTCCACACGCCGACTCTCCCTAAAACAGGTAATGGAAAACCAGCAAGAGTCGAGATAAAGACTTTAACACATCAGTTATATAAAACAAGAGGATAATATCACGTATATACTTACACCATGTAAGAATAGTGTTAAGCAACAGCATTTTATTCTTCTCACTGTTTACTCACTACATCAACTTTCACATCTTCACAGCCTTTATTGAACAATGAAAAAAGTATTCTTTTGTTTGCCATAACCATTTTTTTTAGCTAATTTTGCATCCACAAAACCAATACGTAATTATCAAATGGACGATTATCACGCGGAAAATTTTAATCTGTAAGCGTGAGGATTACAACAGAAAGTTGCTAATCCCCACACTATTATTTAACTATGGAGATTAGCTAATGAAGACATATTGGAACATTAACGGAACCCTTAATACGATTAAGGAATGGCAGCCTAACTGCTGGATTCAGGTAACTTGCCCAACAGAGCAAGATCAGCAAGAACTCGAAGACACTTTTCATATCCCAGACTATTTCTTATCGGATATTAGCGATACCGATGAGCGAGCACGCTATGAATATGATGACGGTTGGATGCTGATTATCCTCCGTATTCCTTACGTAAAGGAAATTCGATCAAGGACGCCTTATACAACAGTTCCGTTAGGTATCATTCACAAGAAAGATGTGACGATCACAATATGCAACTTCGAAACAAATATGATGCTTGACTTCGTCAGCTATCAACAAAAGAGAAATGAGGGCTTCACTGATTATGTTGACCTCATCTTCCGTCTCTTCCTTTCTTCTTCCGTTTGGTACTTAAAACGACTGAAGCAAATCAACACATTGATTGAAAAAGCTAAACACAACTTGGATAGAGGTGTGGACAACGAGAGTCTGATAGGACTGAGTCGTCTGCAGGATTCGCTTACCTACTTCATCACATCCATTCGTGGTAACGAGAACCTTTTGGCTAAATTAAAGTTTAAGTTGCAGATTGACGAGTTGGATGCCGACCTGATTGAAGACGTAAATATTGAGATGTCACAGGCACGAGAGACAACGAGCATCTACTCTGACATTCTTGAATCAACAATGGATACTTACTCAAGTATTATCAACAACAACATGAACACCGTGATGCGTACGCTCACTTCGGTATCCATCGTTATGATGTTGCCAACGCTTATATCCTCCCTATTCGGTATGAACCTTGTCAATGGCTTGGAAACAAACCCATGGGGATTCCCTGTTGCAATGTTCTTATCAGTCGTTGTATCGGCTGCATCATGGTGGATTTTACGCCGTAAACGCCTACTTTAGAAGGTAGAAATAAAAAAAACAACCTAAAATTAGGTATTTTGAAACTTTTTATATAAGTTTGCAGTTGATATGTTATTGGTAGAAGACTATCGCAGTTTCATGCAATAGTCTGAAACCTTAAATGTGGAAAACCCAAATCACAAATAAAAAGTGAAATGATGGACTCTCATGAAAATGCCCTGAATCAGGGTACAAAAGAAGTTAAGCTGTCTGAAAAAGCTACAACCAACGAAACAACGGAAAAATCCGAAGCGCAGAATGTCAATGCTGATACAGCAGCTAAAAGCCCCGATCAGCCAGTTGAAACACAGCCTAAGGACGAGGCAGAAAACCTTGCCACAAAGGCATATAACTCAAAGAAGGAGATTATAGAACGTCTGAAGGCTATCGTTGATAGTGACGAGACACCTGAAAAGGCAGAAGTAGAACACTTGAAAACAGTTTTCTACAAGTTACATTTTGCTGAGCGTGAAGCACAACAGAAGACTTATCTTGACAATGGTGGTGACCCTGAGAAATATCAGGTACTACCTGATGAGGATGAAGAAATCTTCAAGGCGGAGATGACCATCATTAAAGAAAAACGCCAGAAAGCTTTCCTTGCACTCGAAGAGGAAAAACAACAGAACCTACAGAAGAAAGAAGCTATCATCGAACAAATAAAGGCGATGGCTACTACTCCTGATGAGGCTAACAAGAACTTCGACCAATTCAAGAAACTTCAGCATGAATGGAAGGAATTTAAAACGGTTCCTGCTGAAAAGTCAAACGAACTATGGCGTAATTATCAACTATATGTTGAGCAGTTCTATGACTTGTTAAACCTCAACCGTGAAGCACGCGAATACGACTTCAAGAAAAACCTTGAGAAGAAGACAAAGCTCTGTGAGGCAGCTGAGAAGTTGGCCGATGAGCCAGATATTATCAGTGCTTTCCACCAGTTACAGGAACTTCATCAGGAATATCGTGAGACAGGTCCAGTCGCTAAAGAACTTCGCGAACAGATCTGGACACGCTTCAAGGCAGCTAGCACTGTAATCAACAAGCGCCATCAACAGCACTTTGAAACACTGCGGGCACGTGAGGAAGAGAACCTAAAAAAGAAGACTAACCTATGCGAAAAGGCTGAAGAATTGGCTAAGAAAGAGAACAAGACGTCAGCTGAATGGGAGAAAATAACCAAAGAGATCATAGCTATCCAGCAAGAGTGGAAGACCATTGGGTTCGCTCCACAGAAGATGAACGTTAAGATTTTTGAACGTTTTCGTGCTGCATGTGATGATTTCTTCGGTAGAAAGGGTGAATTCTTCAAGCAAATGAAAGAACAATTTGCTGAGAATGCAGAAAAGAAGAAGGCACTTGTTGAAAAAGCCAAAGCTTTGAGCGAATCTACTGACTGGAAGGCTACATCTGACAAACTCATTGCTTTGCAGAAGGAGTGGAAGACCATCGGTATGGTTCCTAAGAAGATTGGCGACCAGCTTTGGAACGATTTCCTCGCTGCTTGTAATCACTTCTTCGAGGCTCGTAATGCTATACACGCTGACTCTCGTAATGAGGAATATCAGAATCTCAGTAAAAAACGTGATATCATTAGCCAGCTGAAAGAACTCGTTGAGCAGGCTGGTGAGAACCTTCACGAGAAAGTACAGCAGCTTACTGAACAATATAATAAGGTGGGACATGTTCCTTATAAGGAAAAAGATAATCTCTACAAGGAATACCACGAGGTATTGGACAAGATTTATAAAGATCTTCATATAACAGCAGCTCGCAAACGAGTTGACAACTTCCGCAATAACCTCAAGAAGGTAGCTGATCGTGGTGTTGATGCACTCGACAACGAGCGTGGCCGTTTACTCCGCCGCTATGAGCAGTTGAAGCAGGAAATAAACACTTATGAAAATAACCTTGGCTTCCTTAACATCAGCTCTAAAAAGGGGAATAGTCTGATTGACGAGATGAACCGCCGTATCCAGAAACTCAAAGACGATATGGATGAGGTGAAGCAAAAAATCAAGGCTATCGATGCTGAAAATAAGTAAAACAGAAGTATCCTATCAACTCAATCCTTGGTAATCAGTGGATTGAATAAGGAAAAATGAAATAAAGAAAAGGAGGGTGTGTCAAAATGGACACATCCTCTTTTTACCCCCCCCCTTTACCTTGTCTACCATATAAATCATTATTTACTATAGCTATGCTGCTAATTTCATATAAAATGATTTATTGGTCTTTAAATAGCCTATATAAACTTGTATAGAGCATCTGAAGGTGACTAAAAGTACCTCCATAATGGCTTTTAGTTCCTTGAGATTAGTTTTTCTGCACATTTTTCCTATGTTAAAGGCAATGGCAAAGAATGCAAAGTCCATGTTGACCTTGTCTTTCCCAAAATGCCTAAACCTCTTGTAGGCTTTATTATATTTTGTTTGTCCAAAAACAGCTTCAGGTTCTATGCACCTTCGTCCTCGATGCTTGATGCCTTCTTCCGAGGTCAGTAGTTCCCGTGCCTTTTGTTTATAGTGCTGTAGTTGGTGGTTTACTTCTATAATTCTGTTCCCTCTTGCCTTAAAACATGAGCCTCTCAACGGACAACCATCACAGTGTTCTGCCTGATAACGTACGCTGTAAGTAACGAATCCATTAGAGGTTAGGGAACGCTTCATACCTATACGCCTCATGTGCTGTCCCATAGGGCAGACGTAGAAATCCTGTTCCTTATTATAATAAAGGCTTGCGGGACTGAATGGGTTAGGTGTGTAGCGTGGACGCTGCTCTTTATGGAAGTAGTTATACTTCACATAGGCTTCCATATTATGTACGTCCATGAACAGATAATTCTCCTCGGAGCCATACCCTGAATCGGCTACGACTGTCTTGGCATAACGATGATAGCGTGATTTGAAAGACTCCAAGAAAGAAGGTAGTGTGAGTGTATCGGTACGATTGGCATAGAGTGCAAAGTCGGTGATAAACTGGTTCTCCGTTGCTATCTGCAGATTATATCCAGGCTTAGTCTGTCCGTTCCGCATAGCGTCCTCCTTCATGTGCATAAACGTGGCATCAGGGTCGGTCTTGCTGTAGGAGTTTCTCTCTCCCATAATCTCAAGGTGTTGGTCATACTCCTGGAGTTTATTACGTTTCTTCTCAAGTTCTTTAAGCTGTTTTTTCTTGGTTCTAACAGCCTGCTTCTCTTCTTTTGTCTTAGGTTTAGGGATTGATTCCAAAGACTTGTTCAATTCCTCGGATATCTCATCAAGCAGAGCTGCAGTGAACTCAATACCTTCTTTCTTAGCGGCATTATCCTGCGCAATGACATCGTCAACCTGAAGCAAGAGTGTGCGTATTTGTTCCTGCAACTTGGTGCGGTTCTTTTCCACGGTTCTCTTCCAAACGAAGGTATACTTGTTAGCTTTCGATTCTATTTTTGTGCCGTCAATATATTCAACGTCAAGACTTATCAAACCTTTGGCTGCAAGTACTAATACGACTTGTGTGAATATATTGTTGATTTCCTTTTTCACACGATTACGAAAACGATTGATGGTAATAAAATCAGGCTGCTCATATCCTGCCAGATAGATGAAATGAATGTCACGCTTGAGAAGTGACTCTATACGACGGCAGGAATAGATATTATTCATATAGGCGTAAAGAATCACCTTAAGCATCATTTGTGGATGATAAGGCTTGCGACCACTGGGCTTATAAAGTTTGTAGACATTATCCAACATAAGATTATCCACCAAGGCGTCTAAAAGACGAACAGGGGCATCTTCTGCGATATCCTTATCGATTCTTTGAGGAAAAAGAATCATTTTCTTGTGTATGTAAGAACGAAAGTGTATCTTTGTCATAATGAGATTTTTTTAATGCCTAAAGGTACAAAAACTTTAGGAAATAGCAAAGCCCTGGCTTGAGAAAGTCGGGGCTTTGTGCATAAAAAAGAGGATGTGTACATTTTGACACACCCTCTTACTTTTTATCTCCTAATTAAAAGTTCCTTGTAAAACAAAGTATAGCCATGAATGTATGTTCAGGAAAAGCAATACCTTCCATCGCATAGATGAAGATTTCTTCTACATAACAAAAACTATCAACGACTGTGAAAAAGTTCGCAGACAGCTACAACCCTATTCGTAAAGATCAGATAAGAAAGAGTATCAATCACTCATAAAATCTACACTAAATGAACTTGCCTAATCCTTTACGATTTTCTTCTTAGCTTCAGTCCATGCAAGGATACCACCTGAAAGATTGGTAACAGTAAAGCCTTCCTTGGCGAGAAGCGCCGCTGCCATAGCTGAACGCTTACCTGAACGACAATAAACCGCACAAGGACGATGCTTATCAAGTTTGGTAAGAGCGACAGAAAGGAATGAAGGGGTCAACACATCAATATGAATTGCACCAGGGATATGTCCTTCAGCAAACTCATCAGCTCTACGAACATCCACCAACTGAACAGAATCAGACTTAATAATCTGCTCGAAACCATTTACGTCAACATCCTTATAAGGACTCTGTGCACATGCCCCCGCACTTATTCCTAATGCTGCCAAAATGACTGTAAATAACTTTTTCATCTATTACTAGGTAAATATTTAAGTTACTAAATGAAATAAAAAAAGAGAGTTGAATACCTCAACTCTCTCATCTGTTGGGATACCCGGACTCGAACCAGGAATGACAGGACCAGAATCTGTAGTGTTACCATTACACCATATCCCAATGATCTTACAACTCATTTCTGAATTGCGAGTGCAAAGTTAGCACTTTTTCTTGAACTACCAAAACTTCTATCAATTTTTTTATAAAAAAAAGCCAAAAAGATGCTTAAATGCAAAATACGAGTGAGAATGAGACAAGAGAAGGTGAATCGTAACAAATTGCTAAATAAAATAGAATTTATTTTGTGCTTCATTCCTTTTGCGCTACCTTTGCAGTTCATATATTATAATGTAATTTAATGGAAGAAACAAAGAATTTAGTAGAATTAATTACAAAAGGAATTCAAGATAAAAAAGGACATGGCATAGTTATTGCAGACTTGTCAAAGATTGATGGTACTATCTGTCGCTATTTCATTATATGCCAGGGTAACTCCACACAACAGGTAGAAGCTATTGCAGGATCAGTAAGTGATTATGTTTGCGAGACGATCGGTGAAAAGCCTATCAACTGCGTAGGACTTGGCAACGCACAGTGGGTGGCAATTGATTATGCGAACGTTATCGTTCACATCTTCACCCCAGAGACACGTGAATTCTATGACATAGAACACCTTTGGGAAGATGCCAAATTAACCACTCTGCCTGATATAGACTGATAAGTAACCTGGTTATCGACCTTATAACATAAAAAAAACTTCAAAATGGACAATTCAAATCCCAAAAACAAGCCGAATATGCCTAAATTCAATATGAATTGGCTCTATATATTCGTTATTATTGCCCTCGGAGTAGTATTCTTTGCTGGGGGGAATGGGCTTTTTCCGTCAAGTGCAGGTATAGACAAGGACTATACCACGTTCAAACAATACGTTGCTAAAGGCTACGCCACAAAGGTGATTGTCAACAGAAATGACAACACCCTACGTATGTACGTAAGCCCAAACCATATCCGTGACATCTTCAAAAAGGGTACACAAGAAGTGGGTACAGCCCCTTATGTGACTGTGGAGATTGGTTCAGTAGATAAGGTTGAGACCTTCCTCGATCAAGCTGTAGCACAAAAGAAAATCGTTAGCTATAGCTACGACAACCAATCAGGTAATACCTTCCTCGACATCCTTGGCTCTATTGCACCATGGATATTCTTCTTCGGAATCTGGTACTTCCTCATGCGGCGTATGGGAGGTGGTGCAGGAGGCAGCGGAGGCGTATTTAGCGTAGGTAAATCTAAAGCAAAGCTTTATGAGAAAGCCAACGAAATGGGTATCACTTTCAAAGATGTTGCAGGTCAGACAGGTGCAAAACAGGAGGTACAAGAGATTGTAGAGTTTTTGAAGAATCCTAAGAAATATACCGATTTGGGAGGTAAAATCCCTAAGGGTGCACTCCTTGTTGGACCTCCGGGAACTGGTAAAACTCTTTTAGCTAAGGCCGTTGCAGGTGAGGCAGGTGTACCATTCTTCTCTATGAGTGGTTCTGACTTCGTTGAAATGTTCGTCGGTGTCGGTGCCAGCCGAGTGCGTGATGTATTCCATCAGGCTAAGGAAAAGTCACCTTGTATCATCTTTATTGACGAGATTGATGCCGTTGGACGTGCACGTTCAAAGAACCCAGCTATGGGTGGAAACGATGAACGTGAGAACACACTCAATGCCCTTCTGACTGAGATGGACGGCTTCGGAACGAACTCAGGTGTTATCGTTCTTGCAGCAACGAACCGTGTTGACATGCTCGACAAGGCACTCCTTCGTGCTGGGCGATTCGACCGACAGATACATGTTGACTTGCCAGACCTGCCAGAGCGTAAGGAAATTTTCCTCGTTCACATGCGTAATTTGAAGTTAGAGAAGAATCTTGATATTGACCTCCTTGCACGTCAGACCCCTGGTTTCTCGGGTGCAGATATTGCCAATGTATGTAACGAAGCAGCCCTAATAGCAGCGCGCCATGACAGTAAAGAAGTAACAAAGCAAGACTTCCTCGATGCCGTTGATCGTATCATCGGTGGTCTTGAAAAGAAGACAAAGATTATGACAGCTGACGAGAAGCGCACTATAGCCCTTCACGAAGCTGGTCACGCTACTATCAGTTGGTTCTGTGAACACGCCAACCCATTGGTAAAGGTGAGCATCGTTCCACGTGGTCAGGCACTCGGTGCAGCATGGTATCTGCCAGAGGAGCGTCCTATCACAACAAAGGAACAGATGCTTGACGAGATGTGTTCATTGCTCGGTGGACGTGCTGCAGAAGAACTCTTCACTGGTCATATCTCAACAGGTGCAATGAATGACCTCGAACGTGCGACCAAGAGTGCATACGGCATGATTGCTTATGCAGGTATGAGTGACAAGTTGCCAAACATCTGTTATTATAACAATGACGAATACAACTTCCAGAAACCATATTCTGACACAACGGCTAAGACCATAGATGAAGAGGTACTGAAGATGATTAATGGACAGTATGAGCGTGCTAAGCAGATTCTGACAGAGCACAAAGAAGGTCATAATCGTTTGGCACAGATTCTCATTGAACGTGAGGTAATCATGGCAGAAGACATAGAAGAGATCTTCGGAAAGCGTCCTTGGGTAAGCCGCACACAAGAGTTGCTTGCACAGGAAGAGAGGTCTCAGCCTAAGTTGGAGGATATGCCAGAGGAGGTTAAGCAGGCACAAGCAGAGCACGAAGCAAGAATCGCCAAAGAAGGCAGCGACAAAGCCAGTGATTTATAAACAAACATATAGTTATGAGTGATAAACTAAAGAATCTGATTGTCAGAGCCGTTACTGGCGTATTCTTCGTCACCGTGATGGTGTTGGGCATCCTTCACCCTCACGCCTTGATTGCACTTTTCGCACTCATCACGGGTCTTTCCATCTGGGAATACACTGGATTGGTGAACAACATCAAGGGAGTAAAGGTAAATCGCTTCATCTCAACCATCATAGGAGTCTATTTCTTCTTGGCGGTTGCAGGTCTGCGTCTGACACCAGTTGAGGGCTTCGTGGTCTTTGTACCCTACATTTTGTCAATTCTCTACCTATTAATTTCAGAACTATATCTGAAAAATGAGAACCCTATCAACAGTTGGGCATACACAATGTTGGGACAGATGTATATCGCAATGCCTTTCTCAATGATCAACGTATTAGCTTTCCAGCAGGTTAAACCAGGACAGGTGACCTTCGACTATCTCCTTCCATTGAGTATTTTCATCTTCCTTTGGACTAATGATACAGGTGCTTATCTCTGTGGTTCACTCCTCGGAAAGCATAAGCTCTTCCCCCGTATCAGTCCCAAGAAGAGTTGGGAAGGAAGCATTGGTGGAGGAATTCTCGTTCTGATTGTGGCTGGTGTCATCGGCTATTTTGCAAACATCGGGGCTACACCTCACATGTTGAGCATTCCTGGATGGGTAGGACTTGGACTCGTCGTAGTGTTCTTCGGAACATGGGGCGACCTTGTTGAGAGCCTTCTCAAGCGTACACTCGGTGTGAAGGACAGTGGTAATATCCTACCGGGACATGGTGGTATGCTCGATCGTTTCGACTCATCACTCTTAGCAATACCAGCAGCTGTCGTGTATCTTTATACATTGACACTCTTCAATTAAACTATAATAAGAAGAAATAACAGACGTATAGGGACAGACGGAACCGTCTGTCCCTATATTGTTTATAACACCTGCTATATCTTGATAATGAACGCAGAACTAACAATAGACTATCTTCGACAGGCGTTTGAGCATTACAATGACCTCATCTTTGAAGGCAAACTACCCGTACCAAAGCTAAAATGGTCACGTGCTAAAACTCGTTTGGGACAGATGGCATGCAAAAGAAAAACGAGTTGGGGACGTATAAAGTACTATGACTTCACCATTTCTATTTCCAACTATTATAAACTCACGAAAGAAGAGATAGACGATGTGCTCATCCACGAGATGATACACTACTCTATTGCCTATACAGGATTGAAAGACACATCAGCACATGGCATTGTCTTTCGTGGTATGATGGACAAAATAAACCGTACTTTCAATAGACACATCACTATCTCTGTGCGCACACGCAACCTACAAGCACGCAGCGTACAACAACCCAAAGACTATCTCATATTGGCATTAAAGATGAAAGATGGCAAGTATTTTCTCTCTTCCGTCAATCCCTCTGCTGCTGGGAAATTGGCAATTTCCCTTGCTCGCGCTCGTGAAATAGCACATTACGCGTGGTATCAGTCACAAGATGAATACTTCCGCAGTATGCCACGTGTGCGCTCTTTGCGTGGTAGACAAGTGTCTGCAGAGGTCTACGAAACGATGATTGAGAAGATGAAACTACTAAAATAAAAGGCTGATAGAAGCCTAAAAACGAATTATTTTCACAACAAGAAAGAATTATTTTCATGAAGAAAAATATTTATTTACGTGAAGAAAAATATTTATTTTCATGAAAAGAATTTAGACACTGCCATTGATAGGTATACTGACAGTACGGATATTAAACAAAAAACGCCTTTGCAGGACTTCTGCAAAGGCGTTTTCTATTTTATAAAAGATGTCTATCAGCTTAGAATACTGGTACAATCCAGAAGTGCATAGCTCGGTTTTCAGCTGGCAACTGATACTTCTTCAGAGGTTCTGAACCCCAACTATCAATACCACCTACACCCATCATTGCGGCATCCAACGTGAGGTTAGTGTACTTAGACATTGGTACCTGATAACTGTGACGCTGATGCTTCTCACTTCCCTCATCGAGGTCAGAGATGTTATAATGCAATGCACTGGCTGAGAAAGCTGCCTCATCAAACAATACTCGGAATCCATGACCGCTGTTGTCAGTCTGCTGCCACCAGCGAACGTCGCTCTTCGTGCCTGTCTCCTGTGGACGGATGTAAGGGAAGAACTGCTTGTCGGCAGTCTGCTCATAACGTCCAATGCGCTGTGAAAGCTTACGGTCGGCATAGTTCTCGATAGGTCCACGACCGTAGAACACCGACTTATCCATATTATAAGGCAACTGCATCAACATTCCGAAACGTGGAAGCTGAGGAGCCTTGCTACCTTCCTTCATTTCCATATCCATACTAACATGAAGCGCACCATCAGCTGCAACATGGTAAACAAGGCACAACTGCCCACCTACCTGTGGTAAATCGTATTCTGCTGTGAGGCGATTCATCTTTTTATCAACTTCTAATGACTTCAATGTCATTGTAGGATTCTTCCATACTGACAGGCGATTCTGGAAGTTAGTACCCATATCATTGTCTGTCATAGCACGCCAGAAGTTAGGCTTCAAGCTACCACCTTCACCCAAGAAGTTACGACCATCAACCTGATAACTGCTGAGGAAACCTGTCTTGCGATCGAATACGAGGTCGAAGTTGTTGCCTGCAAAGCGCACAACACCTTCTTTCACATTGTCAGTTACCTTCACCTTATTCTTTACAACAGGCTCCATCTTTGGCATTGGCTGCCAAGGCTGTACCTCCATCTGCATTTCTGCTACAGTCTGACCAGATGTCATCAGTGGTTCAGCAGTCTTCAACTTAAAGTCGATATTCAAGAGAACTTCACCGTCAAAATCCTTACCAACTATTGGTAAAGTGTATTCAACCGTCTGCTGTGGTGCAACATTCAGTTCTTCAATCGCGCCCTTTTCAACAACCTTACCCTCGTTAACAAGGCTCCATTCCATACGATAGTTGCTTAGATCACGGAAGAAGTATTCATTGTGAACAGCAATCTTGCCCTGCTTGAGGTCAACTGGTCGAGCCCAGATATTCTGATATTCATAGGCAACCTCATAAGCATGTGGATTCAACTGACGGTCAGGACCAATCATACCATTGCAGTTGAAGTTGTTGTCTGATGGGTCAGTCTTATTATAGTCACCACCGTATGTGTATTCCGTCTTCACATCAACCGCATCAGCCGCACGCTCATAATCTTCCAACCTACGAGAAGCATCAAACTTAGGATTGCGGTGTAAGCCTTGATCTACAAAGTCCCAATCAAATCCACCTTGGAATTTAGGATACTTACGAACAAGATCCCAGTACTCCTTCAAGTTACCACCAGAGTTACCCATCGTATGGTTATACTCGCATTGGATAAGTGGACGAGTGTATTGAGCGTTCTTTGAGTAATCTTCACAAGCCTTTGGAGAATAGTACATTGGGCAGAAAATATCCGTAGCATAGCCATTCAGCTCAGCACGCTCATACTGCACAGGGCGGCTCTGGTCCTGCGACTTAATCCAATCGTATGCATCATCGAAGTTTTTACTGTAACAAGTTTCATTGCCAAGACTCCAGAAAATAATACTTGGATGATTGAACTTCGTTCCGACATTATGCTGATTACGCTCCATAATCTGCTTAGCAAAAAGCGGACTACCAGATACTGCATCCTTATTATAGCCAAAGCCGTGGCTTTCTTGGTTAGCCTCAGCAACGACGTAGAGTCCATACTCGTCGCATAGGTCATACCAAATAGGGTCGTCAGGATAGTGACAAGTACGCACTGCATTGACATTCAAACGCTTCATCAGTTTGATATCTTGAATCATACGCTCACGTGTCACAACGTAACCACCATCTGGATCCATCTCATGACGGTTAGCTCCCTTAAAGAGAACGGGCTGACCATTAACCAAGACCTGCGAGTTTTTGATTTCAACCTTGCGGAAACCAACTTTGAGAGGGATTGTTTCAATAGCCTTACCCGTCTTGGCATCTTCAACATTCACATAGAGATTATAAAGATAAGGAGTCTCTGCTGTCCACTTCTTTGGGTTTCTTAATTCCATGAAAGCCTTAGCCTGCCCTGCCTTATCAGGTGTAACAACATCCTTGGCAGTAAGATTATTATCCGCATCCTCCAAGATTAAGAAAGCCTTTGTATTACCCGCTAACTGGAGATTGACGCTGAGCGTACCGTCCTTGTAATCATTTACGAGGTCAGGAGTTACACGAATATCTTTCAAATGCTGCTTTGCATCACGGGCATAGAGATAACTTTCACGAGCAACACCACTGAGACGCCAGAAGTCCTGATCCTCACAATAACTGCCATCTGACCAACGGAATACTTGGAAAGCAATTTGGTTATCGCCCTTCTTGAGATACTTCGTTACGTCAAATTCTGGTCCAATCTTAGAGTCTTCACTGTAGCCAACGAACTTACCATTCACCCACAGATATACACAAGATGTCACAGAGCCAAAATGAGCGATTATTTGTTTACCATCCCAATTGTCTGGTATGCGAATAGTACGACGATATGAACCAACATGGTTCTCCTTAATTGGAACCTCTGGAGGATTGTTCTTGAAGTTGCCACGCCATGCAAAACCAATGTTCACATAGACAGGGTCGCCATAGCCATTCACCTCCCAGATACCGGGAACAGGAAAGGTCTTCCACTGAGAATCATCGAAATCGGTACGGAAGAAATCTGTTGGACGCTGATCAGCATTCTCAACCCAATTGAACTTCCAATCCCCATCAAGTGAAAGGTAATTAGCCGACTTCTTCATATCAAACTTTGTTCCACGCAGATTTTCAAATGGTGCAAACGCAAAGAAGTCTGTATGCGTTGCAAAACGATTGACAGCATTCACCTGTAGGTCATGCCATTCGGTAAAAGTAGGCTCAATAACGGCTTTCTGTGCATGAATACCAGACATAGACATGCCCATCAGCAAAGCCGTTAGAAAAAGCTTTTCCATATTGATAATAATTTAGGTTTCTATCTTTAAGTTCCTCAACTCACAAAGAGTATATAATAAGGATAACACAACAAAATTAGCAAAAAAAACTGTAATCATCGACTTATGTCACGAAAAATATGTATATTTGCTTAGATAATCAGTATAAACAACATTTATTATATCCTAATATGGCCAGACAACACTTCCTAACCCATTCACTTGTTTGCTGCCTTTTACTAATTGGCTCTACAAATATTGCAAATGCGCAAAGAAGATATAAAGCCATTACTAAAAAGCAAAAGCAGCCGTTATTCCTCATGAGTGATACCCTACCTATCGTCGGTTCAATGGCAAAGGTAGGTGAGAAACAGATGAATAAAGGTTTGGTAAATTCAGCCATTAATGCCCTTTCCGGGCAAGCCGTTGGTGTAAATGTCGTTACGAATGGGCAGGATCGTATGGCAATGTTGACCAGTGTGCGCGTTCGTGGTACCACATCGCTTACTGGTGGTAATGACCCTCTAGTCCTTATAGATGGTGTTTCTTCTGATTTATCTACCCTATCCACCATTTATCCTGCTGATATCGAAAGCTTTACTATCCTCAAGAATGCTTCAGAAACGTCTAAGTATGGTTCACGAGGAGCATCGGGTGTTATCGAAGTAAAGACAAAGCGTGGCAATGGTAGTAAGTTCCAGATCTACTATGACGGAACTGCTGGCTTCGACGTTGTATACAAACGACTTCGAATGCTCAATGCTACGGAGTATGTTAGTGCTGCAAAAGCATTGGGATTAGACTATGTTGATAAGGGCTATGATACTAACTTTCAAAAAGAAATAGCACGAACAGGCTTCGTAAACTCACACCACGTAGCTTTTAGTGGAGGCAGTGAGAAGTCTAACTATCGTGCCTCACTGGGCTATGTGCGCGGTCAAACGGTTATTAAAAACAAGGATTACAATAACTTCGTGGCTAAGTTAGACATCTCACAGCTTGCCTTTGACGAGAGACTAAAAATAGACTTTGGTGCCTTCGGTTCATCTCAACAAGATGAAAAGATATTTGATATTCAAGCACTTTCCTACTCTATTGCTGCAATGAATCCAACACTCCCATTCCACAAAATAGGAAACGGCTGGCAGAGGAATGGCAATGCATCACAGATAGGACCGACAGAACCATTGCTATTTGAGCGTAACGATGAGAAGAATCTTACGTTCAATTCACATCTGCAGTTGTCCTTACAGCTAACACATAACCTTCAGTTAGCAGCCTTAGGTTCCTATTCTTACACCTCAACGGAGAACGGACGATTTGCTCCGACATGGGTATGGGCGCAAGGATTAGCATATAGAGGAGAACGAAAGACCGAAGATATGTTAGGTAACATCTCTCTTGATTGGAAATATCGTTGGGGGATTAACAATTTATCTGCCACCATTCTTGCTGAATATCAGAAGAAAAAGATGGCAGCTTTTTGGACACAAGTAAAGGGATTAACCAATAATTACTTTGGTTATGACAATCTTGGGGCAGCTTCTGACCGTCCTTATGGAGGAACTGGTAGTAGTTATGCTGACCCAAGTCTTGCCTCTTTTATGGGTACACTTACCTACACACTACTCGACCGATACACACTTAATCTGACAACACGTGCAGATGGTTCGTCAATGGTTGGCAAAGACCATACATGGGGAATCTTCCCTTCTATCTCAGCGACTTGGGATATGAAGAAAGAAAGTTTCCTACGCAACAATAAGAACATTAGTCTTCTGAACTTTCGAACCGGTTATGGTCGCTCTGGAAACCTTGGTGGAATCAGTTCTTATTTGACCTTAAGGCAATATATCCCAGTAGGTTTAATCTCGTATAATGGTACACCAACAGTCACAATGGGTACCTTACGCAACAGCAATCCTGACCTACGTTGGGAGACGCGCAGCACCTTTAATATTGGTACTGACCTTGGATTGTTCAACAATCGTCTGCTCCTTACAGCAGAGTATTACTATTCCAAGACTACCGATATGCTTTACGAATATGACGTACCTGTGCCAACTTTCGCCTTCGACAAGCTATTGGCAAATATCGGCTCTATGTCTAACAGTGGATTTGAGTTGGGTATCGGTATTGTTCCTATCTCAAAGAAAGATATGGAACTCAATGTCAATGTCAATATGGCATGGCAAAAGAACAAACTCCTTTCGCTCAATGGTAAGCTCAACGGAAGAAATATGACTGCATCAGACATAACACCAATTGGTGGTATGAATGGCGCAGGTTTCCATGGTGGATATAATGATATTATCTATCAGATTGTAGGTCAACCTTTAGGTGTTTTCTATCTTCCTCACTGCAAAGGAATCGTTGACAACGGGCATGGACACAACAAATACGACATTGCTGATTTGAATAATGACAATGTAATCGACCTCAGCGACCATGGCGATCGCTATATCGCAGGACAAGCAACACCTAAGATGACCTTGGGTTCTAACATAAGTTTCAGATACAAAGCATTCGACATTTCCTTACAGATGAATGGTGCTTTCGGACATAAGATATTTAACGGAACAACTCTTTCTTTCCTGAACATGTCAAACTTCCCTGACTATAATGTCCTTGCAGAAGCTCCTGCACGGAATATCGTTGACCAGAATGTGACGGATTATTGGTTAGAAAAAGGTGATTATCTAAACTTTGATTATCTTACGATAGGTTGGAATACGCCTGTTAAAAACAAATATATCAACTCACTACGTGTGTCTTTTAGCATCAATAACCTTGCAACAATAACAAGTTATAGTGGCTTAACACCGATTATCAATAGTTATGTAGTAGATAACACTTTAGGTATTGATGACAAACGTACCTATCCTCCTTATCGCACTTATTCTATCGGTGTGAGCATTAAGTTCTAAGCAATTTAACACAACATAAACAACTGTCAAGTATGAAATACTTACTTCGCCCACTCTTTTTTCTAACTCTCCTCACATTGACAGGTTGTCTGGACGAGAATAGCAAAGACAGCCTCGATGAACAACATACCTACACGACAGATAGAGATGTATATGTCAACGCCGTCGCTACCTTGTATAACTACATAGGAAGTGATAAAGACAGTGAGGGATTACAAGGTACTTATCGTGGTGTATATGATTATAATACGTTCACAACCGATGAAGCAATCATACCTGTACGTGGTGGAGACTGGTATGATGGAGGCTTTTGGGCTGATTTATATACACATAACTGGGCAGAAGACAGTAAACCGCTCTACGATACATGGAAGTATCTCTATAAAGTAATTGTATTCAGTAATGATGCACTTACAACTATCGACAAACATAAACAACTGCTTACAGATGAGCAGTACAAGGCTTATAGGGCGGAAGTTAGGGCTATCCGTGCCTTATACTACTATTACCTTATGGATATGTTTGGAAATATACCATTAGTAACTACGGCTGACGAAAGTACTGAAAACGTAGAACAAGCAAGTCGCCCTGAGGTATATCGGTTTATTGTAAAAGAACTACAAGAAGTCACCCCACTGCTTCCTACAGGTCATAGTAACCTTCTTGGCAAGAACTATGGACGTGTAACACGTTCTGTAGCCAACTTCCTTCTTGCTAAGTTGATGCTGAATGGTGAGGTTTATTCTGATGCTGATTGGACAGATAATCAACAACCTAATGGTAAGCAAACCTACTTTACCATCAATGGTCAGCAGATGAATATATGGCAAGCCTGCAAATATTACTGCGATGAGTTGACTGCTGATGGCTTTACCTTAGCAGCCGATTATCTCAGCAACTTCTCTGTTAACAACGAGAATTCACCAGAGAATATCTTTACTATCCCACTCGACAAACACCTTTACAAGAGCCAATTCCAGTATCTCTTCCGCTCTCGTCACTACTCACATGGCGGTGCCTTCGGTACAGGCTCTGAGAATGGAGCCTGTGCAACTATTTCAACAGTGAAGACTTTCGGCTATGGTACCAGTAATGTTGACAAGCGATATGCTTATAACCTCTACTCTGACACTGTTCGAGTAGATGGAAATATCATATATTTAGAAAATGGCAAACCACTTGTTTATATGCCACTTGCTGTAGAGTTAAATCTCACTAACAGCCCATATATCAAGACGGCAGGAGCAAGAATGGCTAAATATGAGGTGGACCGCAACGCCTTTAACGATGGTAAAAGCCCAGACAACGACATTGTTCTCTTCCGTTATGCCGATGTATTGCTAATGAAGGCTGAAGCTGCAGTACGCAACGGAGAGAATGGTAATACTGAACTGAACCTCGTTCGCAGCCGTAGTGGCATGGGAAATAGAACTGCTACATTAGATAATATTCTTGCTGAACGCCTGATGGAACTAATGTGGGAGGGCTGGCGTCGTAATGACCTCATCCGCTTCAATCGTTTCCATCAGTCCTACGACCTTCGTACTGCACCCGCAACAGAAGCCGACCGTCATACTATCGTCTTCCCTATCCCATCACGTGCATTAGACCTCAACGAAAAACTGAAACAGAATAAAGGTTATCAACGCTAAATAAAACCTCCGTCAGCTCCATGCTTCTGTGTGAGGTTTAACGCTGTAAGGTTAAGAAATATATTGACAAAACATTCGAGAAAAAGGTAGGAAAATGCCTTAAAAGCGAGCTGCTTTATCGCTTCCGTAAGTTACTTGTTATCAGGTAGTTGCAAAAAGAGGTTTTAAAAGGTGCTTAATAAGGTTCTAAAAGGGCGTTAGTAAGACCTCAAAAGGGCACCTTTTGCAAGCCAATTGGGCGTTAATTACAAGCCATTTTGTGGTCTTTACAAAATCAATATGTGAAAAAATTGGACAAACTTAAAGAGGTTTAGAGTGATAAGGTATGCATCTTGCGCATAGACTCTTAAGAAATATCACACAGCGAGGCTCTAAGTTTGCAGCAAGAAACTTAGAGTTGCTCTGTATGTCTTATTATATAATAGGTTTAAACTATCACTTCATAATCTGAAAGAACCCTAACTAATAGGTTACTAATCATGATAACTATTAATCAGATTCAAAAAGAAACGTCTGAAATCACTCCACTTATAATAATAAGGTTTAGCGGTCGAAGGCAATGGTAGCGTAGCTTCTTCCTCATTGAGCAGTGCCTTTACAAGAACGTCTGCCTTTGGGTTCTTTGGGATCTTATAGAACACAAGCTGAATATTAGCTGCCATTGGGAAGATACGTGAACCTATCCAACCCTTTGCTTCAAGACTATCAACCTGAAACACTTGTACGTAACTTCCATTTAAATCGAGCAGACAAGCCAACGGCATAACCATTGTTTCATGTCCGAAGCGAAGTGTAGCTCCTGGATGTGGAAGCGCAAGACAAGAATCTGCTTCAGTAATAATATTACGCAAGAGATTACGCTGAGAGAAAGGCTGTTTAGCACCACTCTGAGGTGCACCTGCAAAGTGTAGATACCACCAAACATTGGTTCGCTGCCAAAGCCGATAACGTTCATCTGGCGTAAAAATATCATATAGTGATAACGAATGACGTATCTCCGAGTTCTGCACGAAACCAGCAAGGCTAAAGAGGTCGGTTATCAGCTGCTCTGCATTGACATTCTTGTCAACATAATCAGCATTTTTGAAAAGGCGGGACATCAATGGCTGATAATTCATATTGCGTTTCTCCCAATCCTTCATAGTTTCTTTAACCTCCTCACTCTCCTTTTGTTGAGCAAGTTTCTTGTCTGAAAAGTTCATGTAATACATATCATGTTCACTCGCATCGTGGCGAATTCGCAAATGAGGATTCTGTCGTAAGAGTTCCTGTAGGGCATTCTCCATGGATAGAATACAACGGATAACCACCGTTGACTTGGCATCCACCCACACAGAATCACGAAAAACAGATGGGAAACGTTTAAACATTCGTCGTGCAATCTGCTTATGTTGCTCAGCACCCAATGGTGTCAACTCGCCCCAACGCTTGTATGACTCAGCATACATACGACGTATCTTACCCATTGTTTCCCTACCTTTCTCACTGAGGATACCAGCCGAATCAGCTCGCTCAAGCACCTGCAGCGGTCGAATATAGTCTTGTCCTGATAAAAGATAACGCGATCCATGTCTTCCATAGTGAGAGATATAGACTGGGACATAGCCAATAGGAGGTGCCGTAAGTTTTCCTGAAGGCGTAGGATAGGCTACCCCATTACTTGCTGATAGTTCTGGCTTCGCATCAATATCTTTTCTGAATGACTGTGCTGTCACATGTAACGAAGACAGGAAAGCCATCATACACAGCAGAGTGATTTGTTTTCTCATATCATAATAAATTTGTTTTATATTCTTATAAGGACGAAACCAAAACGCCATGAACGCACAGGGTGATTTCATCCTATCCTACAAAGATAAGCATTTTTCATGATTTTCGGAGGTTAAGGTAATAAAAGAAAATGAGAATGTGCCTATTAACACATCCTCATTTCTCTCTAATCCTATCCAGCCCTCCCCTCCTTTGGAGGGGTTGGGGGAGGTCTTTACATATCCTCTTGGAACAATGGGTCCTCAGGAACAACCATTATTGGTTTCTGCTGAGCAGCCTTCATGATATTCTCTGGTACGTACTTATTATCAACAACCAGACGGAAGGTGTATTCATTAAACCAAGGATTACTCATAATCAAGTAACCATTCTGACCATAAGAGGCACTCCAAGAGTTCTCTACCTTCCACTTCTTTGACTGACCATTCTCATCTAAGTCTACTGCTGTAAGTGTCATCGCATGGGTTGAACCACTGTCAAAGGTTGCAATACGCTCTGCCTTATTCATTGGGAAGCTTGTTCCGAAAAGTGTTCCATAGTCATAGTTATCCAAGTCAAGATAACCACGCTTGCGGTCGAGCTGCTTACCCACATCATAACTGGTGTACATCTTTGTTGAGTCTTTCAGTGAAGCTATAGCCATCTTCGCAATATCTTCCATTGGAAGGTTCACATACTTCCAGTTATGACCATCGTAGGTATGACGGTCATACTCTATCTCGTAGGTCTTATAGTAAGGACGACGAGGGTCGTTCATTGCCATAATAAAGGTTCCATTGAGTGGACCTCCCACTGTCTCCTTATAGAATTCCTGTGGTGTATAGGTCTTAGCCTTACCAATCTGTTTACCGTTTTTATCCTTGAAAGCAAAGGTGAATGTCTTCACTGGCTCACCCAAAGAAAGTGAGAGTATATGATAGATATTACCCAACATCTCTGTCTTGCGTGCCTTGATAGCTGCCTTTGACTTCTTGTCAGCTACCATCTTACGCAGTTCCAAACCATACTCACGTAGTTTTGATGACACAATCCTTGCCATACGAGAGGTATTTTCAGCTGAATAGGTTTCTTGCATGGCTTCCATGGGTACTACTCCATACTTCTCAACCAAGTCAGATACACCGCAGAATGTACCGCCATCACTGATAGGATTCTTAAAGAAGAACTGCACACGTGGGTCGTCTAATGACTTACCAGCATTGTCTATCACACCCTGCAACATCAAGTTAGCCTTCTCTAACTGGTCATAGAAAGAGAGGTAAACGTGAGAATATTCCACTCTCAATGTATCCTTATGGCGACGTGCAAAGTTAGCACGCAAAACATTCAGTCCTGTAAAGAGCCAGCAACGACCCGAACTTTTCTGATCTTGGATATTCTGTTTCGGTGTCTCCACGCTAAAGTAGGTGTCTACAGGACCAGAATTACGGAAGTTACGAGCAAGGTCATCAATAGAATTTGTGGCGATTGCATTCGATAAAGCACGGTCAGACTTAGTCAATCCAGACTTCTGAATCTGCTGCAACATCTGTGCATCAATACCACCATCTTTCGTCTGTGCCTGAAGTGTAAGCACCCAACTTAGCAAGCCACAGGCTATAAACATTTTCTTTCTCATTGTTTTCTTAATAATATTAAGGTAAAGGGTTATTAAAAACTTATTTTCTACAAAGATACTATTTATTTCCCATTGTTGTTGTAATAATGTGTGAAAATCATCATTGATATTGATAAATTCTACCTAAAAGGGAAAGCTTAACAATTTCTTTTGGTGAAGAGAAAAGAGTTTATTTCATAAAAATTAAAGGCAGTACATGAAAAGAAGGAATCCTATCCTATCACTTTGACCATACTTTCAGGCATTTTCTATGTAAAACATTTGCGTATATTGTTTTTTTTTACGAATATTGCATACGCAAATTAGCGGCTGATGAAAGTCGCATAAACTAAAAATAAATCTATGAAGAAAATCTTATTGAGCCTGTTTCTTGCTGCTGTCAGCCTATCAAGCTATGCACAGCACTTTATAACAGACCCTAATTTCAGACAAAAAGTAGAAAATGCATTCCAAGCCAAGATGAAGGTTATTGGCAAGAAGTTCTATAACACAAAGGGGCTTCGGGTGTCTCCTGAAGAAGAGGAAGCCTTACGTTTCTTGTATGCTTATATGCCAATTGCCGATGCTACGGACTATCCTACGGCCTATCATCTTAAAAACATACGCACCGCCTTGCAAACAAGAAAGTCTATGGCATGGGGAAAAGATGTCCCTGAATTGCTGTTTAGACATTTCGTTTTGCCTATGCGTGTAAACAACGAGCCGCTTGATAGCTCTCGTGCTATCTTCTATCGTGAACTGAGTGAGCGTGTGAAAGGACTTCCTATGAAGGAAGCTATCCTTGAGGTAAACCACTGGTGCCACGAACGTGTTACCTACGAGCCTTCTGATGCTCGTACTTCTTCACCTCTTCAGTCTATCCGTACGGGTCGTGGACGCTGTGGAGAGGAGAGTACTTTTACGGTAGCTGCCCTCCGTTCTATCGGTATTCCAGCTCGTCAGGTATATACTCCTCGATGGGCACATACGGATGACAATCATGCTTGGGTAGAAGCTTGGGCTGATGGCAAATGGTATTTCTTAGGTGCTTGTGAGCCAGAGCCAGTACTCAACCTTGCTTGGTTTAACGAGCCCGCATCACGTGCAATGCTCATGCACACACGTGCTTTCGGTGATTATGAGGGTCCAGAGGAGGTGATGTTACGTACCAATAACTTCACCGAGATTAACCTCATTGACAACTATGGCAGTACGTCTAAGATTGATTTTAAGATTATTGATAAAGATGGTAAGCCTGTTGACAACGCAAAGGTAGACTTCAAGATTTATAATTATGCCGAGTTCTATACCGCTGTGTCTAAGTACACAGGTACTGATGGAACGACCTTCCTCTCTGCTGGTAAGGGCGATATGATTGTCTGGGCATCAAAGGATGGACAGTTTGGCTTTGCTAAAGCCACCTTTGGAAAGGATAAGTCAATCACCATCAAACTGGATTATAACGAGCAAAATATGCCAAAGGAGGCTGACCTCGACATCGTTCCACCTGCTTCAAATACCACATTACCAGCCGTTACCAAGGCACAGCGTGATGAGAATACTCGTCGTTTGACTTATGAGGATTCAATCCGTCATGCCTACATTGCCACCTTCCCAACGGCAGAGTCTATGAAAGATTATCGCTATCCAGCAGCTACTCCTTATATTGTTAAGGCACGTGGAAACTGGAAAACTATCAAGGCTTTTGTAGAGAAGTATGCTAATCAGCAAGATCGTGCCCTAAAATTGCTCAGTACTTTGAGCGACAAGGACCTCCGTGACATGCCAATGGAAATCTTGGAGGATAACATGAAGGCAAAGAGCAACCAACTCTCTCCACGTGTTGAGAGTGAAATGATTCTCAAACCGTTCAAACAATTCTTTGAGAAAGCCTTTGCAAAGGAGGCTGCAAGTTTCCGTAAGAACCCAGCTTTATTGGTTGAATGGATTAGAAAGAATATCAAAATGAATCCTGATACTCGTGCAATGAGAATCCCACAGACACCAAGAAGTGTTTGGGAGAGCCGTATTACCGATAGCCGTAGTCGTGATATCTTCTTCGTAGATGTTGCACGCAGCTTAGGTATTGAGGCTCGTATGGATCCTGTGGCATGGAAGATTCAGTATAAGCAGAACGGCAAATGGGTGGATGTTGACTTTGATTCAGCAGCACAACAGACTGCGAAGACTGGTAAATTAGTACTGACATTCACTCCTGATGGTTTCCTCGATGATCCTAAGTATTATAGCCATTTCAGCATTAGTAAGATTGTTTATGGACAGACATGGCTGATGAACTTTGACGAAGGTCAGGTCGACATGGGTGGCGGTGCTACATGGTCGAACACCTTTAAGAATGGGGCAACACTCGATGAGGGTACCTACATCCTCGTGACTGGTCAGCGAATGGCAGATGGTAGTGTACTTGCACACAGCCGTTTCTTCCAGATTAAACCAGGAGAGACGACTACTCTCCCACTCGATGTACGTCAGGAAAGTGAAGGTGTGAAGGTGATTGGTAGCTTCAATAGTGAGGACTTGTTTGACAAAGATGGTCAGAGCGTTTCTATCCTAAGCCAGACAGGACGTGGCTATTACGTTCTCGGCGTATTGGGTATCGGTCAAGAGCCAACCAACCACGCTTTGCATGATATTGAAAAGATGAAGGATAAGCTCGACAAGTGGGGTCGTCCATTCGTCTTACTCTTTAAAAATGAGGCAGAAGCTAAGAAGTTCCAAGCACAGAAGGGTGAGTTCCCTAACCTCCCTGCGAAGACTATCTTCGGTATTGATAAGGATGGAACCATCCAGCAGGAAATAGCAAAAGAGATGAAACTCCGCAATACTGAACAGTTACCTATCTTTATTATCGCTGACACCTTCAATCGTATTGTCTTCCTTTCTCAGGGATATACAATCGGATTGGGTGAGCAACTCGTTAAAACAAGTAGTAAACTTTAATTAAGGAGAACAAGGAGTTTAGGAGTGAAAGGGAGTTAAGACAATACTATCTGTTATTGTGATGTATGACTGTTAATCGTCTAATAAATTACATCTATAAAAGTATTGTCTTAACTCCCTTTCACTCCTTAACTCCTTTAACCCTCAAATAATCCAACATGAACCGAACTGATTTTGAGATAGAGATATGTGCTAATAGCGTTGAAAGCTGCATAGAAGCACAGAAAGGTGGAGCTAATCGTGTAGAACTCTGCATGGGTATTCCCGAAGGTGGCACCACTCCTTCGTATGGTGAGATAAAGATGGCGAGAGAAGTGTTGACTGATACACGTCTACATGTTATCATCCGCAATCGTGGGGGCAACTTCCTTTATACTGAACAAGAGCTTCAGCGCATGGCTATGGATATTGATCTTTGTCGTGAGTTAGGTGTAGATGGTGTTGTCTTTGGCTGCCTTACAGCTGAAGGAGACATTGACATGAAATCCAATGAATATCTGATGTCTCACGCAAAAGGAATGAGTGTTACCTTCCATCGTGCTTTCGACCGTTGCCGTGAACCTGAGAAAGCATTGGAACAGCTCATCTCTCTTGGTTTTGATAGAGTACTGACTTCTGGACAGCAACCCACTGCTGAGGAGGGTATTCCCCTACTCCAGCGATTAAACCAGTTGGCAAATGGTCGTATAAAAATCATGCCGGGTTGTGGTGTGAACGAAAAGAACATTGCACGCATACGCCAAGAAACAGCCGTACCTGCCTTCCACTTCTCTGCCCGTGAGCCACAAACAAGTCGCATGACCTACTCTAATCCATCCGTTTATATGGGTGCAGAGGGTACCGATGAGGACACTATCATGTTAACAACAGAGCGCAGAGTGAGAAATACGATTGACGCACTGATGGGAAAAAGGCGTGATAGGGAAGATTATTAGATATTAGAGAACACTTATATTACATAATTAACATTTAAATAGTATTTGATAATGAAATACGCAACACACATATCTGAATTTTTCTATGACCCAAAAGCATTCTTTATAATACCTTTATATCAGAGAAAATACGCATGGGACAGGGATAATTGTCGTAGATTATTTGAGGATATTTTGAAGATTCAGAAGTATAATAGACCGAGTCATTTTTTTGGTTCTATTGTAACAGTAAAGGACAATGAGTTGGAAAATGACTTGTTGGTGATAGATGGACAGCAGCGTATTACTACGATTTCCTTGATTATCCTTGCACTACGGAATGCTGTAAATAAAGGTCAATTGGAGTGTGAAGATAAAGAAATGATGATGCAGACTACCCAGCCTTATTTGTATGCTATGTTTCGGAAGGTACCACGAAAAATAAAACTTTGCCCAATAGAGTCTGATAAGCCTGCATATGATGTATTATTTGAGAATAATCCCAAAAAGTTTATTACGAGCTCTGGTCTCACAGACAACTATAACTTTTACTATGAACAAATAATTAGTTGTGGTTTGACTTTTGAACAAATTTTTGAAGCAGTAGAAAAACTTATCATTATAGATTTGAGATTAGAGTCAAGTGATGAGCCACAGTTGATATTCGAAAGTCTTAATTCCACAGGAAAAGATCTTACAGAAGCTGACAAGGTAAGAAACTTTCTTCTTATGGCACTTACCAAAGACCAACAAGAGGATTACTATCATCGGTATTGGAAGAAAATTGAAGAATATACAGATGGTGATCCAACTATGTTTATTCGTGACTATTTAACTATTCATATCAAACGAATTTGTAATATAAATAACCTCTATTTTGAGTTTAAAGAATTTAGTGAACTCAACAACAAAAATCGTGAGGAATTTCTTGCAGACCTATTACATTATGCAGAGTATTATACACAAATCGTTAAAGGAAGAACAGAAAGTATAAAAATAAACCGCAAACTAAATCAATTAGCAAGTATTGGTTCACAAGTTGCGATGCCTTTTTACTTATCTTTCTTCAACTATAAAGACCAACATCTACTTTCAGAAGAAGCTGTTTATGAAGTTCTTGATATCACAGAGAATTATTGGGCAAGACGCATTATTTGTGGTTATCCAGCTAATGTCATGCAGAAACTCTATGCAACATTGCACCATGATGTGATGCGAATTTACGAGAGGCATGAGAAGAGAAATATTCCCGTAGAGGTCTCTTATGCAGAGATTATGAAGTATCTTCTGTTAAAGAAACAGGGTAATTCTATCTTTCCTGATGACAGAGCGGTGGATATGGAGTTTCCAATTCGTCAGATTTATAAATTACCCATTGACTACAAGTACTTCTTATTTGAAAGAATGGAAAATGAAAATAGTAATGAGGGAATACAACCTATTGTTGAAAAGATGAAAGAAGGTGTAGTTACAATAGAACATATTATGCCTCAAACTTTGACTCTTCAATGGAAACAGGAACTTGGCGAGCGATACGAGGAAATCTACGAAAAGTATCTTCATACCTTTGCTAACCTTACGCTAACTGGTTATAACACTAACTACAGCAACCGTTCTTTCCAAGATAAAAAAAATGGATATGAGTATAAGGGTGTAAAGGTATATGGTCTTAATGAGTCTAAGTATGAATTAAGTAGCTATTTGAAGACCTGTGATTATTGGACGGAAGAACAATTGATAGAAAGAGGCACTTTGTTATTGCAGCGTTTCAAGAGCTTATGGCCTATGATCTCTACTATATATACCCCACTTGAGAAAGATATGGAAACAGTATCATTAGCTGATGATGAGTACGAGTGGACCAGTCGTAACATTCTTGCTTTCACCTATAAAGGACAAAAGTATACTGTGTCAAATTGGAAGAGTATGCTAATTCAACTATGCCAATTACTATATAAGGAGAACCCAACAAGTATTATTCATCTAAGTCATAATGGACTGTGGCTCCATGATACAGAAAAGAATAATAGAACAAAAGTTGCTGAAGGATGTTTTGTACATACTGCATGCGACACTCGAACAAAGAAAACTATTATTAAGTTTATTTTTGAGAAGTGTCACATCCCAGAAACTGATTTAGAAATACACTTGCAACCTGTTACAGAAAAGCAGTTAGAGGAAGAATAGTTATTTTCCTACAATAAGTTATTCACGTTTGTTCTATTTTCCACAATAGATGTAGAACTTTTAAAGATGTGTTTATAGCTTATATTGAAAAAGAGGACAGTACGAATTAATATATAAAAGTTGTAGGGGATAGGTGTTTTAGTAATTCTGTATATGATTATCAGTCAGTTACGATAGATATTTACTCCTATAACTGATGTAATATTAATAATATTATACAACGCATACGATAGTAACTACTATTGTTTGAGAGACTTAATGGGCACTAAATATTCGAGACATAAAATCTTATATATTGAGAATTAAGTTTGAAATGCAGTTGCTGTCATTTTTAACATTTCGCATTATTATCTGTAATACAGAATATTATAAATCAAAAACGAGTGACAGTAATGACAGTAAGTTTAATTTTATTGCTGTCCGATAAAAATAAACTGAAAGTTCTGTATCTCTTTACCCATCGGTGTTGCAGCCGTTTTACTTATCCATGGGCTTGGTTTTCAGTTTTAAACTGTAAGCATTATAAAATGTGCTTATTTTGACAAGGGAAGCCTTATAATAACCAAATAAATTAATGAAATCATAAGTTTAAGTCTATTTTATCTAATACAGATAACTCCTCAAAAGTTTTATCGGACACCAATAGTTTAATTTCTTATCATTCGGTCAGGATGCGTAGTTTATGAGATATCTATATTAATCCTCGATTATTCATTAGATTGTAGGACTAAAGTTTAACTCCAATAAAAGATATACTATTTTTGATGACATTACTCATTAACATAGCTGAATTAAAAACAATTATACCAATAGGCGATTAAGGTATTGCATTCTTTAATGCTGACATGCCGCACATATTGTGCTTACGGCAAACACGAGACGTGTTGATGTACAACACGATATGTGATGGCAACCTTAAGTTGCGTTTTTAGGACTGACTCGTAGATATACCCAATGACGGAATAGTCTTTCTATCTTAAAGTTCCAAATAGAATGCGTAACTATTTGGACACAATTTAGAAGTTGCTGTCACTCCTATCACAACAAACTACACTGTAAGTGACTTATTATAAACTCTTTATCACAAATGTTAAAACTGACAGCAACTAAAAACAAAAATAAAATAGGGGGAATAAGAATACAAAAATCCTCGCTATGACTGCTAATTGGTGTGACATATCTCCGAAGGCATCTCCCCTTGATATGCCGTCTATACTAAACCGTCTAACTGCTTCTTAAGTTCTTTCAGCTGGTCGCGCACAGAGAAGAGGGTTTCCATTACCTTTTGACTCTTGTCGGCACCACTTCTGTTCTCCTGCAACATCTTACGAGCTGCAGCAATCTTAAAGCCACGCACCTTGACAAGATTGTAAATAACCTTTATCTGTTCAATGTCCTTCTCCGTATATTGGCGTACACGATTACCCGTCGTCTTAGGACGAAGGTGTGGAAACTCGGTTTCCCAATATCTCAACAGACTCTCCGTAACGTTAATCTGCTGTGCCACTTCCTTGATAGAATAATACAGTTTGCGCGGATTCTCTGCCATGTCTTAGTAACTTTTATATCAATTATTTACACAATCTTAGGTCTGAATAGGAAGACTATGTCCACCTCTAAAAGAAGTTTTTACGTATTCAGCAGCCTAATTGTTTGCAAAAATACTCAAAAGTCAGTATCTTTGCAACACTTTTAGGTAGAAAAATTGAATTAAAAATAAAATAAAGATGATGACAGCAAACGAAATCCGCGACTCTTACTTGAAATTCTTTGAGTCGAAGGGACACGTTATCGTACCGTCTGCCCCTATGGTTATTAAGGACGACCCTACACTGATGTTTACAAATGCTGGTATGAACCAGTGGAAAGATATTATCCTCGGAACAAAGGAACCAGAGCCTCGTCGCCGCACTGACTCACAGAAATGTCTGCGTGTTAGTGGTAAGCACAATGACTTGGAGGAGGTTGGTCGTGATGCAGCACTCAGCCATCACACAATGTTTGAGATGTTAGGTAATTGGAGTTTCGGTGATTACTTCAAAGAAGGAGCAATCGACTATGCATACGAATACCTTGTAGATGTACTCCACCTTGACCCAAAAGATCTCTATGTAACTGTCTTCGAAGGTGATGAGACAGAAGGAATATCACGTGATGATGAAGCTGCAAGCTATTGGGAGAAGCACTTCCCAAAGAATCATATCGTCAACGGCAACAAACACGATAACTTCTGGGAAATGGGAGACACTGGTCCTTGTGGTCCTTGTTCAGAGATACATATCGACTTTCGTTCAGAGGAAGAGAAGGCAAAGGTGCCTGGTGAAGAACTCGTAAACAAAGATCACCCACAGGTTATTGAGATTTGGAACATCGTGTTCATGCAGTTCAATCGTAAGGCTGATGGTAGTCTTTCACCTTTGAAGATGCAGGTTATCGATACCGGTATGGGCTTTGAACGTCTCGTTCGTCTCATGCAGGGCAAGAACTCTAACTACGATACAGATATCTTTGCACCAGTTATTGCAGAGATTGAGAATATTTCAGGCAAGAAGTATAACCACACCTTCCCAGAGGGTCCTAATGGTGAAGGCGTTAATGAGGAGCAGAAGGTAGATATCGCTATGCGTGTCGTAGCCGACCACCTTCGTGCTGTTGCATTCTCTATTGCTGATGGTCAGTTGCCAAGCAATGCTAAGGCAGGTTACGTTATTCGGCGAATCCTTCGCCGTGCCGTTCGTTACGCTTATACTTTCCTTGGTCAGAAGGAAGCTTTCATGTATAAGTTGCTCAACGTGTTGGTACGTGAGATGGGTGGTGCCTATCCAGAACTTAACGCACAGCGTGAGTTGATTGGTCGTGTGATGAAGGAAGAAGAAGATTCCTTCCTCCGTACATTGGACAAGGGTATTATGCTCCTCAATGGTGCAATGGACGAGTTGAAGGCACATGGCCAGACTCAACTCGATGGTAAGGAGGCTTTCCGCCTCTTCGACACCTATGGTTTCCCACTCGACCTCACCGAACTTATCTGCGCAGAGAATGGCTATACCGTTGACGAGAAGCAGTTCAATGAGGAGATGGCACTACAGAAGGCACGTGCTCGCAATGCTGCTGCTGTAGAGAATGGTGACTGGGAAATACTACGTGAAGGTGAACAGGAGTTTGTTGGCTACGACTACACAGAATATGAATGCCACATCCTCCGCTACCGTAAGGTGACTCAGAAGAAAAATAGTTTCTATGAGCTTGTACTCGACCATACTCCTTTCTACGGAGAAATGGGTGGTCAGGTAGGTGACCAAGGCGGTCTCGTTAGTGAGGACGAAACAATCAATGTTATCGATACCAAGCTTGAGAACAACCAGAGCGTACACATTGTTAAGGAATTACCAAAGAACCTTGAGGCTGATTTCATGGCTTGTGTTGACACAGAGAAGCGTGATGCTTCAGCTGCCAATCACACTGCAACTCACCTTCTCGACTATGCTTTGAAGCAGGTGCTTGGCGAGCATGCAGAGCAGAAGGGTTCATACGTAAGTCCTAACACACTACGTTTCGACGTCTCTCACTTCCAGAAGATTACCGATGAGGAACTTCGTCAGGTTGAGAAGCTAGTCAATGAGATGATTCGCAAGGATTATCCAATGGACGAGCATCGTGATACTCCGATGGAAGAAGCTAAGAAGATGGGTGCAGTAGCCCTCTTCGGCGAGAAGTATGGTGACAAGGTTCGTGTGGTACGTTTCGGTCCAAGCTGTGAGTTCTGTGGTGGTATTCATGCCACCTCAACAGGCCGTATCGGCTTCTTTAAGATTGTTGGTGAGAGCAGTGTAGCTGCTGGTGTACGCCGTATCGAGGCTATGACAGGTGAAACTTGTGAAAACGCTATCTACGCTCTTGAAGATACTTTACGCGACTTGAAAGCTATGTTCAACAATGCTAAGGATCTCAAGGCTGTTATCACTAAGTTTGTTGAGGAAAACGACCACATGAAGAAGGAAGTAGAGAGTTTCCGATCTCAGGCCGTTAGTCGCACAGCAAAGTCGTTAGTTGAGTGTGCAGAGATGGTAAATGGTGTACATGTTGTTAAGGCTGTATTACCAATCGACCCAGCTTCGGCAAAGGATATCGTCTTCAAAGTGCGTGAGGCATTACCAAAGAAGCTTGTTTGTGTACTCGGTTCTGTATATGATGAGCGTCCTCTATTGTCTATCATGCTCAGTGACGACATGGTGAAAGAGCAAGGCTTAAATGCTGGTCAGATTATCCGTGAGGCTGCTAAACTCATCCAAGGTGGCGGTGGCGGTCAGCCACACTACGCTCAGGCTGGTGGTAAGAATGCTGAAGGCATAAAATCAGCAGTGGATAAAGTGATTGATTTAATCAATCTATAAATAAACAAAACACTCATTAAGAAGGAGAGCTCAGGCTCTCCTTCTTTTATATTACTTGTGTCCTCAATGATGTTATTAAAGATGGTGCATACAATAAGCGTGTTTAGCACCAGATAAATTTTATTCTTTTATGTAATAATATTGAATATCGCTTTGCACTTATAAGATAAATAATTATCTTTGCCTAAGAGAACAAAACAATTTAATATAACAAAATCACCGCAATATGAACACTAGACTCTTATCAATAGCCATCATCGTTGCCACGATAATCATCTCATTACTCTGTGTTGTGAATGGTCCGGAACAAATAATACTTCATTGGAACTTTTCAGGTGAGGCAGATAGTTATGGGTCAAAGTCTTTGATATTAATTCTTCCTGTCATATCAACAATTATTTTCTTGCTGTTAGCAAGCAAAGGAAAGCATCTTCCCGACACGAGTCTGCTAAATGAGAACTCACAAAGAAGTAAGCATCCACAGGCAGTCGGAGCTGCAACACCTATTCTACTATCAGTAATTTTGTATATAACAGCTTGTTCTGCATGCTTACTCCCAATGTATTCATGGGTATCCTTCGTGCTTATCATTCTTGCAATAATCCTCTTTATCTATAACTCACGCAGACGGATAAAACGATAATTTTTACCAGACAACAATAAAAAAGGTTCTATACCATTTCGTGTAGATAGCAGAAGGATACTTTTTTAGCTTGAACATCTTTTCATTGACAGGTTAATCTGTCTTCTTTGCTTCAACATTAAATCTTTGAGACAAAGATTTACAGATAAGGAGAAGCATCCGTTAGATTATACCAAAACAGAGAATTTTATAATGGTAATATTCTGTGGTAAGTACATATCGCATTATCTTTTACCCACACAATTCGTTATAGAGCCATTTTTATATAAAGGTGACTGATAATTAAAAATTAGATAATAGTTGATATTCCTCTTATTTTTTATTGCGTTTCCGTGTAGATATATTTCGATTGTCCGAGTTTTTTTCTTTACTTTGTTTATGTCTTATAATATATTCAAAAGCTGAAGCAATCTCCTCTGCTTTATGTGCATCATGTCCTGTTACAATATGCAATGAAGGTGCACTCAAATCATCAATCTTTACATTAACAACATAATTATGAATCGTTTTATCAGGCGTTCTTGACGTTTCTGCACCACCAAACTCAAAACCCCAAAACGAAATACCACCAATATAAGACGATGTATGACCTGGAATTAGTTGTGGGTCATCCTTAATTTCGCAACTAATAACATCCTTAAAGTTAATTGTTTTTCCCATGAATACAACCTTTTGCATATTCGCATAGAAGCGTAACTCATGATTGACATCAGGAGTGAGATTATTACCTCTAATTATGTTAGTAGGTTCTCCATATTTGGCATACAGAGAATCTTTTGAATATTCATAGTGTAGTTGACTCAAAAGTTTATTATCCCTCCTGAAATTTGTATTAAGATTCTCTGAAAGTTTTTTCATTAAGTCCCAAAAATAAAGATAAGTTCCTACATACCCTTTAGCATAAGAAGTTTTATAAGCGGATTTTGGCACAAAAGGAAAAACATCTGAAATTTTAGGATTGAAACTTCTTATACATCTACCATCAGAATACTCTTCATTTATATATCTATCTACCCAAAAAGAAACTAACATTTTATTTTCATCAATAAGCTGGAAGCTCATTAAGGGAGATATTGAAATCTTATAAACAGAAAAGAAAGCAGGATGTGTAGCAACATTTATAGTTCCTTCCACATCTATCAAGTGTTCAGCTAGATTTATTTTCTTTATTTTCAAACCATTTTGATTTTGCAACCAAGATGCAACATGATTTAAAAGATTTTCTGATTTATATAGAGGAGATTCAATAGTGAATTTTGCTGTAGTAGCAATAAACTTTTCAGAAACGTTTGATTCGTCTATTTTCAAAGGAAATCGTTTCTTTACATTTTCTGCATATATCTTGTAATCATCATTGCTCAAAGAGTACAACAAACTCATATTATTGTCTATTTCAGGACAATGCCAGAACATCTCAGGTGCTTTCACAATTTGGTCATACTTCTGGTCCGTGAATATTTGTGAATAAGAAGCAATAGTAGTTACTAATAGCAAAAAAGTAAACGTAAGTCTTTTCATTTCTACTGTTTTAAGTTTATTATATTTTTCGATATGAACAATAACACAAATAGATTACAAAGATATATAAAATTTCTCATTCGCATCATATCAAATTAAAACTAATTTTTATTTTGCATTTCGCTTGATTTAATGTATCTTTGTAGCTATGAATGCACAAGACGCACAGAACATTAAATGGAGCGAAAACATCATCATAGCAGATGGTGATTACATTGACCATGTTGCCTTCGACATCATCGTCAACTTTGAACGTATGTTGAACCGCCGCATTCCCGCTGCTGACTTCAGTCAGTGGGCTGTTAACATTGCACTTGACGGACGCTTGAAGCCTGGTAATCACGAGACCCAAGTGGTACTCTTGCATGATCGGAAGAATCCAAAACTTGAGAATTTTGCCCCAGCTGATTATGGAAAAGAACTAAATGGACAAGCCTTTCAGGACGACCACCTTGGAGAATTCATTATCAATTCCATTGCAACAGGTGATGAAGCAACGAAGAAAGATGACGCCCTTCTAGACCTTCTGAAGACAATCCTTAATCACGAAGAGGTAAAACGTATTATGATTGTGCCAAATGCTGAGGATGGTCACTTTATGGGTATGCTTCGTTCTACACTTCGCGATGTAGATGATGAGTTAAAACATGTCACACTATTTGCAATGCAACCATTAGAAGGAGGCAACTTCAAACAGCAGATTTTGGGCTATTCGCTCCTCAATGCTATGGGAATATCCTCTTCAGAAATTGAGCATAAGATAAAGTAAACATAAAAATAAAGTAATAATAATAAAATAAGAATTCCCAGCATCAACTTCCATGATACTTTCTTAGGAATGGATTATTGGAACGAATGACAGGGATTTGGATTGAACTATGGGAAAAGTTTTAATGATTGGCGCAGGTGGCGTAGCTACTGTAGCCGCTTTTAAGATTGTCCAGAATCAGGACGTGTTTACAGAGTTCATGATTGCCAGCCGTCGTAAGGAAAAATGTGACGAACTGGTTAAGGCAATTCATGATAAAGGCTATAAGGCTGACATCAAGACTGCACAGGTTGATGCTGATGATGTTGAGCAGTTGAAAGAACTCTTCAATTCATTCAAGCCAGAGTTGGTTATTAATCTTGCTCTCCCCTATCAGGACCTCACCATTATGGATGCCTGCTTAGCATGCGGTTGCAACTATCTTGACACCGCTAACTATGAGCCAAAGGATGAGGCACACTTCGAGTACAGCTGGCAGTGGGCTTATAAGGATAAGTTTGAGCAGGCTGGCTTGACAGCTATCCTTGGTTGCGGTTTCGACCCTGGAGTATCACAGGCTTATACAGCATACGCAGCAAAGCATCACTTTGATGAGATTCATTATCTTGATATTGTTGACTGTAATGCAGGTAACCACCACAAGGCGTTTGCAACGAACTTCAACCCAGAAATCAATATCCGTGAGATTACTCAAAAAGGGCTTTACTACGAGAATGGCGAATGGATTGAAACAGAGCCATTGGTAGTACATCAAGACATAACCTATCCAAACATTGGTCCTCGTGACTCTTACTTGATGCACCATGAAGAGTTGGAATCATTGGTTAAGAACTATCCTACCATCAAGCGTGCACGTTTCTGGATGACATTTGGTCAGCAGTACCTCACTTACCTCGATTGTATTCAGAATCTTGGTATGAGCCGTATCGACGAGATTGAGTACGAAGCACCATTAGCAGACGGTTCTGGTAAGACAACTAAGGTGAAGATTGTACCATTACAATTCTTGAAGGCTGTATTGCCTAACCCACAAGACCTCGGTGAAAACTATGATGGAGAAACCTCTATTGGCTGTCGCATCCGCGGTATCAAGGATGGTAAAGAGCAGACTTATTACATCTATAACAATTGCAAACATCAGGATGCTTACAACGAGACAGGCATGCAGGGTGTTAGCTATACAACGGGTGTGCCAGCAATGGCAGGTGCAATGATGTTCTTTAAGGGACTTTGGCGTAAACCTGGTGTATGGAATGTGGAAGACTTCGACCCAGATCCGTTCTTGGAGGTACTCAATAAACAGGGCTTACCTTGGCATGAAGAGTTTGGTGGTGATTTAGAACTATAAGAAGATGGCTTGCTCTTTGGACTTTATTGAATTTGTTAGTAGTCAGATAGCTTCTGCAGGAATGGTAAGATACAGAAAGATGTTTGGCGAATACATGATTTATGTTGACGAAAAACCAGTTATCATAGTTTGTGACAATATACCTTATGTTAAAGAACACGAGGCAATTGAGTCAATGATGCAGTCTGCTGAACGCGGTTTTCCTTATGAAGGAGCTAAGGAACACTACGTTTTAGATGTTTCAAGGTCTGATTTTGCAGTCAAGCTTGTTAAGACCTTAGCTGAGGTTTTACCCTATCCAAAGAGTAGAAAGAAGAAAAAATAATATTTTATCAATCAGAAAAAAAAGATAATAGTATATGGCAAAAGAAGATACAAGTACGACATCGGCAGCAGAAGGGAAACTGAAAGCTCTGCAAGCTGCAATGTCTAAGATAGAAAAAGACTTTGGTAAAGGGTCCATCATGCGTATGGGCGACGAACAAATAGAACATGTGGACGTTATTCCAACAGGTAGTGTTGCACTTGACACAGCACTCGGCGTAGGTGGTTATCCACGTGGAAGAATCATTGAGATTTATGGTCCGGAAAGTTCAGGTAAGACAACTCTGGCTATTCACGCTATTGCAGAAGCACAGAAGCAGGGCGGTATTGCAGCCTTCATTGATGCTGAGCACGCCTTCGACCGTTTCTATGCTGAGAAGTTAGGCGTAGATGTTGACAATCTTTGGATTTCACAGCCAGACAATGGTGAGCAGGCTTTAGAGATTGCAGACCAGCTGATTCGCTCTTCTGCGATTGACATCCTCGTTGTCGACTCAGTTGCTGCTTTGACTCCAAAGAAGGAAATTGAGGGTGACATGGGTGACTCTGCAGTTGGTTTGCAGGCACGATTGATGAGTCAGGCATTGCGTAAACTTACTTCAACTATCGCAAAAACTAATACTTGCTGCATCTTCATCAACCAGTTGCGTGAGAAGATTGGTGTCATGTTTGGTAATCCAGAGACAACAACAGGTGGTAACGCACTGAAGTTCTACAGCTCTGTACGTCTCGACATCCGCCGTGTCACGTCTATTAAGGATGGCGATCAAGTTATCGGTAATCAGGTTCGTGTGAAGATAGTAAAGAACAAGGTTGCCCCTCCTTTCCGTAAGGCCGAGTTTGAGATTACCTTCGGTGAAGGTATCTCAAAGATTGGTGAGATTGTTGACTTGGGCGTTCAGTATGGTATCATACAGAAGAGTGGTAGCTGGTTTAGCTATAATGGAACAAAACTCGCACAGGGTCGTGATGCAACTAAGACTATGATCAAGGACAACCCAGAACTTGCTGAAGAGCTGGAAGGCTTGATTAAGAACGCAATCGTCGAGCAGACAAAGTAAAAAGCACCAACCTATGGTAACTTGAATATAACTCTTTCATATAAGAGCATTCCTGAGACCATAGGTTTTTATTTATTCTTAATCAATACCCATTCCTATAAATCTTAATAAGGATACATTTTTAATTATAAGTATTTTCTATGCTTTCATTCTCTTCCCTTAATTCTAGCGAGCGCACAATCCTTATGCTGATGGCTTATTTTTACAAATATGGTCAAACTAAGGAGAAACTATCAAACTTGTTGGAGAAGATAATGTTGCCATCTCTTTCCGATTTGGCTTTTAAAAGGTTAATGACCGATGGTTTACTGGTAGAAGTAAATCTTCACAATTACGGAGGTGGAAAAGTATTGTACATAAATAAGGATATGCTGATTCCTTCTCTCTTTGAACTTTTCAAAGAAGAAAACAGCCTATTATTACAGAATATTCGCAGACTTTATAAGAAGACTTATGATAATGACACCCCATCTCCTTTGGTGCGTTTGATAATATATTATATAGCGACAAATGCTGAGGAAGCAATATCAACTTCCTATGCACAAGTCTTAGATTCATTCAATGACTGTTGCCTTAACTTGATTGATGAAAGAGAATATGAGAGCTTCTTTCTATCAATGACCACAGAATTATTGTCTTTTGTTCTGAATGCAACTCTTCGTATGGCAATGTCTCAGGATAGAATAATGGACTGGGAATATTTAAAAGGACTTGTTTTCAACCGTAAAAAAACAGGCAATAGTGTAGCTAAAAGAAGTGAATTAGAATCAGTCTTTGCTTACTATTACTATTTAGGAACGGGTAAAATCTGTATTAATCTTAAAACATCTGTAAGCGACATCTTTACACTTCAGATAGCTGCGATTGATGCCTTGTATAAAGGAGATTACGCTTTGGCCTATAGGCTATACACCAAGGTGATGACCGCTAATAATAAGGTAGCTCTTATTAAGGGAATCTTTGTAAATCCAATTGCTAATTATTATTTCTCGCTTGCAGCAATCTTTACTAACACTGAGACCTCTCTGAAGAAGTTAGAAACGATGATGAAGCGTAATGGGGATAGAAAATACACGCCTACATACTTCCTTGTACAACCGTTGAAGGCTTATTTTTATGATAAGTCTGATGCAAACATACAAAAAGAGTCTTACCTTGACATGTGTAAGAAGCCTAATATGCAGATGGTTTCATGGCTTACTTGGACGATGTATCCGACTTTTGGAATACTTCCGACAAAGGCAACTAAGCCTATTGACCCACCTAATTGGGCTTTCTTACAGCTGGAGACTGGCATTATGGAGAGTAGTTCTTCTGAAGCAAATTTGGTGAAAAACTTCGGTGGTACATCACTATTGAGCCGATTAGAAGTAAAATCTCTTTGGCAGCTTCGACTTGAAACGCTAATTGCGGAGAATCAAACAGCAGAGAATCAAACAACAGAGACTATTCGAGACATAATGCTCGTATATCTGTTGCGTTATGGAATTGTTGTTCCCATTCTTAAACGTAGGTTGAAAAATGGTAGTTGGTCTGTAGGTAAAGAGCTTTCTATTCGTGAACTTATAAATCTAGATATTCCGGGCTTAGATAGTATTGACCAGCGTATTAAAGAAGGAATCTTTTCGTGGGATTATAGTATCTATATTGAGAAGTATCTGTACCTTTTTGTGGATTGTGACCATATTTACACTGGTTCCACCTACGACTTGCAGCCTGTGAAGATTCATAAGGACAATCCACACCTTATCATAGATAAACGTTCGGATGGTTCTTTCAGTGTCTCTACAAATGTAATAGAATTGCAGAATGGTGAAAAAACATCTTTCTTTTATAAGAAGAATTCAGAAACAGACTATTCTGTCTTTACTCCGTCTGACTTTGAATATAAGACCTATAAAGAAATATTAGCACAAGAAACTTATCCTGCTGAAGCGGAATCCTTACTCATTCAGTTGATTAAGGCTGTTGGCGGAAAGACAGAAATACACTCTAATATGGTGGCTGAACTTGACGACTTGGAGCGTATTGACGTAGAACCCTGGATTACACTCCGTGTTATTTCTTCTGCTGACAACTGTTTTAAACTTGCTGCCATGGTGCGTATCACTGATAGCCTTTGCTATGTGCCAGGGAAAGGAAATGTCACTACTATTGCCGAACAAGAGGGTAAAAAAGTACAATTGGTTCGCAACCTAAAGAAAGAACGTAACAACCTTAAAATGATTAGTGAGGGGTTGGCTGAAGCAGAATTCTTTGAAGAGGGCGAAACATGGAAACCACAAAGTATTTCAGAAACGCTAACACTTCCTATCAACACGTTCTTACCTTTTATTCAATGGTGTAAGGAACACAAAGAGATCTGTACAATGGAATGGGCTGAAGGAAATAAGATAAAGTTTTATCCAGGCATCAGCAGTAGCTCTGCACAAATCTCATTCAAGTCAAAGAATGGATGGTTTGAGATAGAAGGTGATGTAGAATTCAGCGAAGGACACGTTATTTCACTCCAGAAGTTGCTCGAAGTAATGCATCAAAGTGTTCAGCAGAAGTATATACGCATTAGTGATAATGAGTTCATAACGCTAAGCAATCAGCTTTCACGCATTCTTAAACGTCTTGACACCATAACGACAGAGAGCCGTTCACATCTGCAGATGGCGCCAGCTGCCGTAGCTTTGTTAGGTGATTTGTGGAACGATGAGGCGTTGAACATTCAGAATAATGATGGTATTAACGCTTTACGCCAACGCATCGAAGAGAGTAGTAAGAAAGTTCCTACCATTCCCAAGACCTTACAAGCACAATTACGCGATTATCAGGAGGAGGGATTTGAATGGATGTCAAGATTGACTGCATGGGGAGCAGGAGTCTGTTTGGCTGACGATATGGGATTGGGAAAGACCGTTCAAACGATCACGTTGCTGCTTGAACAGAGCGAGAATGGACCATCACTGATTGTTGCACCTTCCTCTGTCGTACCTAACTGGCGCAATGAGCTTCAGCGATTCGCACCATCCTTAAACCTCACCATTCTCAATCAGAGTGAGGATCGTTCAAAAGATATCAAAGACGCAAAAGCAGGAGATGTCATTATCACGACGTATGGTATATTGAATACACAACAAGAAGACCTTGCAGGAAGAGAGTGGAATGTGGTATGCCTCGACGAAGCCCATACCATAAAGAATGCCAACACAAAAATGTCAAAGTCGGCCATGCAGTTAAAGGCCCAACGCAAAGTTATCCTTACGGGTACACCTATCCAAAACCATCTGGCAGAGTTGTGGAATCTCTTCCAGTTTATTAATCCTGGTCTTTTGGGAAGTGCAGAACAGTTCAAGAAGAAGTTTATCCTGCCTATTGAAGGTGAAAACGACAAAGCACGTCAAAGTCAGTTACGCCGTCTGATATCTCCCTTCCTTTTGCGCAGAACGAAAGCAGAAGTTGTTGATGAGTTACCTGCCAAGAACGATATAAAACTCCCTGTCGAACTATCATCAGAAGAGATGTCGATGTATGAGGTTAAAAGACGTGAGGCGGAGGCTATGGTCCTTAAAAATAATAAGGATAAAGTGAGTACGTTGGCTGAGATTACTCGTTTGCGTCAGATGGCATGCAGCTGTTCGTTGGTGGACAAGAAATGGAAGCTACCAAGCAGCAAGGTCTTAGCTTTCATTGATCTGGCTGAAAGTCTTAACGACAGTGGCAATCGTGCGCTTGTTTTCAGTCAGTTTACCAGTTTCTTTGAAGAGGTGAGAAAGGCGATGGATAAGGCAAAACTTCCATATCTTTACCTTGACGGAAGTACACCAATGGCTATGCGTGAGAAGTTAGTAAAGGAGTTCCAAACTGGAAAATGTCCTTTCTTCCTTATCAGTCTAAAGGCTGGAGGATTGGGATTAAACCTTACGGGAGCTAACTATGTTATTCATCTTGACCCTTGGTGGAATCCTGCTATCGAACAGCAGGCTACTGACCGTGCCTATCGTATCGGTCAAAAACAGGACGTAACAGTCTATCATCTTATTAGCCAGCACACCATCGAGGAGAAGATTCTACGCTTACATAAAACAAAACGTAACCTTTCCGACTCACTTCTTGAGGGTTCTGATATGTCTCATGCAATGACACAGGAAGAACTACTCGAATTGCTGCAAGATAACAGATAAGAAGGAAAATGAGAGAAAACATATTAAGATACTACTATATGTTTAATAGAGGTTTGCTGTCATTTTAACATTTACTCATAACAAGCTAAAAATAAGGGCCTTACTTTTTAGTTTTTCATGACAGAAATGACAGCAAACTCAGTTTTATCTTCAGTTGCTTCAAGAAATAAGTATCAACGAATAGGGATGCACAAGTATATGCATCCCTATTTTTGTATTCAGATTGCGTGAATGAAAATCTGCACTCTCACTTATTACGCTTTTAGAAAAGTCACTATTGTTGCGCTTTCTCCCACTCTTTCTCTATCTCTTCGATTGTTATTCCTAACAGAATCATCTCACGAAAGATGGCGGGAAGAGACTGGGTAAGGAAAGTCTTGCGCCTTGCTGTCATAATCTGCTCGCGTGCACCAGCTGAGACGAAGTAGCCAAGACCACGCCGATTGTAGATTATCTCCTCACGAGAGAGCAGCTCGTAGGCTTTCACTGCTGTGTTGGTATTCACCTGCAGCATAACGGCATACTCCCGGACAGATGGTATTCGGTCGTCAGTTTTATATGTTCCAGCTATAATCTCATCGCATAGGCGGTCAGCCATTTGCTCATAGATAGCCTTATTATTTTCAAAATTCATAAGCCTTAATATTTAATCAGCGCTTTATCAAAAATTCTTCCATCTGTTGTTGATAACCTGCAGGCGTGTGTAGAGTTTGTAAGAACTCCAGTACATCAAGACTGTTAATCCGATACAGATAAGGTTGCTTATAACAATGGTGAGTGCATTATCATCTAAGACAAGTTCGTAGTCGGTGTGCTCGTAAAGAAGATAGGCAAAAATCGTGAGGCTTATCGCAATGCAACTGATGATGACAAATAAGCTGATTAGCGTCTTCAACCATGCAGCCTTGCGGAAGAACATACCACCTAAGAGTGCGAATGAATTGGTAAGAAGAACTATTTCTACCCTAACCCATAATGGAGAACCTATTCTTAAACTTTGGCAGTATTCATACCACGTTGCGACCAAGGAAGCTCTTCCACCATAGAAAATAAGCATTGTTGCCAGCTGTTGCAATCCATCGGCAGCGATAAAGGCGATGGCAATAAGCAATGGATAAACCACGGAAACGAGTATGACACGTGCAAGGAACTTCTCAAGATTTGTGGCAGGCAACATCATTTCATTTATACGTTGCTGGCGTTTACCGAGGTCGCTGATAATAAATGTAGCTATTATGAAGAATGACATTGCAAATACTACACTGATAAAAGGTGAATTTCCCCATAACCTAATTCTTATATCAGCATCTGACATAGGCTGTCTGTTAAAGAACGGAAGAAACATTATTGCAATGACAAAGAAACCTATAAGGAAACCTGCGAAGAGTTTAACGATAGAGCGGTGGCGAACAAGAATGAGCCGGCTCAATACTTTGCCGAAGCGGTTTATATCAATTTTTTTCATATTTATATCCTCCTTATGTTTATTTAATTCTTGTTGTTTCATCTTTGATAACGGCTTTACCCTCTGTTATCGTTTGTATAGGCTGACGTGTTGTTCCCGTGACCTTGGCATCAGCATTACCCATTATATAGAAGGATGCCGTGTCTGTGCGGTTGAAGTTTACGTCTAAGCGTGCATTCCCAGGAACAGAAAAGCGGGCTTTCTTAGCTGTCAGATTTCTAATTTTCAGGTCAGCATTACCTGCTATGGAGAAGGAGGTATTATCTACATATCCGGAGTTCATTTCAATATCACTGTTCCCAGAGATGTCAAAATTGGCTTGCTTGGCGGTCAGATTCTTGATATTTACATCAGTAACACCCTCAATGGAAATGTTCAGCTGATTTATCATCATTTTATTTATGTTGATATTATTCGCACCAGGTGAAGTAATATTCAGCTTGTCAAGTGTAATAGAGTCTGGGAAAAAGATGGGTGAGGCACCATACAATGTCATTTGTGTAAAGGTAGGAGCAGTGACATAAACTTCAACTCTGCTGGTTAGTTTATCTGTTTTGAAGGAATAGAAAGGTATACCAAATGCAGAATCCAACTCCTTCATTTGGATAACCAGTTTTCCTTCTACAACATGGAAGTTCACAAATGAAAGCAGTCCTTCCGGTCCTTTTACCTTTATACAGCATTCCTTGCCTTGTATGATATGAACTGGAACTGATGCTGGAACCTCTAATTCATGGAACTTTTCAACAGGAATATTCTTGACTACCACCTTCCCATAGTCTGCTTTCTTACGGATGCAGGAACTGAAAACGAACAGGCAGGCAGCGAGAATAAGACTGATTCTGATTGTTTTTGATAATGTAGTATTCATAAAAGTTGTCCTCCTTGTTTTTATTTAAGTTTACCTGTTGTTGCTGCATTGAACAGCAATTCAAGATTGATAGTAGTCTCGTTGTCACCCTTCTGACGTCGTGCAATCACGTTGTTGCCTTGAATGGACGGCTCTGCATAGAGTACGCTGTCATCCATCTCGTTAGGTTGACGAATACCGAAGGTGTAATCATTTGTTATATCCTCAGTTGATGCGTTCACAATTACTTGTGAGTTGTCAAGGATGATGATATGGTCAAGCAACTGTTCAACGTCGCGCACCTGATGGGTAGAGATAATCAGCGATGAATCTTCTGCCATATTACCTGCCACAACCTTACGGAAGAGAGCCTTTGACGGGATGTCAAGTCCGTTAGTAGGCTCGTCCATCAGGAGCAGATGGCAGCTGGTAGCAAGTGCAAAACTCATATACACTTTCTTTTTCTGTCCCATAGAGAGTTGTTTAAGGTCAATGTCTACAGGCATTTCGAAGTCGGTCAGGCACTTCTTGAGGGTCTTTTGGTTGAAATGGGGATAGAAATCTTCGTGAATCTTTGCGTACTTTGCGAGTGACATACTGGGTAGGTCATACTCCTCCGGCACAATGTACAACTCCTGTAACATCTCTGGATAGCGGCACGAAGCAGTGTAACCGTCAACGATTACACTACCCTTCTTAGGTTTCAGAAGTCCTGCTATAAGATAAAGCAGCGTACTCTTTCCCATACCATTCTTGCCTAAGAGACCGTAAATTCGGTTCTCATTGAGTTGTAGATTCAGTCCCTCAAACACGTTATGCTTACTTTTTGGGTAGCTGAAAGTCAGTTCATTTACTTGAATCATAAGGCTTTTCTTTTTAATAGATTGTTTTATTTGATTGCATTTTTTATTCTCAGTTTTTAACTCATATGTACCACTATAATAGTACACTGCAAATGTAAGATTAAAAATCAATACTTGCAAGGATTTTAGTAAAAAAGTGATGAAAAAATAATATTTTTTTCAGAATCAGCCTCAACTAAACAATCATACTCTATAGGTTTTATAAGAAAAAAGATAGCCATATATCAATAAGGTATAAATGGAATAGAGCGACAACTATAAAACACGTTTTGTAATAAATTTTCCTCATTTCATTTTCAATTCATGCTTAATAGCATTTGAATTAAGCCTTAGTTAGCTCCCAAAAGATACCTTTTTGAGGTCTAACTAACGCCCTTTAAGAAGCCAACTAAGCACCTTTTAAAATTCGACCTTATAACAATCAGAATATAAGGAAGTTACAAAGACAACACAAAACCCACTTTTATACATTTCAAAAGACTTAAAAGCAAGAAATTATGTAAACATATTTCACACCTTAAAAGGTAAAATATGGTTCTATAACGAATCGTGTGGGTTGTGTGTTGATATTCCGCACGAGTGGTGCGGGTGCTCAGCACATGTGGTGCGGATGGTATGCACCACATGTGCGGAGGATTAACACCATCGCTGTATATGGAAGGGTAGGGATTTAATGTGCGTTAAGCGTATTAAAACGAAGGTCAATTTGGAGTTATGTTTCGTTGGAGGCTATACTTTTTGACAATATTTTGCTCTATGACGAATTACCCACACGATTCGTTATAGAGCCTAAAATATTCTATCAAAGAATAAGCTCTTAACCATACTCCAAACCCCAAAAAGCAAATAAAAGACAGCTTTTAAGTGAAGTCTTTAATGAAAAGCATCAATTAAATAATAAGAAAATAGTAACTTTGTAAACATAAACAATTTACCATAAAGTTTGAAACTCAACAAGCAGATACTGCACTTCCAATACATACTTAACCAACTATTTGAGGCGGAAAAGTTCTCCAGTTCTCATTAGGAAAGGATTAATGAGGGAGAGTCGCACCTATTCATAAATAGCATTAAATTCAAAACAACAATAAATGAGCCGTATATTCCTAAAAACAATCATACTTTCTCTGTCCTTATTGGCAATTGCATGCCAAGGAGAGAAAAAGAAGGGAGATTTCTCAACATTAGACAAACCCTTTGTAGAATCCTATAACAGCGATAAGGCTGATGTTCTCAACACATCAGATAGAAAAAAGAATGCCAATCAAAAGAAGTCTTTTGAAGCAAAACAAGGTTTGGAGATTCCTATCGGAAAAGCCAATGTTCCGTCTCTCCTACTTTATCGTGAGGGCTATACAACCTCATACAATGTAGAAACACGTACGCCTAACTGGGTGGCATGGCACCTAACTGCAAGCCATACCAACGGGCCAGCTAAGCGCAATGGGATTAACTTTCAAGCAGATGAAGAGGTACCAGAACCGCGCGTTGACACCTATGATTATATGCGTTCGGGATACGATCGTGGACACATGTGTCCTGCTGGTGATAACCATTGGAGCCAAAAAGCAATGGAACAGAGTTTCCTGATGACGAATATTTGTCCACAAGTACCAGCCTTGAACAGTGGTCTATGGAACACTATAGAGAAGCAATGTCGCACATGGGCACAAGAATATGGCGATGTCTATATCGTCTGTGGACCTATCTATTTCAATCAAAAGCATAAGACAATTGGTAAAAATAAGATACAAGTACCTGAAGCTTTCTTCAAGGTTATCCTCCGTTTGAAAGACGAACCGAAGGCTATTGGTTTTATTTGTAGGAACGCATCTGCCAAAGGACATAAGAAGACCGATTACGTTAATTCTGTAGATGAGGTAGAACGAATCACGGGGATGGACTTCTTATCACAACTTCCAGATGATATCGAACAACAGATAGAAGGTCAAGCAGATATTAAAGATTGGAATTAACGAAGGAGAAAAGACTCTAAGCGATGACAAATGAAGAACTGAAATACAGAATATTACAGAACTTCGGCTTTGCACCTACCGCCGACCAGTTAAATGCTGTAGAAATCTTTGCACGCTTTATGACCGACCGTGATGAACGTGCTGTAATGATTCTCAGAGGTAGTGCTGGTACGGGTAAGACCTCCTTAGCAGGTGCGATTGTGCGTACAATGCAGGAGTTACGACAGAAGGTAACACTATTGGCTCCAACAGGTCGTGCTGCGAAAGTATTCTCACTGAATGCCAATCAGCCTGCAGCAACGATTCATCGCTCAATCTATCGAGAAAAAGCATTTACAGGACTTGACGGAAAATTTAATCTGAATGTCAATCTCTTCCATGACCGTTTGTTTATGGTTGATGAAGCATCTATGATTAGTCTGTCCTCAAACAATAGCACTTTTGGCAGTGGTTGCCTACTTGACGACCTTATCCAATATGTTTATAACGATCGTAATTGCCGTATGTTGCTTGTTGGTGACAAGGCACAGCTCCCTCCTGTAGGTGAAGAAGAGAGTCCTGCACTACGTTCAGATGTCCTTCGTGCTTATGGCCTGACTGTCTATGAGTGTGATTTAAACGAGGTTCTCCGTCAGAGTCAAGACTCTGGAATCCTCTATAATGCCACAGTTATTCGCCAAATGATAACCCATGATGAGGTTACACAGCTACCTAAGATTCGTTTTAATGGCTTTGCTGACATCTCTATTGTGCCAGGAGATGAACTTATCGAGCGACTTGCTTCCAGCTATTCTGAGGTGGGAATAGACGAAACAATGGTTATCACTCGCTCCAACAAACGTGCTAATGTCTTCAATCAAGGCATTCGCAACATGGTTCTTGGACGTGAGGAGGAACTAACGACAGGCGACATGCTGATGGTGGTGAAGAATAAGTATAAGAACAATCCCACCCCTTCCCCATCCCTCAAAGGCAGCCTCAACAGTGCTATAAATAATGTAAACAACCTTACTACACAAGCAACAAAACAGGTTACGCAACTCCCTTCAGGAGATGGAAAGGAGATAGAACAACCAGCACTTACCTTCATTGCCAATGGCGACCGCACTGTAGTACGACGTGTTCGTAACGTTCGTGAATTCTACGGGTTCCGCTTTGCTGATGTATCATTGGAGTTTCCAGACTATAATAATGCTGAAGAGGAGATGACAGTCATCCTTGATGCACTGATGACAGAAGCCCCAGCCTTGACACAAGAGCAGAACGAGCAGCTCTTCCAGCGTGTGTTAGAGGACTATGGGGACATCCCATTAAAGACTGATCGTATGAAGAAAGTGCGTGAAGATGAATATTACAACGCTTTACAAGTGAAGTTTGGCTATGCCATCACCTGTCATAAAGCACAAGGCGGACAATGGGCACACATATATCTTGATCAAGGATATATGACCGATGAAATGCTTACGCCTGATTATATTCATTGGCTTTACACTGCCTTTACTCGCGCCACAGAACATCTATACCTCGTCAACTGGCCCAAAACGCAAGTGGAATAGCTAGTGATAAAAGTAAATAGCTACCTTGTGTTCATGAACTCTCATAAACGATCTATTGCTTACTACATTCTGATTATGACGTCAACATGGATTAAAACTATACGAAAAGAGTTTGTATAGCTTATTTGCTTGAAGCTAAGTGGCTACCAATAATAAACCTACTCATCAGTGTGCTCATGTGTAAACGTCTCATATTGTTCACTTACTGGCCCGTATACTTGCTCATTTGTCGATTCATTTATCTGTCTGTTCACATATTGATTAGCATGACTACTAATCAACTTCTCAACCATGATTCTCGCCGCATTATCAGGTGCAATCTCATTACCGAGTCGTTGACGCACTAGCTGGTAATCAGTCAGCATACATTCACGAGCACTCTGTCCAGGAAGGATACGATAGAGTTCATTGGCTATATTACGAATGGAAAAGCGGTCGGCAAGAAGTTCCTGCACAATCTCTTTATCAGCAATAAGGTTGACAAGCGAGATAAAACGAACCTTGATAATATACTTGAAGGCAAAACGAATCAGCTTTGGAACTGGGGTTTCGTAGCATACAACCTGCGGAACATTCAACAAAGCTGTCTCAAGCGTTGCAGTACCACTCGTCACAAGAGCTACCGTAGAGTGAGAAAGAAGTTCGTACGTTTGAGTCTTCACCATCTTCGCTTCGCTATGACCTAAAAACTTCTTATAGTAACCCTCTGTGATAGAAGGTGCTGCAGCAACCACCATCTGATAATCTTCAAAATGACGTGCAGCCTCAAGCATAGAAGGCAGGTTATCCTTTATCTCCTGCTTACGGCTACCTGCGAGAATGGCGATGATAGGTTTAGAAGACAATCCATTACGCTGACAGAACTCGTCTTTTGACTCTGTATAGACATGTCGGAAATTATCAACCTCCTCGGCTGTTGGATTACCTACGTAATGTATTTTGTAATTATGTTTCTTCTCATAGAAAGGAATTTCAAACGGAAGAATAGAGAACATTTCTTTCACATCACGTTTGATAGCTTTGATGCGCCATTCCTTCCATGCCCATATCTTTGGTGAGATATAATAATAGACTGGTATATTTGTATTCTTCTTTACAAACTTAGCGATGTTAAGATTAAACCCCGGATAGTCAACGAGAATAACAGCATCAGGCTTCCAACGCACGATGTCTTCTTTACACATCTTCATATTCTTAAAAATGGTAGGCAGATGCAGCAACACTGGCACAAAGCCCATATAGGCAAGTTCACGATAATGCTTCACACGTGTGCCACCCACTTTCGCCATCAAATCACCACCAAAGAAACGGAAGTCTGCTTCAGAGTCATATTGTAGCAACGACTGCATAAGGCGTGATGCATGTAAGTCGCCAGATGCTTCACCAACTATCAGGTAATACTTCATAACATCAAAGAATTAAAGAGATTCCCACGTTTTCATCTTATCGAGCACTTCATAATCAGTTACGTCAATCTTCGATGGCGTGACAGTTACATATCCATGCGCTAATGCCCATTGATCATTATCGGTTGCATCAGGCTCATCATTACGATAATGCCCTGTCATCCAATAATAATCAAAGCCACGAGGATGCTTGCAAGCCTCAACCTCTCTTGTCCAACTACCCCAACCCATACGGCAAACCTTCAGTCCTGCAAACTTCTCAACCTTAGGGAAGTTCACATTTAGACAGACACCTTTTGGCAAACTATCAGTAAGAACTTTCTTGACAATAAGTCTTACGTAATCACGTAGGTAAGAAAGGTCAGCATTAGGGTCATAGTCGCAACTTGAAAAAGCAATAGAAGGGATATATTTCATGCAACCTTCATACGCAATACCCATCGTTCCACTGTAATGATTATTCACAGAGGAATTATCTCCATGATTGATACCTCCCAAGATGAGGTCTGGTTTTCGATCAACAAGAATCTGGTCTAACGCCAACTTCACACAGTCGACAGGCGTACCTGTACATGACCACACCTCGCAATCAGGAATATTATGACGCTTCTTCAACAACAGATAATCAACCACGGAGAAAGCACACGAGAAACCCGAACGTCCTGCTTCAGGAGCACAGACAACAACATCTGCAAAATCTGTAAGGAATGAAACGAGCGTACGAATACCATTAGACTGGTATCCATCATCGTTAGATATAAGTATGAGTGGTTTCTTAGAATTCATAAATTTCACTTTGATTTCAGTGCAAAAGTACGAAAAAAGGTTTATAAAGCCCTCCAATCTCACATAAAATATGTATCTTTGTAGCCTAATAAATGTATAGGATTAAATAGAAAAATGGGAAAGATTATCGCACTTGCCAACCAAAAAGGCGGCGTCGGAAAGACGACTACCACCATCAACTTGGCGGCTTCTTTAGCAACACTTGAGAAGTCAGTACTGGTGATTGATGCCGATCCGCAGGCGAATGCCTCAAGCGGTCTGGGCGTGGACATCAAAGAGGTGGATTGTTCGCTTTACGAATGTATCATTGACCATGCCGACATAAAAGACGCTATCTACACAACTGACATAGAAGGTTTGGACATTGTTCCGAGCCATATCGACCTTGTTGGAGCTGAAATTGAAATGTTAAAGCTCAATGGTCGTGAGAAGGTTATGAGCAATCTGCTTGCTCCAATTCGTGATGAATACGATTACATACTGATTGACTGTAGTCCGTCACTTGGTTTGATTACTGTCAATGCATTGACAGCAGCTGATTCTGTCATCATTCCTGTGCAGTGTGAATACTTCGCGTTGGAGGGTATCAGCAAACTGCTGAATACGATAAAGATAATTAAAAGTAAACTGAATCCGAAGTTAGAGATAGAGGGCTTCCTGCTGACGATGTACGATAGTCGTCTGCGTCTTGCTCGCCAGATTTACGATGAAGTAAAGCGCCACTTCCAAGAGTTAGTTTTCAAGTCAGTGATCCAGCGTAACGTGAAACTCTCAGAGAGTCCAAGTCATGGATTACCAGTTATCCTCTATGACGCTGACTCTACGGGTGCAAAGAATCATCTTAGCCTCGCAAAGGAAATCATTGAAAAGAATAAGAAATAAATAGGGAAAACAAACGGAGTATAAACGTAGTGCTTTAACGCTTTCAGATGTGTTATTTCCTGATTTCAGAGCTATTGTTTCTCTTGCAGAAAAATCACTAACTCACCTATACTCCTTATCTCAATTAACTCCCAAACAAAGACTATGGCTGTACAAAAGAAATATAATCGAAACGCAAAGACCAATGCCCTCGGCCGTGGTCTGGATGCCTTAATATCTACTGAAGCTGTCAGTACACAAGGAAGTTCTACTATCAACGAGGTTGCCTTAGACCAGATTGAAGCTAATCCTAACCAACCTCGTCGTGAATTCGACCCTGTTGCGTTGGAAGAGTTGGCTAACAGTATTCGTGAATTAGGACTCGTTCAGCCAATTACCTTACGTCAGATAGACGAGAACCGCTTCCAGATTATAGCCGGCGAGCGTCGTTGGCGTGCCAGTCAGCTGGCAGGCTTAAAAGCTGTTCCAGCCTATATCCGTACGATTAAAGATGAGAGCGTAATGGAGTTGGCACTGGTTGAGAATATCCAGCGTGAAGACCTGAATGCGATTGAGATTGCTTTGGCTTACGAACATCTACTTGAAAAGAGCGGCATGACACAGGAGCGTGTGGCAGAACGTGTGGGTAAGAGCCGCGCAGCTATTGCTAACTACCTTCGTTTGTTGAAGCTTCCTGCATTGGTACAGATGGGCCTGCAAAAGAAAGAAATAGACATGGGACATGCTCGTGCATTGCTCTCTTTGGACAGTCCTTCACTACAATTAAAACTCTATCGTGAGATTCTCAAAAATGGCTATAGCGTTCGCAAGGTTGAAGAACTTTGTCAGCAATTGAATAACGGAGAAGATATACAGAGTGCAAAGAAGAAGATTTCTGCACGCACTCGTCTCCCGGAAGAGTTCAATATCCTTAAACAGCGTCTTTCATCATTCTTTGACACAAAGGTACAAATGAGTTGTAATGCAGATGGTAAGGGTAAAATCAGTATTCCCTTTGCATCAGAGGAAGAGTTGCTTCACATCATGGAAGTGATGGATAAGATGAAGTAAGACTTCTCAAACAGGAAGATAAAGGTATTAGTAAGCGTAAGAAAAAGTAAATATTCTGGTTCGAGAGAATGGTTCAGACGAAGTAAAAAGCGAGCACACAATGCTCATTACAAAGTGAAAACCAATAAGAAAACATTCAAACCAGCAACTTGAACAATATAAAGGGCAGTAATGAAGATGAAGAATAGAATCCTCAAAGGACTGTTGATAGCCGGAATGCTCACCAGTATAACGGTCATGCAGGCACAAGTTCTGCCCCATGACACGATAAAGGTGATGTATCCAGGTGACTCTGCAGTTATTGAGATACCTAGTTCGCAGGATAAATATATAGAAGAAAAAGCCATCCTTACACCAGATGATGAGGGTAAGCTCACTTCTGTTATGCGGAAAGATAGTATCAGCATGGTAAAGAAGCAGGGACGTGATTGGTCCAAGTGGCGACCCAATCCTAAGCGTGCTTTATGGCTTGCACTCGTTCTTCCGGGTGCTGGACAAGCTTATAACCGCAAGTATTGGAAATTGCCTATCTTCTACGGAGGCTTTGTGGGCTGTATCTACGCTATGACTTGGAACAACCAGATGTATCACGACTACGCTCAGGCGTATATGGACATCATGGATAATGACCCTACAACGCAGAGTTACAACAACTTTCTTCACCTCGGAGCGACTATCACCTCTGCCAATGAAGAACGTTATAAAACCATCTTTAAACAACGCAAAGACCGCTATCGTCGCTGGCGTGACATGAGTATCTTTGCCACGATTGCCGTTTATGCACTATCGGTTATTGATGCATACGTAGATGCTTCGCTATCCGATTTTGACATATCAGATGACCTCTCACTGCATATTGCACCAGCGGTCATATCAGATAAGAGTTTCGCTACACCCAACAACCCCTTCCGTTCATCGGCAATCGGCATTGGATGTAGTCTGACATTCTAAGCCGCAGCGCACTGGATTTGCGCCAACTAAATTAGACAGAATGAGTAGAAAGAGATATTTTGTTTCCTTCCTTATTACAATAGGAGCAACCTGCAGTCTATATGCACAACAACAGACTGTTGTTGATAATCGTGGTAAAGCTGTGAATGTGATGATTCCAACAGCATCTGCAACGATGGCAGGATATGTTGATGTTGACTATATAGGGATATTCAGAATTTTTCTAACTAATTGTTTGTCAGTGTAATATATTATTTGTACCTTTACATAAAATCCCCCGAACGACCCTTCACGGGCAGAATCGGGGGAAAAATTTAAAAAAAACGTCGTGAAGATACAAAAAATTTCTGATATAACACCAACTTTGCCCTTTACAGAGTTTGATTTTTTACAGAGCTATCGTGACAGCTTTGCAAAAAGCGAACTTGGACGTATCCATTCCCAGCTCCCACTTAAGGAGTTGGCAGCAGCATGTACGAGTCGTAGCCATAAGAGCAAGCGGGGCAAAAAGCCTCTTTTTTCGTGTGAGGGAGAAATAGCCCTGATGTTCCTCAAGTCATACACAGGTCTGTCTGACGATGGCTTGATAGAGATGCTTAACGGAAGCATCCACATGCAGATGTTCTGTGACGCTCTGATAGACCCTTCCTGTCCCATTAGGGATGGAAAGATTGTAAGTGCCATACGCAACCGTCTTGCCCGTCTTCTTGACATAGACAGCCTTCAGGGCATATTGTACGCCAAATGGAAAGACAGCCTCAAGGACAAGGACCTATGCCTGACGGATGCAACCTGTTATGAGAGCTACCTGCGCTTCCCGACAGACATCAAGCTACTCTGGGAGTGTTGCCATTGGCTTCACAAGCTGCTTGTCTCCGAGTGTAAGCACCTGTCGGAGCGTGTTCCGAGGAGCAAGTATAATGATGTTGAGAAGGCTAGGCTTGCATACGCCAAGCAGCGCAAGCACACAGCATCATCCACGCGCAAGCTCAGGAGAAGACTTCTGAAACTGCTCTCCAAACTTCTTTCTCAGTGGTACCGTCTTTGCAAATTGTATAGCCCTTGTATCAGCCTGTCGGCAGAACAGGAAAAGCGTCTCTCCGCCATACGTGCCGTATTCCGCCAACAGTCAGCCTTGTTTTCAGGCAAGGAAGTCAGGCACCGTATTGTCAGCATCGACCGTCCCTACCTCCGTCCCATTGTCAGGGGCAAGGAAAACAAGCGTGTGGAGTTTGGGGCAAAGGTCAACAACATACAGATTGACGGCATATCATTCATAGAGCACCACAGCTTTGAGGCTTTCAACGAGGGTGTTCGTCTTAAGCAATGTGTTGAGTATCAGGAATCTCTGACGGGGGTCAAAGTTAAGCGTGTCGGTGCCGATTCCATATATGCCAACAATGCCAACCGAACAATGTGTACGGAAAAAGGCATAACCACCTGTTTCGTCAGAAAAGGTCCCAAGCCCAAAGAAGAATCAGAATGTCTCAGGACGGCGAGAAAGATTATTGGAAACCTCAGGGCCACTGTAATGGAGGGCAGCTTCGGGAATCAGAAACAGCACTATGCCGTTGGGCGCATCAAGGCACGTAACATGTTCAGCGAAACATTACTGCTCTTCTTCGGAATCCATACGGCTAATGCCGCCATTCTTGCCGCAAGGCTGATGGCCAGGGACATGAAGAAGGTGGCTTGATAAAAAGATAAGGTGATTTATATCCATCCATAGGCAGGTATGGAAGGGGCAGGTATGCCCATACGGCTCAACATTTGAGATTTTTGAGCAGAAAACACTGCAAATTCTTTTTCTAGGAACTTTTCCAAGAAAAAGAATCCAGTTTTTGAATGCTCTTGGCAGGTTCAGGAGTGAATTAACTGAAATTCCCTATATAGATGACAAGTTCTATAACAGCGGCATACAGACAGGACTAAAGGATACGCCAACAACAGGTATATCAGAACCTGACAATAACATAGAAATCATTGATCGAAAGATACGCAACCTTTCGAACATGATGACAATGACCTGTAATGAGGAAGTTAAGAAATATATTGATCGCTACACAAAGGCAGGACGCCAATCAACTTCCTATTTGTTAGGACGTGCACGTTACTATAACCCAATCTTCGAGGAAGCTCTGCGCTACTATGGCTTACCGCTAGAACTGAAGTATCTTCCTGTAATAGAATCGGGACTGAACCCCAATGCAACGTCACGGGTAGGAGCTGTTGGATTATGGCAGTTCATGGCAACAACAGGTAAGCAATACGACCTTCAGATTGATAATTATATTGATGAACGTCGCGACCCAGAGAAGTCTTCTTATGCTGCAGCACGTATGTTGAGCGACCTCTACAAGCAATTTGGTGATTGGACATTGGCTCTCGCTGCCTACAACTGTGGACCGGGACGCGTCAACAGTGCTATCACAAAGGCTGGTGGTGGCGCAGACTTCTGGGCGGTCTATCAGCATTTACCAAAGGAGACACGTGGTTATGTACCCGCTTTCATCGCAGCAAATTATGTGATGAACTACTATGCTGATTATAACATCACACCTTTATCAACGGGTCTGCCTATCCGCTGTGATACAGTCATTATTGAAAAGGACATCACACTAGCTAAGGTGGCTAACGTCTTAGGAATGAATGTCGATGATTTGAAGACACTTAACCCACAGTATCGACAAGGCTTAATCAAGGCATTTGCAACCAATGGCATAGCTAAGTTGCGCCTACCTCTTGAAATGGTTGAGAAGTTCAAAAACTACAAAGATCAGATTTACCAGAACGAAACAACCAACGAAGAACCTAACATGACTATTGCGGCTACTCACATAAGCCAAAAAGCCATACTATACTAAAACAATTCTTTCACCTTATTATATATAAAGGGAGGATGCACAATGGAAAAGGACAATATGGAAGTTAAGGAGATTGACTATGAGAAGATGGTAGATGATGCCTTTCAGCATCTCATCGACACCTATCTTGCTTCACGTCATCGAAAAAAGGTTGATATCATAACCAAGGCATTCAACTTCGCACGACAAGCGCATAAGGGTGTGCGCCGACTCTCTGGCGAACCTTATATCATGCACCCTATTGCCGTTGCTCAGATTGCTTGTGAAGAGATGGGACTCGGTGCTACAAGTATCTGTGCTGCTCTCTTACATGATGTCGTAGAAGATACCGACTATACGGTGGAGGATATTGAAAACATATTCGGTCCAAAGATTGCACAGATTGTTGACGGACTGACCAAGATTTCAGGTGGTATCTTTGGCGAGCAAGCTTCAGCACAAGCTGAAAACTTCAAGAAGTTATTGCTCACCATGAGCGATGACATTCGCGTTATCCTCATCAAGATATGCGACCGTCTGCACAACATGCGTACTCTTGCTTCTCAGCCTGCCAGCAAACAATATAAGATTGCAGGTGAAACGCTCTACATCTATGCACCACTTGCGAACCGATTGGGACTGAATAAGATTAAGACTGAGTTAGAAGACCTTAGCTTCCGCTACGAACATCCAGATGCGTACGCCTCTATCGAGAAGAAACTCGCATCAACGCAAGCGCAGCGTGACACCCTCTTTGAGCAGTTCACCGCACCTATTCGTGCCGAACTTGACAAGATGGGCTTCGAATATGAGATTAAAGCACGCGTAAAGAGTCCTTATTCTATTTGGAATAAGATGCAAAACAAACATGTCACCTTTGAGGAAATCTACGATATCCTGGCTGTACGCATCATCTATAAACCAAAATCACAAGAAGAGGAAATCAACAACTGCTTCCAGATTTATGTGGCGATCAGTCAGATTTATAAGAGTCATCCCGACCGACTTCGCGATTGGGTGAACCATCCTAAGGCTAATGGTTATCAGGCGTTGCATGTCACACTAATGTCTAGCAAAGGTCGTTGGATTGAAGTACAGATACGTTCTGAACACATGAACGAACTGGCTGAACAGGGCTTTGCTGCACATTGGAAATATAAAGATGGTGGAGAGATTACTGAAGATGAGGGTGAATTGAACGAATGGCTTAGAACGATAAAGGAGATTCTTGATGATCCACAACCAGACGCCATGGACTTTCTCGATGCCATCAAACTCAACCTCTTTGCATCTGAAATCTTTGTATTCACACCGAAAGGAGAGATTAAGACCATGCCTGCTGGATGTACGGCGCTCGACTTTGCATTCCAAATTCATACATTCCTCGGCAGCCATTGCATCGGTGCAAAGGTCAACCATAAACTTGTCCCATTGAGTCATAAACTCAACAGTGGAGATCAGGTAGAAATCCTGACCTCTATGTCACAACATGTCAATCCGTCATGGATCAACTTTGTATCTACAGCGAAGGCGAAGGCAAAGATACAAGCTATCTTGCGACGTGAGAGCCGTGAGTTACAAAAGACAGGAGAAGCACAGCTGTCAACTTGGCTTAAGGCACATGACCTAGAGATGACCACATCTACCTTGGATAAACTTTGCGATTTACACGACCTTCGTAAGCATGACAATCTTTTCCTTGCTGTCGGGAACAAGTCTGTCATCCTTGGCGATACTGACTTAAACGAACTTCGTGGAAAGTCAAAATCAGAGAAGACTATTACCTCACGCGGTTGGCGTCGTTACGTCCCTTTCTTGAAGTCGAATGATAAGAAAGCCACAGAGACTGCAGAAGCTAAGGACACAGAAAATACTGAGGGCTTAATTGTTGTTACAAAAGAACTCAACAAAAAGAAGCCTATCTTCATCAACGAGGAAAACATACATCGCTATCTCTTCCCACATTGCTGCCATGCTATCCCTGGTGATGATATCCTCGGATATATTGACAACAAGAACCACATCGAGATTCATAAGCGTGCCTGTCCAGTGGCTGCAAAGCTAAAAGCAAGCTATGGTGGTAGAATCTTAGATGCCAAGTGGGACATGCACCGCCAATTATTCTTTGACGCAACAATTGAGATTCGTGGTATTGACCGCAGCGGTATGCTACACGACATCTCTGATGTCCTCTCCGACCAGTTAGGCATTAATATCCGTAAGATAACAATTTCCAGCGATAATGGAATCTTTGAGGGAACGATCGAGATGCAAGTCCATGACCGCAAAGACGTACAGTTTATCGTTGAAAGTATGAAGAATATCAAGGATATACAAGAGGTTTTAGAGGTTCTTTAGTCCTCAAAAAAACTATCTAACCGCAAGAGAAATCGTCCTTCCAACACACGGAATAATAAAGCCCCTAACAAGAGTGGGGGCTATTACACAGCTTGCAAAAAAAGTTTTGTTTTAATTTGCTGTCACTTTTAACATTTCATATAACCCTACTGTAAACTAATCAGTTAGGGCACAACATTGAATGACAGAAATGACAGCAAAATTAATTTTAAGTGTAATTACTTTGTTATCAGCATACTTGTTTACCTTTGTGCCTAATAAAAACCAAACGCATAACTTCACCAATGACCCCAAACAACACCTCTGCGGCAGCTTTTGCCGACACCAAACCACACTATCACTTGCTAGACGGGTTGCGCGGCGTTGCCGCCCTCCTCGTTATTTGTTACCATATAGGCGAAGATTTTGCCACAAACTGCCTCACGCAGTGTGTCAATCACGGCTATTTGGCAGTAGATTTCTTCTTTATGCTATCGGGTTTCGTTATCGGTTATGCCTACGACGACCGCCTAAACACCATGGGCATTATGGCCTTTGTTAAGCGAAGGGTTATCCGTCTGCATCCCATGGTGGTGATAGGTGCTCTACTTGGCGGACTGTTGTTTTATGCCCAAGGCACCGAATATTTAAAAGTTTCCGAAGTGCCTGTGGTCCTTTTGACCTTCGCAACGCTGCTGAATCTGTTTTTAGTGCCTGCATGGGGAGAGGTTGAGGTACGTGGTTATGGCGAGATTTTTCCACTTAACGGCCCTACATGGTCATTGTTTTTCGAGTATATAGCCAACCTACTCTATGTCTTGGCCATTCGCAAGTTGTCTACGCGTTGGCTCGCCATGCTGGTATTCGCCACAGGTGGCGCGCTATTTGGCTATGCCATAACCAACGAGTATGGCAATCTAGGTGCAGGGTGGACCTTCGGCAACTATGGTTTTTGGGGCGGATTGCTCCGCGTTATGTTTGCCTTCCCTGCGGGTTTGCTGCTTTCGCGCGTGTTTCATAAGCGCAAGGTGCGCGGTGCTTTTTGGTGGTGTGCGCTAATTATTGTGGCCGTTACTGTGCCTCCGCGCCTAGGCGGAGAAAGCCAGATGTGGGCAAACGGCATCTACGAAGCGCTTTGTGTGCTGTTGGTTTTCCCCCTTGTGGTGTGGATAGGCGCATCGGGAGAAACCACCGATGCCCTTTCTACGCGTATATGCAACTTCCTTGGCAACATTTCTTATCCTATTTACATCGTTCATTTTCCTCTTATCTACACCTGTTTTGCTTATGCAAAGAGAAACGACCTACCTTTCTGCCAAACCATTCCGCAGGTCCTAGCCCTTGTGTTTGCCTGCATCGCCTTGGCTTGGGTATGCCTTAAATTTTACGATATGCCCGTAAGGCGATGGCTGCAAAAGCGATTTGTGTGAGCGCAACGAAGCAACACCGTACAGTTGATTTTGCATAGTATCCCCTTGTTAAACAACTGCCGATGCACACTATTGGCGCATTTCTTTCGCCAGTAGTTTTGCAGCATCGCCCCTTGGTTTGCGTTCTGCCAAATAGTTGTTCAGCAGTTGGGTTTTCTCTTTGAAGGCGAAGGGTGTGGAAAGCTTGCCTATGGCGGCGCGTAAGGGCAGTTGTTGGTAGTGCGGGTCGGCATCGCCAAGTCCTATTCGGCTACCGTACATCAAGTACGATTTGTCGCGCGGGTCGGTAGCGGCATCAACTTCAAATTATTGGTGTCCGATAAAACTTTTGTGCATTCATATCTTTTTAATTCAAAATTACTAGTGGTGCAATAAAATTGATATCATATCTATATGGATTTGATATTTAATCAATTAGAACGTTTTTTATTATTAACGTACAGAGGCTCCGCACATATGGTGTGGACGGTAAACACCAATAGTGCGGAGGCTTAACACCAATCATTTAGGCAGTTTATAAACTTACAAAAATCTACTAATATTTAAGTGTTAGGTATCGTTTCTCCTTGAACCTTTTGAATCGCGTCTTCTCACACATTTGAGTGTTCCTTATCACTCCATATATCAGAAGAACCTTAGGTAATACGATAAAATCAATTTTTATTCATAAAAAAAGTCAACAAATACCTATTTTTGAGTATTGTAGAGTTAGTAGATTCGTCCTACCTTTGCAAGTCATGGACTTCACGAATAGGATAATAGCGTCTATTGTATTTTGCGGACTAAGCATCAATGGTATAGCCCAGACACTTACTGGTTGTGTTGTGGGGAAGGATGATCGTAAGCCTATAGCCTACGCATCAGTCACATTGAAGGAAAATCGCTTATACGCTTTTACGGACGAAAAAGGTTGTTTCACGATAAAAAACGTACCGAAAGGAAAGTGTACTGCAGTTATCTCCTGCCTTGGTTACGCAGAACAAACAGTAGTTGTCACCATTAATAATGATGGTGCCACGCTCAACGTGCGCCTTGCCGAAGACAACCTTCAACTCGATGAAGTACAGGTTGTTGCGCATCGAAAGAAAGACGAGATAACAACCTCTTACACCATTGACCGTAAGACGTTGGACAATCAACAGATAATGACTTTGGGTGATATAGCTCAGCTTTTACCGGGTGGTAAGAGTGTGAACCCTTCTTTGATGAATGATAGCAAATTGACCTTGCGAAGCGGTTCGTCAGAGCGAGGCAACGCGTCATTTGGTACAGCCATTGAAGTGGATGGTGTTCGTCTGAACAACAATGCGATGATGGGCGAGACGGCTGGTGTGAGTACACGTGGTGTCAGTGCTTCTAACATTGAAAGTGTGGAGGTCGTACCCGGTATTGCCTCTGTTGAATACGGCGACCTCACCAATGGTGTAGTAAAAGTGAAGACCCGTAGAGGTAGTTCGCCTTTCATCTTAGAAGGAAGTATCAACCAACACACCCGCCAGATAGCCCTTCACAAAGGATTAGACTTGGGCAAGAATACAGGACTCATCAACTTCTCCCTTGAGCATGCACGCTCTTTCTCGGATGCAGCATCGCCTTATACAGCTTATCAGCGCAATGTGCTGTCACTACATTATATGAATGTCTTTATGAAAAAGACACAGCCTCTGACGTTGGATATAGGGCTGAATGGCGGTGTGGGAGGCTATGATTCAAAGGCTGACCTAGACCGCAACTTGGACAGTTATTATAAGGTTAAGGACAATAACGTGGGTGGTAATGTGCGCCTTGACTGGTTATTGAACAAGTCATGGATAACCAATCTTAATTTTACAGCAGCCTTCACCTACGCTGATAAACGCTCAGAAAGCTATAGCAATGAGAGTAGTAGTTCTACACAGCCTTATATCCACACTTTGACAGAAGGATATAACATTGCAGAAGATTACGATAAGAACCCTTCTGCCAACATCATTCTTGGTCCTACAGGCTATTGGTATCTGCGTGGTTTTGGCGATTCCAAGCCGTTAACCTATAGTTTGAAGCTAAAAGCTAATTGGAATAAATCATTTGGAAAGTTCCGCAACCGCTTACTTGTTGGTGCAGAATGGACCAGCAGTAGGAATAAGGGAAAGGGTACACACTACGAAGATATGCGCTACGCACCGACATGGCGTGAATATCGTTTTGATGCCCTACCCGCTTTGAACAACATGGCACTCTATGCCGAGGATAAGCTCTCAATGGCTATTAATACCAAACAGAATATTGAACTGACAGCAGGTGTACGTGAGGATATCACCTCGATTTCAGGCTCAGAATATGGAACAGTGGGTAGTTTTTCACCACGACTGAATATGCGCTATATGCTTCGCTTCGGACAAGAAAGTTGGGTGAATAGTCTTAGCGTGCATTCAGGATGGGGAAAGAGCGTGAAGCTTCCGAGTTTCCAAGTACTCTACCCTTCTCCATCTTATCGTGATATGTTAGCATTCTCATCTACCAGTGATGCTAATAATCGTTCTTATTACGCCTACTACACCTACCCTTCAAAGGCACGATACAATGCTGACTTGAAATGGCAATATGCCAACCAGTGGGATTTAGGTGTGGAACTGAGAACGAAGATAGCAGACATCAACCTTTCATTCTTCCATAGTAAGACTTTCAATCCTTACATGGCAACAAACACTTACACACCTTTCACCTATAAGTACACATCACCTGCTAAACTTCAAGCGAGCGGTATTGATGCGGCTAATCGACTCTTTGCGATTGACCCACAGACAGGTATTGTGACGGTAAGTGATGCCAGTGGGACGAAAGCCCCAGTCGTTCTCGGTTATGACGAACGTAACACCTACGTCACCAACACGAAATATGTGAATGCTGACCCATTGAGTCGCTATGGTTTAGAATGGATAGTAGACTTCAAACAGATTAAGGCTCTCCGTACACAGGTGCGTGTAGATGGTAAGTATTATCATTACAAGGCACAGGACGAAACGCTCTTTACGGATATTCCTGTAGGACTTAACACACGTCAGTCAGACGGGAAACTCTATCAATATATTGGTTATTACCGTGGTGGTGCAGCCACATCAACTAACTATACCGCTAATGCTTCACCATCAAATGGGTCTGTCAGCGGTCAAGTGGATATGAATATCACACTGACGACACATATACCAAAGATTCGACTCATCATTGCTTTGCGTATGGAAAGTTCACTCTATACTTATAGTAGAGCTACCAGCAGCCGAGGATATGTTGTGAATAGTGGTAATGAATACTTTGGTGAGCCGTATAATGGTAAGACAGAGAACCAAACAGTGATTGTTTATCCAGAGTATTATAGCACATGGGATGCACCAGAAACGTTGGTTCCTTTTGCTGAAAAACTACGTTGGGCAGCAACGAATGACAGAGGATTATACAACGATTTGACACAGTTGGTTGTGCGAACAAACTATCCTTACACGTTGAATCCAAATAAGCTCAGTGCCTTCTGGTCGGCTAATTTGAGTGTGACAAAAGAAATTGGCAAGCACGTATCTATATCGTTCTATGCCAATAACTTCTTCAACACGCTTGCTCAGGTACACTCTACTCAGACAGGACTTGAAACAAGTCTCTTTGGTAGTGGGTATGTTCCGAGTTTCTATTATGGACTTTCATTAAGATTGAAGATATAATGAGAAAGATATTTTGTTTACTTGCAGTATGCGTAATAACGCTGTTAATTTCGTGTGCTGACTATGATGAAGGACTTGATTTAGTCAACTTTGATGTGAAGTTAGAGTTTCCAAGCACATACGATGGCGCGTATGAAGGCTTACGTGTAGAGTTACAAGACGCTGTGGCAAGCACCTTCGTTGATAGTACAGACGTACAAGGAGTAGCTCACTTCAGCGTTCCTTCCGGCTTGTATAAGGTCAGCAGTTCAGCAAGAAAGGAAACCGAAGACTATCGTTACTTCTTCAATGGTGCCAAGTCGCAGGTCGTCGTTACAGTAGACTCTCCTCGCGTAGTAACCTTACCATTAGTAATGTCGAAGAAACGTATCGTAAATTAAAAGAGAAATAAAGATAGTATAAATTAAAAACAATGTTTATGAAGAAAATAAGTTTTATAGGGCTTATCGCTTTAGCACTGTCGTTCATACCCCTTAGTGGCTTTGCACAGACAGTACAAGAGAAGATGATAACCTGCCTTGTCTTGACCGAAACGAATGGTACCAAGACCGAGTTTGCTTTGGATTCATACCCTGTTATAACCATAGAGGGTAATGACCTTGTTATTACTTGTGAGGGTAAGAAGTTGTCAACAGCACTGACAGGAGTACAGGACTACCATTTCAATGAGAAGAAAGTTACAACAAGCATCAGTAGCGTTCCTAAAAATGATCCAAAAGGTGAGACATCGACTCCAAGTTTCTCATTCAATAATGCTGAGGTAAGTGGGTTGAAAGCAGGCGCAAGAGTTGCCATTTACAATCTAAATGGTACACAAATCAGCTCAGTAACAGCAGATGGTGAGGGACGAGTTGCACTTGACCTCTCGTCTTTACCAAAGGGTGTCTACATCCTCCGTACACCTACCAAGAGCTTTAAGTTTATGAACAAGTAAGAATAACATTAGAAATTAAATAGAAAAAGATATGAAGAAAATATTACTTCTCCTTGTTGCCCTGTTCGCTTTCATTGGCAACATCAACGCACAAACATGGAATATGATTGTGAAACATAACGATAGTACTGTACAAGTCATCAAAGTATCAGATGTAAAGAACGTTACTTTCCAATTGCCTGATCAGAATGCAGACCAAGTTATCATCAAGGAATTGTACACGACAGGTGTACCAATTGAAAACGATCCCAAGAATTTCTTCCAGATGGACAAGGGTTTTATCCTCTATAACAATGGTGGTAAGACAGCAGTAATCAGCAACTTGGCAATTGGTATATTAGACCCCTATAATGCACACTCTGTTGCGAACGAATGGTACGGCACAGGAGCGACAGAGCCTTCTTACTTATCTAAGGGCTGGGTTCCAGCAGCTTGTGGTATATGGTACTTCCCTAATTCATTGATTATCGAGCCTTATTCACAGGTTGTTATCTGCTGTATGGGGGCAATAGATAATACTAAGACCTACCCACAGAGTATCAACTATGCCAATAAAGACTACTATACTATGTACGACCCAGAGTCTGGTTTTAAGAATCCAAAATACTATCCAACACCAGCAGACGTTATCCCTACCAGCCAATACCTTAAGGCAGTAGAATATGGACAGGGTAATGCTTGGCCACTTAGTGTAACTTCTCCTGGCTTCTTTATCTTCCAAACAAAGAACACAACGCCTGCTGCTTTCGCAAACGATGCAAGTAATATCACATACGCACCAGGCAAAGCTCAGAACAAAATAAATGCTGTATTGAAGGTCCCAACAGACTGGATTATTGACGGTGTTGAGATTTATGAGAAAATTAATGAGAGCAAGAGTAAGAAGCGTTTCGGCTCTGATGTAGATGCTGGCTACGTCATGCAGACTGTCAAACTTGGTCATAGCGTATATCGTAACGTGGATGCTGAAGCGACAAAGAAGATTGAAGGCAATACTGCTAAATTAGTTTATAACTACAAGTATGGTACAGACCCAAGTGGCATTGATGCTGAAGCTTCTATGAAGAATGGAGCAAAGATTGTCTACATGGACACAAATAACTCTACTGCTGACTTCCACGAGCGCAAACAGTTCTCACTTAGAGACAAGTAAAATAGATGATAAAAGAACATAACCTGTAAGATGAGATATAGGTTCATGACACTTATACTGGCAGGAGTAGCCCTCTCTGCCAGCCTCAACGCACAGGAGCAGGCTAAGGATAGTCTGCTCCATCGTGATTTTAGCTTCGTTGCCAATAGCGATGCATGGCTGAGAAGTGACAATGCTGCAGCTTTGACACGATTTAAGACAAAGAACATTTCCTTGGCTGAAGTCTATGCACAATATGGCAAGGGAGGCTTTGTCAACTATGACGAGTCGCCACGTTCCGTGCAAGCGGGTGCCAACGTGTCTTCTTTCTATCGCCTAACAGACAGGATTGTCCTATCGGGGAGTATGCGTTATGACAACTTCTCTGGACGTAATATGACTGGTTCAGCGTTCATACAGACCCAACGTTTGCCGTTCGATATTGTCGAAGACTCGCTAAATAATGCTGGCACAAAGCATCGTGACACCTATAATCTTATGGGCGCATTGTCTTGGGAGATATATAAAGGACTTGCCATTGGTACAAAGGTGGACTTCACTGCAGCAAACGTTGCTAAGTATAAGGATTTAAGACATAAGACAAAGCTAATGGATTTAGCCCTCACTACTGGCATCTATGTACCGTTACAGCCTTTTAGTCTTGGTCTTAACTATACTTACCGACGGAACACAGAGAGCGTAATCTTTAGTACCTACGCTTCAAATGCACAGGAGTTTACGTCTTATATCAACTATGGTCCCTGGATTGGTAAGACTGAACCCTTCAGTAGTTCGGGCTTTACTGATAGCAATAGGGAGCAACCTATGCTCAATGAATATCATGGATTAGGTCTACAACTTGGCTGGGAAATCCTCCCACACCTCTCATGGTTTAACCACTTGGATATGGCTTATCGAAAGGGTTATTATGGTAGGAAGTCACCCTATACGATTGTTCACACCAATCATCACAGCAACATCTATGACTACCAAACACGCCTAACTTTGAACCTCGACAAGCAGGTACATCATCTTGACTTTAGTTTCTCAAGTGAGAACCTTGTCAACGAGATGAATGCTTATCGTTCTAACAAGAATGAACAGGGAGCCTACTTCTATCAGTATCTTGACCCCGTAAAGAGTGCCAATAAGGCGTGGAATGATGTACATCTTGGCTATACTGGCTATTATGGCGTTATAAACGAGTTATCTCTCTGGACGGTAGAAGCAGGTGTGAACATCGCACAACGTAAGCAGACAGGCTACAGCTATCCTTACTTCCGCCGTCAGGATATCCGCACGATGGAGGCTTATACAGGTCTTACGCGTAACCTCCTTTTCCGCAAAGGAGTATTGTCATTAAAGGCGGGCTTTGCCTATAAGAAGGGAAAGGGCGATGCTTTCGAAGATGGAACATTAGCTAAACCATCTGACAAGCAGAACGGTTTCCCTACGATGGATGTACTGATGTATCGTGAGTATAAGTATCTTACTGA